>JAAYGY010000056.1 GCA_012735575.1 Clostridiales bacterium
ATCCAAATGCCTTAACCTTATTACCCTTATCTAACAGTATATTCATCAATTGAATTTGGCGCATATCACCACCAATAACTGAAAAAACCATTTTTCCCCCACCTAACCCTTGTATTACTAGACTAAGTCTCCTTTCTACTCCTCTAGCAAAATATAAACCTATAATTCAATACCATAATATGAGAAAAGTTAATATAAAGTGAAGAAAAAAAGAGAGGCTGTTTTATGCCTCTCTTTTAATGATATGATTTTACAAAATTAGAATATTCCTTGTATTTTTTCACTCAAATCATCCTTAGAGACTAGTGCAATAACTGGCTGTTTTTTCCCAAATATATGATCAAATAAATCATATATATCATCTAAAGTTACGTTATCAATTCTGGTGAGTACTTCATCAGGCGTTAATATTCTACCTAATAGCAATTGATTTCTTCCTATAGATGACATTCGGCTACTAGTACTTTCTAAACCTAATATATAATTTCCTTTTAATTGCTCTCTAGCCATATAAAACTCTTCTTTGGTGATATTTCGATTTTTAACTGATTCTATTTCCTGTGCAATTATAGATACCACCTGAGCTGTCTGACTGGATTTTATACCTGCATATATTGTAAAAAGTCCACCATGAACATAGCTGGAAGGATAAGAATAAACCGAATATGCCAGCCCCTTGTCCTCTCGTATTTTTTGGAATAATCTAGAGCTCATTCCTCCACCAAAAAGATTGTTAAAAACCATAAGTGCATATATTGATTTATGCCCTATGGGCAATCCAGGATAACCTATACATAAATGAGTTTGTTCTATATCTTTATATTTATAAAAGATTCCGCTGTTAGACTGAGGCGTCTCTAGTCGTATAAGTCTGCTATCAGGTTTGTCCCAATTTCCAAAATATTTTTCAAGGAGTGATATAAGTCTATTATTATCGAAGTTTCCAGCAACTGATATAACTAAATTATTAGGAGCATAGAATTTATCAAAAAATTCTAACAGTCCTTCCCTAGTGAAACTTTTTATATTTCCTGCTGTACCAAGGATTGATTGACCTAAAGGATGGGCATCATAAAATTTATTATGGAGGAGTTCATGGACTACATCATCGGGAGAATCCTCATACATGGATATCTCCTCTAATACTACTCCCTTTTCCTTATCTAGCTCCCTTTCATCAAAAATAGAATTCAATACCATATCCGACAATAACTCTAGAGCTAGTTCTAAGTGCTCATCTATCACCTTAGAATAAAAGCAAGTACATTCTTTTGCTGTAAAGGCATTTAATTGACCTCCAACAGCCTCAAGAGTTTGGGCTATATCTTTAGCCGATCTCTTTTTTGTTCCCTTAAACAACATATGTTCTATGAAATGTGATAATCCATTTTCATTTTTACTCTCATACACAGATCCGGCTTTAAACCATAATCCTATAGCAACTGATCTAAAATGAGGTATTTTTTCAACTACTACTTGTATACCGTTTTTTAGTTCAAGTCTTTTGTACATTATCTCCTTCACCTTTCATGCTTATAAGGGTTTTTACATTTAAGGCAAAACATCTGATACTTTACCTATTTCAAAACCTCTTTCTCTTAATTGATCTATTATTATGGGAAGTGCCTCTAGCGTATCTTCTACTGGATGCATAAGTATGATAGCCCCATTATGTGGTTTCTTTAGAACTCTATTGGCTATGACCTCTGCCCCTTCCCTTCTCCAATCAATGGTATCAATACTCCACATTATAGTCTTATATCCCAAAGAGTCTGCTGCTTTGAGTGTTGTATCATTAAACTCTCCATATGGGGGAGCAAATAAAACAGTTTTTACTCCTGTTATCTTATATATGATATCTTCGGTTTGACTGATCTCCCTCCTGTTTTCGTCAAAGTTTAGTTGACTATGGTGTTTATGATAATAGCCATGATTGCCTAATTCATGGCCTTCCATAACCATTTGTCGAAGCAAATCAGCATTTTCACTAGCCCATTCTCCCCCAATGAAAAAAGTAATTTTAATATCCTTTTCACGAAAAAGGTCCAGCATTTTCGGTACATACTCAGTTCCCCAAACCACATTACATGCAAAGGAAACCTTGGGAATATTTTCGTCCCCTTTATAAATAGGTTGAGGGATTGAGATTATATTAAATACATCTTTACTATTTGTATTATAGAATATAAAAAGCATTAAAACAATAACTGCAATAGAAATAGTAAAATAAACAAATTTTTTCTTTTTATAGGGAATGTAGATAATAATCATATAATAATGCCTCCAATGCTTATTGCTGTAATCTAAAGGTCTATTCTATAGGTATTCTTAGGAGGCAAATATATGATAAAAAAACATAAACTTAAAAAAGTTTATGTTTCTTAATTAATTTCTTCTGTGATTTCTTTTTGTTGATCTTTCCCTAGGCTTGTCATCCTTGCTTTTTCTTATGTTTCCCTCTGAATCTGTCTTACCTTCAGGCGGAGGGAGAATATCCTTTCTAGAAAGGTTTATTCTTCCTTGTTCATCTATATCTGTAACTTTAACTTTAATTTTATCTCCTACTTTAACTACATCTTCTACCTTTGATACTCTTTCATGAGATAGCTTGGATATATGAACTAAACCTTCTTTGCCTGGTAATAACTCTACAAAAGCACCAAAATTCATTATCCTCATTACTGTACCGTTATAAACTTCCCCAACTTCTACTTCCTTGGTGATATTTTCCACCATTTCAATAGCTCTCTCTGCATCCTCCAAGTTGGGTGAATAGACGAATACATGTCCATCATCTTCGATGTCAATCTTTACTCCTGTTTCAGCTATTATTCCATTAATAACCTTACCGCCGGGTCCAATGACATCTCTAATCTTATCTGGATCGATAGTAGTGGATATAATTTTAGGTGCATAGGGAGACAATTCTTTCCTAGGTTCACTAATGCATTCCAACATCTTTTGCATTATGAACATGCGTCCTTCTCTAGCTGCTTCTAAAGCATTTGTTAATATATCCTTGTCTATACCCTTAATCTTGATGTCCATCTGTATTGCAGTAATACCTTTTTCAGTTCCTGCTACCTTAAAGTCCATATCACCTAAAAAGTCCTCGATTCCTTGAATATCCGATAATATAGCTACCCTATTAGTCTCTTCATCCTTAATAAGACCCATAGCTATACCGGATACTGGTGCTTTTATAGGTACACCTGCATCCATTAGAGCCAATGTACTTCCACAAACACTAGCCATAGAAGACGAACCGTTAGAACTCATAACTTCTGAAACCAAACGTATTGCGTAGGGAAAGTCCTCTTCACTAGGAATTATGGGTTCCAATGCTCTTTCTGCTAAAGCGCCGTGACCTATTTCTCTTCGTCCTGGTCCTCTCATTGGCCTTGTTTCTCCAACGCTATAAGGTGGGAAATTATAATGATGCATATAGCGTTTACTCTCTTCCTCCCAGAGCCCATCTAATATTTGTACATCTGCCATAGGTCCAAGAGTGCATGTAGTAAGAACGTGGGTTTGGCCTCTCTTAAAGAATCCTGATCCATGGGTTCTTGGTAACAAGCCTACTTCGCAATGCAGTGGCCTAATCTCTGATAGCTTTCGTCCATCAACCCTAATACCTTCATCCAGAATCATGCTTCTGACTACTTCTTTTTTAATGCTTTCCAAAACCTTAGCAATATCTTTTTCCTGTTCTGGGAACTCTTCTGCAAAATGTTCATGAACCTCTTCTTCAACCTTCGCTATGTTTTCCTCTCTTGTTTGTTTTTCAGTAGCTTTTACAGCCTCTTTTATTTTATCAGTAGCAAACTCTCTTACTTTGAATTCCAATTCAGTATCTATATCTTCTACTATTACTTCAATTTTTTCCTTACCTACTTCTTCAACAATTTTTTCCTGAAATTCTACCAGCTGCTTTATATACTCATGTGCAAACATAATTGCCTCTAGCATTTGATCTTCTGGAATCTCATTAGCTCCTGCTTCCACCATCATAATAGCATCTTTTGTCCCAGACACCACTAAATTCATCAAACTTTTTTCTCTTTGACAAGAAATTGGATTGATAATAAACTCTCCATCTACTAAACCTACCGCCACTGAACCAGTTGGCCCCATAAAAGGCAGGTCTGATATAGATAAAGCTATAGAAGATCCTAGCATAGCAAATACATCTGGTGGATAATCAGGGTCTACCGATAAAGGCATTGCAACAATTTGTACATCATTACGGAACCCTTCAGGAAACAAGGGTCTTATTGGCCTGTCTATTAGTCTAGATATCAAAATTGCCTTTTCTGTTGGACGTCCTTCACGCTTAATGAATCCACCAGGAATTCTACCCACAGCATAAAGCTTTTCTTCAAAATCTACGCTTAGAGGAAAAAAATCAATTCCTTCTCTTGGTTCTTTAGAACCTGTAGCAGATACAAATACTACTGTATCACCACATCTTACAGTACAAGCACCATTTGCTTGTTCGCCAAACTTACCTATTTCTACAGTTATGGTAGTGCCTGCCAATTCTGTAGAATAAACCTTATAGTCCATTATCTACTTCTCCTTTCAGAATTACCTTGGTACCTTAGAAACTTGTAATTTAGTATTCCCACCATGTAGAAAAACAACGCATCAATTGAATTAGATATGAGATAAACTAACTAGCTAATTAGAACAAAGGAGCGGACATGCCCGCTCCAAGGTTTACTTTCTTAATCCTAATTTCTCTACAATAGCTCTGTATCGCTCAATATCCTTTTTCATCAAATAGTTGAGCAGTCCTCTTCTCCTACCAACCATCATTAATAATCCTCTTCTTGAATGATGATCCTTTTTATGGATCTTTAGATGTTCATTAAGATGGTTAATTCGCTCAGTCAAAATAGCGATTTGCACCTCAGGGGATCCAGTATCTCCCTCATGTAGTTTAAATTCTTCAATGATCTGAGTCTTCCTTACTTTATCCATAAGCAGCTTTCACCTCCTCAAACAATAAACACCCCCACTATCCTAGTAAAACGCTGGAGGAGCGTTAGACCAAGAAAATGGTTGAGTTACTTTAAGTTCTTTGTTATTTTATCACATTCATATAAATTTGTAAATGTAGTTTTTGGCCCATTGAACGTCTTTTGCTATTTGATTTTTTAAATCTTCTACATTTGAGAATTTTTTTTCATCCCTTATGCGCTTGAGAAACTCAAGCTTAATCCTGGTATCGTACAGAGTATTATTATAATCCAATATATATGTCTCCACAAACAAACCTTCATTATTAAAAGTTGGATTTGTTCCCACATTGGTCATTCCCCAATAATAAACTCCCTCAATCTTCACCCTGGTAAGGTAAATACCATTTTTAGGAACAGCTTTACGAGTGTCAAATTCTAGGTTGGCTGTGGGATAACCTAATTTTCGACCTCTACCGAAACCATGAACTACTTTGCCATTTATGGCATAAGGCGATCCAAGATACAATGAAGCCTTCTCTACATCCCCTTCCTTTATCAACTGGCGTATCAAGCTGCTGCTAACAATTTCATTACCAAGGGATAAGGGAGGGACTACTATCACTTCATATCCGTAACTTTTACTAAACTCCTTCAACATGTTTACATTTCCACTACCTAGTGTGCCAAATTTAAAATCATATCCTACCACTATATACTTTAAATTATAGTTTTTTATAAGCATATGTTCAATAAAGTCCTGTGGAGGCATGGAGGCCAGACACTTATTAAAAGGATTTAGCACCAAATAATCAATGTTAAATCTATTAAATTTTGAAATTTTTTCTGGTAGAGTCATGATCCTAGACGGTGCATTTTTAGGATTTAACAGCTCTAAAGGATTATTCAAAAAAGTATAGACCAAGCTACAACAACCTATAGTATTTTGAATATACTTTAGCTGTTGAATCAACATTTGATGGCCCACATGTACTCCATCAAAAGAACCTAAAGCCATAGCTATAGGTTTGTCTGTAGTATGTTTTTTGTCTATATTAAAAACTACTTGCATATTCCTCCCTAAACCAAAACCTTTCTCATTTGTATTTTTTGCCTCTCATTTATGTATCCTAATCCTATAAACTTATTATTACAGTATACTCTTAACAATTCTCCCTGGGATATATAATCCATGTTCGAAATAACATAATCCAGATTAATTATATTGCCATTAACGGCTTTTGAAAAGATATGGTCTGCTAATGTAATGGATTTAAATTTAGATAGCGCCTCATCTATAGGTATTAGAAAGTTATCAAGATTTAGTTGAAGTAGGGAAACTTTTATTTCTTGTAATGTATAAGCATTTGCCACAGTAAATACACCACTGGAAACTCTTATTAAAAAGGACATATAAGCACCACAGCCCAATTCCCTTCCTATATCTCTTACAAGGGATCTTATATATGTACCTTTGGAGCAAGTTGTTTCAAAAATGATTTCTTTTGGTGGACAGAATTCTAATACTTTATTTTCATAAATTTCAATTGCCCTAGGTGATACTTCTACCTCTTGTCCCTGCCTGGCTAACTCATATAAACGTTTACCTTTATACTTTCTAGCTGAATACATTGGAGGTTTTTGTAGCAGTTTACCCTGGTATTTTTGAAAAACTTCTTCTATGCTTGAAAGGTTAGGCAGGATAGGAGATTCTTTAATTATCCTACCATCGGCATCCAGGGTGTCTGTTTCTTTTCCTAGAACCATTCCTCCTCGGTAAGTCTTGTTGTCATTCATTAAATAATCAACAACTTTAGTGGCCTTACCAACACAAACTACCAATACCCCTGCTGCATTGGGATCTAAAGTTCCTGCATGACCCACTTTTTTTACTTTCAGCAATTTTCTTAAATAAACTACTACATCACTTGATGTCATCCCAGGGGGTTTGAGAACGTTTATAATTCCATTCAATCCCATCACTACTCCTCAAAGTATAGATCTATTGCTTTCATCAAGTTTTCCTGGGCTTGAATAAGAGGTAAATTTATAGTGCATCCTGAAGCTCTTCTATGTCCGCCACCACCAAACTTTTTTGCCAAAACACTCACATCTACTATAGATTGAGAACGCAGACTAACTTTAATGGTTGAATCATCTACTTCACGAAGCACTGCTGCCAACTCAACCCCTGAAATATCCTTTGCATACTGAATAATACCATTTGAATGTTCCTCAGTTGCACCGGCTTTAGCCATCATTTCTTTAGTTATATGCATAATTGCTACTTTTCCATCATGATATATCCGCAATGAATTTATAGCTTGCCCCAAAAGTTTAATCCACTCTAAAGAATGATTTTTAAATAGCAGGTTGGATAATTTATCTATATCAGCGCCCCATTCTATAAGAGTGGCTACGACCCTATGAGTTTTGGGAGTTGTATTACTATAGGAAAACCTTCCAGTATCAGAGACAATAGCAGTATATAGAGCCTCAGCAATATCTTTGTCGGGAATTATTTCCAATAGATTAATTAACTCGTAAACTATTTCCCCTGTAGCCGAAGCATCGCCGTCTACAACATTTATATCTGAATAAAGAGTGTTACTAATATGGTGATCTATATTAGCTGATATAATTGCCTTGTCCATAATTACGCTACAAGAGCCCATTCTCTCAGGATCACTACAATCCAAGGCTATAACCAAATCATATTTTTTTATAGACTGATCAGGTTTAATTATTCTACTTATGCCATTTAAAAAATAAAATGTATTGGGAATATCATCTTGACAATATACATCCACCAATTTCCCTATTTTGTCTAGTGCATGCATAAGAGCTAAAGTACTGCCAATAGCATCTCCATCAGGATTAATATGGGTTATCAGTGCAACGGAAGGACTATTGTCTATTGCTTTTACAATATCATTCATTTTCACTATCTTGCTCCCAATTCCTGTTTACTTCCATAATTTTTTTACTTATATCAACACTATATTCAATTGAAGTATCTAGTACAAAAATAAGCTCTGGAATATATCTAATAGTAAGAACTCTTCCCAGTTCCTTTCGGATAAAGCCTGCAGCTCTTGTTAGCCCTTCTATGGTAGATGATTTTTCTTGATCATTACCTAGTACACTCACATAAACTTTAGCATGTCGTAAATCTCCTGATACATCCACACGCAAAATAGACGTCATCTGCGAGATCCGGGGATCTTTTACATTTTCACGAATAATTCTACTTATTTCCTTTTTTATTTCTTCAGAAATTCTATCTATTCTTTGATGTCTCACCATATCCACCTGCTTTTCAATATTATATAACAAGCTTAGCTCTTAATTTCTTCCTGTATTGATACTTCAATTATATCTCCAATTTTAATATCATTAAAGTTTAATAAACCTATACCACACTCATAACCAGTAGCCACTTCTCTGACATCATCTTTAAAGCGTTTCAATGACTCAATACTACCTTCATAGATAACAATACCATTACGAACTAAACGAGCATCCCCATTTCTAATAATTCTACCGTCAGTTACATAACAGCCGGCTACAACTCCTACTCCAGGTACCTTAAAGGTCTCTCTTACCTCTGCATGACCTACGATTACCTCTCTAAACTCTGGATCCAGCATTCCCTTCATGGCTGCTTCAATATCTTCAATTGCATTGTATATTACTCTATAAAGCCGTATGTCAATGTTTTCCTTCTTTGCCAACTCGTTAGCTCCTGGAGTAGGCCTTACATTAAAACCTATTATAATAGCATTGGATGCTGAAGCCAACATAACGTCTGATTCATTAATGGCTCCTACAGCACCATGAATAGCACGCACTCTTACTTCATCGTTGGATAATTTTTCAAGTGACTGCTTAATAGCTTCAACTGATCCCTGAACATCGGCTTTTATAATAAGGTTTAACTCTTTAACTTCACCCTCTTTTATCTTGCTGAACAATTCATCCAAAGAGAGTTTGGAAGAAGCCTTAATTTGTTCCTCTTTTATTTTTTCTTTGCGTTCTTCAGCTACTTGTTTAGCTAGTTTATCATCCTGTACGGCATACATAATATCCCCTGCTTCTGGTACTTCTGACAAGCCCAATACCTGGACAGGCATTGAAGGACCCGCCTTTTTGAGCCTTTTGCCTGTGTAGTCCATCATGGCACGAACTCTACCATAAGCAGTTCCTGCAACTACAGAATCCCCCACTTTTAGACTTCCGTTTTGAACTAGTACCGTAGCAACAGGACCTCGGCCTTTATCTAATTCTGCCTCGATAATAGTTCCTTTAGCTAAACGATTGGGATTTGCCTTTAATTCTTGCATTTCTGCTACCAACAGTACCATTTCTAATAATTCATCAATACCCTCTTTATGGAGTGCTGAAACAGGAACAGCAATAGTTTCGCCTCCCCATTCCTCTACTATCAAACCATGCTCAGTCAGCTCTTGTTTTACTCTTTCAGGATTTGCTCCAGTAACATCAATCTTGTTTATAGCAACTATAATAGGTACTTTTGCTTCTTTGGCATGATTGATTGCCTCTACGGTCTGGGGCATAACTCCATCGTTGGCTGCCACAACCAAAATAGCAATGTCTGTTACTTGAGCACCTCTTGCTCTTAATGAAGTAAAAGCCTCATGACCAGGTGTATCTAAAAAAGTAATGGGTTTGCCATTTACTTTTACAGTATAAGCACCTATGTGCTGAGTTATTCCACCAGCTTCCTGGGCAGTAACCTTGGTACTTCTAATGGCATCCAACAATGATGTTTTACCATGATCTACGTGTCCCATAACCGTTACAATTGGAGGACGAGGCTGTAGAGTTGAAGGATCATCTTCTACATCTTCATCTATTAATATTTCTTCAAAGCTCTTAGAAACCTTCTGCTCCAACTCTATTCCAAATTCAGAAGATACTATGGCTGCAGTTTCATAATCCAAGTCTTGATTTATAGTAGCCAAAATTCCCAGCCCCATCAATTTTTTCATAATTTCAGTTGCTGGTACTCCAATTTTTTCTGATAATTCTTTAATTGATATTATTTCACCCATAACAATAGCCTTTTTCCTTTCTGGTGTCTTTTCAGTCTGCTCAACCTGTTGTTTACTTTTCTTACTTGAAATTTTACTGGATTTTTTTGGTTTCTTTAATTTATATTCTAAATTATCATCCTCATCCCAAAGATCTCGCTTTTTCTTTCGACTTTTCTTTTTATAGTCACTTTCAGAGGAGACACTTTTTTTAGACGTTTCAGCTTCCTTTCGCTTTAATTCTTCTTTTTGTCTTAATTCTTCCTTAGCTCTTTCGGCTTCTTTACGTCTCTGTTCTTCTTGTTTTCTGCGAAGCTCTTCCTCAGCTTTTCTTTTCTCCTCAAGCTCTCTTTCTTTAGCTTCTTGATTTAATTTATCTCTAAGATTCTGTATCGTACTCTTATAGCTATTAATATTCTTCTCTAATTCTCCCAAATCTTCCAGCAATTCTGTCGCGCCTTTTGTAACATTCTTAGCAGTTGTATAAACGTTAATCTTTGCCATTATTCAATCACCCCCATATTTTTTGTGGATAAAGGTAATTCTGCTATAATTAAATCTCTAAAAGATGTATCTGTAACAGCTAGCAGGGCTCTCTCAGGCTTGCCAATTGATTGACCCAATGCTTGTTTACTACCGATTTTAACAATATCGATACCTCTAGTTTTGCACAATTCAGTAAATTTTTTTGATGTATTAGTTGAAGCATCTTTACTTATTATTACTAACTTTGCCTTTCCCGATTTAATGGCTTGTTCGACACTATATGCACCAGAGACTAATTTCCCAGCCCGTTTGGACAAACCAATAAACTGATATATTTTATCACTAATTGCTCTCACCTTCATTCATTGCAAGAATTAACATATCGTAAATTTCATCATCTATTTTTTGATTGAAGGTTCGTTCCAGTACTCTACTTTTCTTGACTTTCTCCATACAAGTAGAGTTTCTGCATATATAGGCTCCTCTCCCAGGCTTTTTTCCTCTTTTGTCATCTATACTAATGTCTCCTTCAGGACTTTTTACTACTCTTATCAGTTCTATTTTGGATTTCATTTCTCTACAGCCGACACACATTCTCATTGGAATCTTCTTTCTCCTCAAAGCAAACCCCTCCTTATTCAAAGTTTTATTCATTATATTCTATAGAGCTATTTTCTTCATTTTCAAGCTTTTCCATTTGGGATATGCTTTTTATATCAATTTTCCAACCTGTTAATTTAGCGGCTAGTCTCGCATTTTGTCCTTCTTTACCAATTGCCAGGGAGAGTTGATTATCTGGGACAATTACCCTAGCGGACTTTTCATCCTCATTAACCATTACATTTACTATTTTTGCTGGGCTTAATGCACTACCAATGAATTCTCTTGGGTCATCACTCCATTTAATAACATCTATCTTTTCTCCATTTAATTCATTAACTATATGCTGTACCCTTATGCCATGTTGTCCTACGCATGCACCTACAGGATCAATGCTGGGATGATTGGCATGAACAGCAATTTTGGTTCTCGATCCTGCCTCGCGGGCAATGTTTTTGATAATAACTTCACCTCGAACAATTTCAGGCACTTCCCTTTCAAAGAGCCTTTTTACTAAATTAGGATGAGTCCTGGATACTAATATCTGCGGGCCTTTATTGGTCATTTTTACTTCTGCTATATACACTATCAATCGGTCATTTACCTTATATTCTTCGCTCTGTATTTGCTCATTAGGGGGCATTAATCCTTCAGCCTGATCTAAATCTACATATACATTTTTACGTTCCACCCTTTGAACCATACATGGCATTATCTCATTTTCTTTCTCAATAAACTTCTCATACGTGATTACCCTCTCTGCTTCCCGTATTCGCTGTACAACTACCTGTTTGGCGTTTTGCGCAGCGATACGCCCAAAGTTTCTGGGGGTTACTTCTATTTCTACTACATCACCCAGCTGATACTTCAGATCAATTCTTCTTGCATCTTCCAAAAGAATCTCTTGTGTTTCATCTTTAACTTCTTCTACAATAGTTTTCAAAGCAAAAACCTTGACTGTGCCAGTTCCTCTATCAATATTTACTTTTACATTTTGACTGGTACCAAAGTTCTTTTTATATGCAGACAATAATGCTGCTTCTATAGCATTAACTAATATTTCTTTGTCAATTCCTTTCTCGCTAGCAATCTGTTCTAGAGCGCCAAGAAACTCCCCATTCATTTTACAAACTCCTCCTCAAAGAGCATAAATATAATATTAAAATTCAACAGCTAATCTAACAATAGCAACCTGATCACGTTTGAACTCAAAAATTTTACCATCTACTGAAATCTGAATTTTTCCATCAATCAGGCCAATTAATTCCCCTGTAAAATTTTTGGATCCATTCACTGCTTTATATAATTTGACATCTACTTTGCGTCCTTTATAGCGAACAAAATCCTTATCCTTCTTCAAGGGACGATCCAGCCCAGGAGATGATATTTCAAGAAAATCGTAGTTAACTGTAACATGTTTATCTAAAGCTGTATTTATTCTATCACTTGCCTCCTGACAATCATCGATAGTGACACCACCAGGTTTATCGATATACAGCCTAAGATACCAGTGTGCGCCTTCTTTTTTATACTCTACATCTACTAACTCATAGCCTAGTTCATCTAAAATAGGCAATGCAATCTCTTGGGCAACTTCTTCCATATTTTTTGTATTTTTCTTTGCCACAATCTTCCCTCCATAATATTGCTTTACAACGTAAATTAATCTTCCTATTACTATTTTACGCAATTGTACTCAATAATTCTCAAAAATTCAGTTACACCATAAAAAATCAATTGCTCGGTAAATAATACGAAAGAGTGGGTTGTCCCCACTCCATCTCAAAACGTCACTATCCAAATCTGTCTTTAATTATAGCATTAATAGCATAGCAATGCAAGCTTAAAATAAAGAGAGCTGGCTTGTCTCGGGAATTCCCTTTAATGCACCGTGTTTTTTTAAAACTTCAATGGCAGTCTTGGTTATTTTTGTTCGTTCTCTTAAGTCTTCTAGTGAAATAAACTCTCCTTGTTCTCTAGCTTGTGCAATGCTTAGTGCAGCGCTTACACCTACTCCTTGTAATGTATTTAAAGGTAGCCTAATGCATTCATTATCTACTATAAGAAATTTTGTAGGATGAGACTCATAGAGATCCACTGGCAAGAAAGAAATATTTCTACAATACATCTCTAATACCACCTCTAGTACAGTCAGCAGGCTCTTTTCTTTTGCTGTTGCACTATTTCCCTTGGATTCTAATTCTCTAATCTTTTCTTTTACTGCATCTTTCCCTCCTAGTGCCACATCAGCATCAAAATCGCTTGACTTAATGGTAAAATATGTTGAATAAAAAGCAAGGGGATGATAGACCTTAAAGTAAGCAATCCTAAAAGCCATTATAACATAGGCTGCAGCATGTGCTTTGGGAAACATATATTTAATCTTTTTACAGGAAGATATAAACCAATCTGGTACATCTTTTGCTATCATAGCCTCTTCGAATTCTGGTGTTAAACCTTTCCCCTTACGAACACTTTCCATAATCTGAAAAGCAAGGGTTGGCTCCACTCCCTTATATATGAGGTATATCATAATATCATCTCTAGTAGATATTACCTCAGATAATTGTGCTATTCCATCTCTTATTAAATCCTGTGCATTATTCAGCCATACGTCTGTTCCATGAGATAAACCACTTATTCTAACCAACTCACCAAAAGTAGTGGGTTTTGTGTCTACTAGCATTTGTCTGACAAATCTAGTTCCAAACTCCGGAATGCCAAAAGTACCTACCTGGCTGCCAATATCTTCAGGTTTTATTTTTAAAGGTTCTGTACTAGAGAATATGCCCATAGTTTTTTCATCATCCAAGGGTATTTCCTTAGCATCTTCACCAGTAATATCTTCTAACATTCTAATCATTGTCGGGTCATCATGACCTAAAATATCTAATTTAACAAGATTGTCATGTATAAAGTTATAATCAAAATGAGTAGTTATTACTCCAGAATCTTTATCATCAGCAGGATATTGTATTGGAGTAAATTCATATATTTCTCTGCTTCTGGGAACAACCATTACTCCACCTGGGTGTTGACCTGTAGTTCGCTTTACCCCTGTACATCCTGCCACTAATCTTTTTATTTCTGCGTTAGATACAGTAATTTCTTTTTCATCCAAATATTTTCTCACAAAACCAAAAGCAGTTTTTTCGGCTATAGTTCCTATAGTCCCTGCTCTAAAAACATAACCTTTACCAAAAAGCTCCTCAGTATACTTGTGGGCAATAGGCTGGTACTCACCTGAAAAATTTAAATCAATATCTGGAACTTTGTCTCCTTTAAAGCCTAAGAAAACTTCAAAAGGAATATCAAAGCCATCTTTTTTATAGACAGAGCCACATTTAGGACAATTTTTGTCAGGCAAGTCAATTCCTACACCATATTTGGACTTGTCGATATTAAAGTCACTATGTTTGCACTGGGGACATACATAATGGGGTGGTAAAGGATTTACTTCTGTTATATCCGTCATATATGCTACCACAGAAGAACCTACAGAGCCCCGGGACCCAACCAGATAACCATCAATTAATGACTTTTTTACCAATTTATGTGCTATATAATATAAAACTGCAAAGCCGTGTTTTATAATTGAATTAAGCTCTTTTTCTAGACGTTTTGATACTAGATCAGGCAAAGGCTTTCCATAGATTCTATATGCTTTTTCCAATGACATTTCCTTTATTTTTTTTTCTGCCTCAGGAATTTCTGGTGTGGACAGTCCATCAGGAATAGGTTGTATGTTGTCAATGGATTCAGCAATTTGTCTTGGTGCATGAACCACTATCTCTAAAGCAGTCTCTTTATCTATATAACTAAAATCCTTTAACATCTCCTCTGTTGTTTTAAAATAGAGAGGAGGTTGATAATCAGCATCACTATAACCTTGTCCACTCATTAAAATTCTTCTAAAATACTCGTCATGAGGATCTAGAAAATGCACATCTCCAGTGGCCACCACAGGTTTCCCTATCCTCTTACCTAATTTGACAATACTCTTATTAATTTTCTCCAGTTCTTCAAAGCTTTCTACATGCCCCTCCCTAACCAGATAGGCATTATTAGCTACAGGTTGAACTTCCAGGAAATCATAAAATTGTGCTATTTCTTTAATCTCATCGTAAGGAGTGCCCTTAACCATAGCCTTATATAATTCTCCAGCTTCACATCCAGAACCGATAAGAAGGCCCTCTCTATATTTCATTAGAAGACTTTTGGGAATACGTGGCCGCCTATAGAAATAATCAATATGAGATTTAGATACTAGCTTATACAGGTTTTTAAGCCCTACTTTGTTTTTCACCAGTATGGTAGCATGATTAGATGGCAAGGAATTAAGATTAGTAATATTTGTGAAAGCAGTATTAATATCTATTAACCGCTTTACACCCATTTTTTCTAATATTTCTAGTAGCTTAAGCAGTATTTGACCTGTAGCTGCTGCATCTTCATGAGCTCTATGATGGTTATCCAGTCTAATACCAAAATATTTAGCTAAATGATTAAGTTTATGCCTTTTTATATCCTGGACCAGCTCCCTTGATAATACCAGGGTATCAATAATAGGATTATTAATTTCCCATTCTAAGCTTTTTGCTTTTTCTTTAATAAACCCTAAGTCAAAAGGAGCATTATGAGCCGCTAATGCAGCCTCTCCGCAAAAATCTTTAAATCTACCTAGGGCCTCCTCTATTAGGGGTGCATCCTTAACCATATCATTATCAATACCAGTAAGCTTAGTAATATTTGGTGGTATTGGAATTTCGGGATTTACAAAAGTTTGAAAGCTGTCTATAATTTTTTTATTAACAATCTTTACAGCACCGATTTCGGTAATTGCATCTTTTTTGGAATCTAATCCCGTGGTTTCTACGTCAAAGACCACAATAGGCTGATTAAAGTCCATTTCATTTCCATTTAATATGAGAGGTCGGCAATCATTAACAAGATATGCTTCTACGCCATACAGTATTTTTATCCCATATTTTTTACCTGCTTTATATGCATCGGGAAAAGCCTGTAGTACACCATGATCAGTAATTGCAATTGCAGGGTGTCCCCACTTGGCAGCTCTAGATACAAGAGAATCTACTGAAGATACTCCATCCATAGCACTCATTTGAGTATGAAGATGAAGTTCTACCCTTTTTATTTCTGCATTATCCTCTCTTTCCAGACCTTCAGTTATCATTAAATCATTAAAAATGATAACAACGTCCCTTTGATATTTATCATATAAACATTCGCCACGAACTAAGACCCAATCACCTTTCGCTAGCTGATTCTTTATCTTATCAGCCTGATCCTTTTCACAAAAAGATTTTATAGTAATAGAACCACTATAGTCGGTTATATCCATGCTATATATTATTTTTCCACTTCTGGTTTCCCTTGTTTCTATATCAAATATCTGGCCTTTAACTATTACTCTACCACTGTCTTCCCTTAATTGATCAATAGGGATGGGCTCTCCCTCGAAAGTTCTCCCTAAAACTACAGTTTGTTTTTGACATTGATTAACACTGTTATTTGCTTTATTTGATGATTGCTGTACTTCAATACCATTTATAACTCCTTCAATCAGAGAGGTATTTTCTTCCCACTTCCTCTTATTATACTCCTGTTGATATATTTCCAACTCATCTTCGTCCATAACCAAGTGAACTTTACAGTTGATCTTGTACCATTTGGATAAACATTCTTCTATATACTTATTTACTTTTTTGGCATAAAAAAGCTCTGCAATCATAGGATTGTTAATATGTAGTAAAATATTCTCATCTTCTAACTCAGGACGACAATTGGGCAGACATCTAGCCCAGGACAAACCTTCCCTTTGAATCCTATTATTAACATCTTCCCATACTTTTTGAAAGTTATTATGAAACCATTCTATGCTTGTAGAGCATTCTACAATTATTCTAATATCATCTATCCCGTCTATTTTCTTTTTTAATAAATCTTCTACCTTAGCAACAATAGAAGAATCTATGTAATTGGGAGCCTCTAACACAATCTCCCAACGCCTTTCTTTTAAATAAACCCTTGTCTTCTTTAGATTACATCCATCAAAATGCTTTATATTATTAGCATCTAAAATTTTTTGCAGCAAACCAAAAAGTCCCCCTTTTCCCCATTAGTTGCTTAGTTGTTTTATTATCTCCCAGTACATCTTTGCTCTAGCGGCTACTCCCTTAACTAATCCCATTTTTTCCTCTTTCATAGCATGAGTAACATTGGCTAAAGGCACTTTCATAATCCTCAAGTCAGAATTTTTGGCTAGTCGGGTGATGGCCATTTCTATTCCAAATCCCGTCTGCCAATCCTCCAGGTCTAATCTATCTAATACCCATCTTTTCATAGCCCTTTGTCCTGTAAGATAGGGTGCAATCTTTTGGGCTAAATCAGTAACCGACCGTCCAGAACAAAAGATCCCCAAAGTCATATCGGCATAGCCATGAATAATGGGGAGTATCATATCCTTAACTAATTCTTGAGTTAACCCAATTAAGTCTGCATCCAAAAATAGAACTATGGGAGATGTGGTCGACATCACTCCTGCTCTTAAGGCCAGGCTCTTTCCTTGATTTTTATGGAATTCTATAATCCTAACACCAAAAGAAAGAGCTATTTGGCTAGTTTTATCAGTGGAGCCATCATTAACCACAACAATCTCCGTAATTTCTGGAATTTGTGTTACCACTGATAAAACCAAGCCTATACTTTTCTCTTCATTATATGCTGGTATTATAACAGCTACTTTCATTATTGTCAGTCATCCTCCGGATTTCAGAAATAAGCCTTGACACAGCTTCTTCCTGTGGGTATGTCCCTATAGTTTTACCCTTTTTAAAAAGAACTACTCTACCCTTACCACCGGCTATACCAATATCGGCTACTTTAGCCTCCCCAGGTCCATTTACTACACAACCCATAACTGCTATAGTAATAGGAACTTTGATATCCTGAATTTGACTTTCTACTTCATTAACTATCTTCTCTAAATTAATATTACACCTTCCACAAGTAGGGCAAGAAATAATCTCAATACTGTCTTTTTGTAATCCTAAGACTTTTAAAATCTCTTTGCCCACCCTCACTTCTTGGACTGGATCAGCAGTTAAGGAAACTCTTAAGGTATCACCAATACCTTCTAACAACAGGGCACCAATCCCTATAGATGACTTTATGGTACCACTCCAGGATGTTCCTGCTTCGGTTACTCCTAAATGAAGTGGATAATCAATTAGTTTAGATATAAAGCGGTAAGCTTCTACTGTTTTGTTAACGTTGGAGGCTTTTAAAGATATTACAATCTCTTCATAGCCAAACTTTTCTAGTATACTAATTTGCTCAAGAGCACTTTCAACCATAGCTTTAGGAGTATTACCGTACTTGTGTAAAAATTCCTTTTTAATTGAACCACTGTTGACCCCTATACGTATAGGGATTAATCGTTCCTTAGCAGCTGCAACAATCTCTCTTACACCTTTTTCACTGCCAATATTACCAGGGTTAATGCGAAGTTTATCTATACCCTCTTTTATTGAATCAACTGCTAACTTATAGTCAAAATGAATATCTGCTACTAAAGGTATTTCTGTCTTAGATTTTATCTCTTTAATACTTTTAATACAGTCCTCATCAAAAATTGCTAAACGCACAATATCGCACCCAGCCTCTTCTAGCTGATGAATTTGTCTTGCAGTAGCCTGTACATCCCTCGTATCGGTATTGGTCATTGATTGAACCGTAACAGGTGAGTTTCCTCCTATTTCCAGACTGCCTACTTTAACTTTTTTAGTTATTTTCCTTTCCATATCTGTCTCCTCATCTAGAACCATTGCCTAACAATATCTTTAAAAGTAACCACAATCATCAATAACATCAAAAGAACAAAACCTACGAAATGAATATAGCCTTCTTTTTGCGAGTCAATAGGTCTTCCTCTTAACCCTTCAACAACTAACAAAGCCAGTCTACCACCATCTAAAGCGGGGAAAGGTATAAGATTGATGATTCCCAAGTTCAGGGTGATAGTTATTGCAAAGTTAATTACATCGTGGATACCTGATTGAACTGCTTTATTGATCTCTCCAACAATACCAACCGGTCCTACCACTTCATTTAAAACCTGTCCTTTAAAAATCATACTTCCTACCAACTGAATCATTAGTATAATCAATCTCCCTGTTTGAATAAAGGCAAGTTTAATACTGGATAATGGACCATGTCTCTGAAGTCGCCCGAAATAGATACCTATTTCATAGGTATTTTTCTCTGTATTATAGTTTGGTAGCATTTCAAATTCTTTTGCTTCTCCATCTCTTAAAATGGTCAATCTTAAAGGTTGACCACCCTCACTTTTTATTACATCTCTAATGGTCTCTATAGCTTTTTCCTCACTCATATTTTCAAGATTTCTTCCATTTATCTCTATAATTTTATCACCTTTCTGCAGTCCCGCCTCTTGTGCAGGTGAGGCATCTATGGTTTCTAAAATATGTGTGGAAGTTCTAACAGTCCCAAAAGACATAAAAGAGATAGTTAGAAGGAGTATGGCCAGGAAAAAATTCATCAAAGGTCCTGATAGAATAACCAGAAAACGTTTCCATACCTTAGCATTATTAAAGGCTCTAGGGTCGTCACTTTTTTCATCTTCACCTACAAACTTAACGTATCCACCTATTGGAAGAGCTCTTAAAGAAAACAATGTCTTGTTAGTCTTACGTTGGTATATTTTGGGTCCCATACCTATTGAAAATTCTTCCGCAGGTATTCCTACCCAATTAGCTATCAGAAAATGACCTAATTCATGTCCTAGTATAATGACACCAAATAATATTAGTGTTGTTAAAAGCGTTATCATAATACACCTTCCTTTTTATATATGGAATTGCGGATTTCTTGATCGATAGCCAATATATCTTCAATCTTAGGATCATCTATAATATTATGAGAGTTCATGGCTTTCTCTATTATTATAGGTATATCTATAAAAGCTAATCTTCTTTTTAAAAATAAATCTACTGCAACTTCATTTGCAGCATTTAACACTACTGGCATTGTTCCACCTGTTTTCATAGCTTGGTAAGCTAATGAAAGACATGGGAAGCTGTCATTATCAGGTTCTTCAAAGGTTAAGCTACCTACTTCTAACAAATCCAATGATTTCAGGTTAGTTTTAAATCTATTAGGATAAGTCAATGCATACAGAATAGGAAGCCTCATATCAGGTACTCCCATCTGTGCCATGACAGATCCATCAATAAATTCTACCATTGAATGAATAATGCTTTGAGGGTGAATCAATACTTTAATTCTATCTATATCTAAATTAAATAACCATTTCGCCTCTATAACCTCTAAGCCTTTATTCATTAAGGTAGCCGAATCGACGGTTATTTTATGACCCATTTCCCAATTTGGATGCTTTAAAGCATTCTCCACTGTTACTTCCTTTAATCTATGGTAATCATATCCCCTGAAAGGTCCTCCTGAGGCTGTTAAAATGATTTTATTGATTTCACTAAGGTCTTTGCAACCCTGGATAGCTTGCAAAATAGCAGAGTGTTCACTATCAACCGGAATAACACTTCCTCCATATTGTTTAGCAAGTCTATTTACAATATGTCCTCCAGTTACCATTACCTCCTTATTTGCAAGGGCAATGTTTTTACCAGCTCTTAATGCAGCAAGTGTAGGCTCCAAACCTGCAATGCCAACAACAGCCATCAGGACTACATCTATATCATTATCTGTCACTAAATCAATTAAAGCATCTTTACCACTTCTGACCTCAATATTTTGGGGTAGTAATCTTGTATTTAATTCTCTTGCTCTATCTTCATTTATAACCACAACTTTAGCAGGTGAAAACATCATTATTTGTTCTTCTAAAGCATCAATATTCTGATAGGCGGCAAGAGATTTAATCTCAAAATAATCAGGATAGTTGCTTAATATATCCAAAGCCTGAGTGCCAATAGACCCTGTTGACCCAATTATAGCTATCCGTTTTTTCAAAGCACTACATCCTTTCAACACAGTATGTTAGTATACATATGGATTCATTTTATTAAAAAAGTCAAATAATATATATATATAGCTGGCATTGTAAACAGCAAGCTATCAAACCTATCTAATAATCCTCCATGCCCAGGCAAAAGCTTACCAAAATCTTTAACTCCGCAAAATCTTTTTATGGAAGACGCACAAAGATCCCCTAACTGGGATAAGGTACCACCCAAAAATCCTATGATGGGAAAATGGTACAAAGCTATCTCTAAGCCCAAATAAGAATTCATTATAAGTCCAAAAATAACCCCAACAATTATACTACCTACTAATCCTCCTAAACTGCCTTCAATTGTCTTATTAGGGCTAATTGATGGACAGAGCTTGTTTTTGCCAAAACTCTTACCCAAAAAATAAGCAAAGGTATCAGTAGCCCAAGTGACTAGAAAAGTGCATATAAGTAAGTTCATACCGTAAGGACGGGCTTGAAACCCTAAGAGAATAAGGAAAAAAACCATCATTCCAGGATAAAATGCTGCAAAGATGGTAATAATAACATCCATAATATTCATCTTCTGATAAAAAATAGGGACAATCAATGCTATAATAGTAATAAAAGCTGTTAATATAACGGGATCATACCCTTTATTAAGAAAGTTTGAACAAAATAACAAAAAAATAAATAAATAGCCTAGCCATTTTATAGGTTTGTTACCTTTCTTAGCAAAAGCATTATAAAATTCATGCATTAGAATAAAAGCCATAATTAGTACTGAAATTTTAAAAAACCATCCTCCTAAATAAAGCATAAAAAATAGATATATAATCCCGACAGCCGCACTAAGCACCCTTTCCATTAACATATGTTAACCATCCTTCCTTGTTTCAATACCACCATATCGGCGTTGACGATTCTGAAAATCAGAAATAGCATCAAAGTAATTATTAATACTAAAATCTGGCCAGTATAATGTGGCGTCGGAAAACCATAATTCAGTATAAGCAATTTGATACAGTAAAAAATTGCTAATTCTCCAATCTCCTCCTGTTCTAATTAGAAGATCAGGATCTGGAATACCACCAGTATAGAGATGGTCTGATATAAGTTTTTCATCAATTTCTTCGAGGTTTAATTCTTTGCTTGCTACCTTGCGGGCAATTTCTTTAACAGCCATAACAATTTCTGATCTTGCGCCATAATTTATGGCTATGTTTACCTGCACGCCTGTATTATATCTGGTTTTATTAACAGCTTTTTCTATTTCCTCGTATACCTTTCTTGGTAAAAGAGAAATATCTCCTATGGTCATTATCTTCACATTGTTTTTATGCAAATTATCTAACTCACGGTTTAAATATTCAACTAGCAAATCCATAATAGTCTCTACTTCTTTTTTAGGCCTTTTCCAATTTTCTGTAGAAAAAGCATAAAGAGTTAAGTACTTTATGCCCAATTCGGAAGTAATTTTAATGATATCCCTTATGGCCTCAACACCCTGCCGATGTCCTGCTGATCTTGGCAAGCCTCTCTTTTCAGCCCAACGTCCATTACCATCCATAATAATGCAAATATGTTTAGGTATAGGCTTACTTTTTATATCATCAATTCTATTTTGATCTTTTTCTTGTTTTTTTCTTCTTGGCTTTAAAAAATTCTCAAAGTTCATTGTTCATTCCTCTATATAAGGTAAAATAATAAAAAATATATCAACTACTTTAAGGCAAATAATAGTAACTATTATTTGCCTTAAAGTAGTTATTCTGGTATCTCATTGAATGTGCATACGGTTAATTCCAAATTACAGTTATCAGATATTTTTTGTCGTACTATCCGTTTAACTCTTGAGTTTACTGGATTTATCTTGTTCTTGTAGAAATCTTCTGGTATAGTATATTCCTTAATTGTAACATTTAATGACTTAAAATCTTGTTCTAGGATTCGCAATGTCTCATCTAATTTTAGACCCGTAAATATGGGGATATCCCTCATTTATACCTCCATAATATCCTTCTCTTTAGCTTTTATTATTTCATCAATCTGTTTTATAAAATCATCAGTAATCTTTTGAACTTCAGTTTCCGCAGCTTTTAGTTCATCTTCCGAAAATTCTGAACCCTTCTTCATCTTCTTGATCTTGTCATTAGCATTTCTACGTACCATTCTCACAGCTACCTTTGCCTCTTCCCCCATTTTATTTGCTACTTTGACAAGATCTTTTCTACGTTCTTCGGTTAATTCAGGGAAAACTAAACGAATCACCTTGCCATCGTTATTTGGAGTAATACCTAAATCGGATTTTAATATTTCCTTTTCAATACTAGGAATAATATTTGGTTCCCAGGGGGCTATAACCAATAGTCTAGGTTCGGGTACAGAGATATTTCCTAGCTGGTTTATGGGTGTAGGAACGCCATAATAATCTACTGTAATCCTGTCCAACAATTTGGGATTTGCACGCCCAGCTCTTATACTACTTAAATCGCTGTTGAGTTTAGATATTGCTTTACTCATAGCATTCCTTGTTTCATTGTAAAGATCGTTGAGCATTTTTATACCTCCTCTATTGTTGATCCAATTTTTTTACCTAGGATGGCGGCCTTTATATTATCTCTACTCTCCAAACCGAAAACTATTATAGGTATTTTATTTTCCATACATAGGGTTATGGCAGTGGTATCCATTACTCCTAAGCCCCTATTTATTACTTCCATATAACTAAGCTTGTCTAATTTTTTAGCGTTTGAGTTAATTTTGGGATCATCATCATAAACTCCGTCAATGTTCTTAGCCAATAATATTACCTCGGCTTCAATCTCAGCAGCTCGTAAAGCGGCTGCAGTGTCTGTTGAAAAATAAGGATTTCCAGTACCACATGCAAATATAACTATTCTTCCTTTTTCTAAGTGTCGAACAGCACGCCTGCGTATGTATGGTTCAGCAATCTGCCTCATCTCAATGGCTGTCTGTACTCTAACAGGTGCGTTTTTATTTTCAAGTGCATCTTGAAGAGCAAGTGCATTGATAACTGTAGCCAACATACCCATATGATCAGCAGTAGTGCGATCCATACCAATGCCAGCTCTTCCTCTCCATATATTTCCACCTCCAACAACAATGGCAACTTCAATGCCCATGTTTCTGACCTCAATTACCTGATCGGATATAAGGTCAACAACTTGCGGATCAATACCATAACCCTTTGATCCGGCGAGGGCCTCGCCACTAATCTTTAATACCAATCTATTGTAAATCGGTTTTGACATATTATAAACCTCCATCCCTAGTAGTTATATATTTCTACGTTTTAAGTTTTTTTCCTTCTTTTTACCAAACTTACATACAAGGATCATAAAATATAGTAACACAATACTTACGCAATGAAAAGCTAATTATTCAATTTTTCCAAAAAAAGAGAACACAGATGTGTTCTCCCCTTAGCCTCTCATTTGGCTCATTACTTCATCAACAAAATCATCTTGCCTTTTTTCTAAGCCTTCCCCTTTTTCATATCGTACAAATCTCCGGATGCTCATATTCTCTCCAATTGTAGCAATTTTTTCATTGAGAACATCCTGAACTGTCTTATCGGGATCTTTGACAAAAGGCTGTTCTAAAAGACATATTTCTTTGATGTATTTTTCAATTCTGCCTTCTACCATTCTGTCTACTATTTTTTCAGGTTTTCCCTCATTTAGAGCCTGTGCTTTAAGGATTTCCTTTTCCTTGTCTAATTCTTCCTGAGGTACTTGCTCACGTGATACATATTTAGGATTGGTTGCAGCTATATGCATAGCAATATCTCTAACAAAAGACTTAAACTCATCTGTTTTTGCAACAAAGTCTGTTTCACAGTTAACTTCAACCAAAACTCCAATTCGTCCATCGCCATGTATATAAGAATCTACTATTCCTTCAGCAGCAATTCTACCTGCTTTTTTAGCAGCTGTAGCCAAACCTCTTTCGCGCAAAAGCTCCACAGCTTTTTCAATATCACCATTTGTATCTTGGAGAGCTCTTTTGCAGTCCATCATTCCAACTCCGGTACGTTCTCTAAGCTCTTTAACCAGTGCGGCTGAAATCATTTGACATTCCTCCTCTGATATATAATATCCCCATTTGCTGTTTAACACAGTACAAATGAAAAATCCTATTTTTAGGTATTTACTAAATATAATTAAGGGAAGAATGGATATCCCCCTTCTTCCCCAATTAATTACTCTTGTTCTACATCCACATCAGTAAGTTGTTCTCCTTGACGTCCTTCTAAAACTGCGTCAGCAATCCTGGATGTAATTAATTTCACAGCTCGGATAGCATCATCATTACCGGGAATTACATAATCAATTTCATCGGGATCACAATTGGTATCTACAATTGCAATAATTGGGATACCTAATTTACGTGCCTCAGCAACTGCAATTCTTTCCTTTCTAGGATCTACTACATAAACAGCTGCAGGAAGCTTTTTCATATTCTTAATCCCACCAAGGTTCTTTTCAAGTTTGTCTCTTTCTAAACGTAATTTGATAACTTCCTTCTTAGGTAATACTTCAAAAGAACCATCTTCTTCCATTTCATTAAGACGGCGCAAAGCTTCTATTCTTTGACTAATAGTCTTAAAATTGGTTAGCATTCCACCCAACCATCTCTGGTTGACATAATGCATGCCACATCTTTGTGCCTCATATTCAATAGCCTCTTGAGCCTGTTTTTTAGTTCCTACAAATAGTACCTCTTTGCCCTCTGCGGCTATATCACGCACAAAGTTATAGGCCTCTTCCATTTTGCGAACAGTCTTTTGTAGGTCAACAATGTAAATCCCATTTCTTTCAGTAAAAATATAGGGCGCCATTTTGGGGTTCCATCTGCGAGTTTGATGTCCAAAATGAACACCGGCTTCTAATAATTCTTTCATAGAAACTACTGCCATACCTCTTCACCTCCTCAGTTAATCCTCCCCTTTCTTCATCCAGATAGAGCGCCTATTGAGGCACTGATCTTTCTGTCTGAAAGGGTGTGTTTTCACCGTCAGTAGTATATCACAACTACTAGCAATTATCAAGAATAATTTTCCCCTTATTGTCCTTATAAAGTAATATCTATAAATACACCTTTGTCATCTTCTAATAACAAATTTTTGTCCTTATTTTTTTTCTGCTGGCTATGTCTTTTATTGCTATTGGTCAAGTGTTTATTAGAGTTAGATCCACTAGAATCGTCCCTATTAATCCTCTTATTTAATGATTCTTGAGTTGACACAACCTGTCGTTGGCGCTGAAGAACCTGTTTTTGAGTTTCTACGGAGGTGCCCTGCTGACTATTTAATAATTGACTGTTCTGATTATAATCCTTTATATAATGATCAGTTTTTTGTACGGCGACCTGCATATCTATTGGTCTAATAGACATTTTAATCCTCCTAACCTAAGAAAGCGGTCCTAACAATTTCTCCACGTTCTCTCATAAAGGTTACATGACGTTCTTCATCCCTTATATAAAGAGCACTTGATCCAATTTCAATTTTTACTCCCGAAAAAATTCTATCTTTTACATTAACCCTTCCATTCGCTGCATCCTTGAAAACTTCTTCTAACTCTGCAATGCGTGTTTTTATTTCTGGAAGTCTTTTGCTGTATTTTAGTTTTGTTTTAATAGCCTTTAACCGCATATTATTTTTGTCTGTTGATAATTCAACTTTTGATTCCATCTTATTCAACAAACTGATTATCTGATCGGCCTTTCTTAACTCCTCTAAAATATTCTCCAATTCAGCCAAAAGCTTAGAGTGTTCTTCACGTAATATAGGACTAGTGCCTACTTTCAGCTCTGTAACAGTAGCCATGGGTGAACCTATAGTGATAGCAGAGATAGAACCACCAGCACAAATAGACCCCCCTGCTATTAAGCCCTTTCTACCTCCTACTTCAACCTTTCCGCCACAGTTTATGGCACTATGCAAGATCGTTTCAGTAGTTATATTCCCTTTAGCAGTTACTGTACTATTTTCTATAAAACGGGCTATTACATTTCCCTGAGTTTCAATGATGCCTTTCCCCATACCCTGTATTCCTTTTTTTAGCACCACATCTCCCTGAGCCACTAACTTCGCACCTTCTACTACGCCTCTTACTTCAATATACCCTCCTGCTTTTACTTTAAAACCGGTTAATACATTTCCGTTTATAATAACGTTACCAATAAAATCAATGTTTCCTGTAGAGTTGTCAACATCGCCTAAAACTTCATAAATGGCATAAACATTAATCTTTCCATTTATCATCTCGGCCTTTCCATCTATTGCTGCTATTAATGCTAAACCATCTTCTGATATAACAACGTTTTTACCCCTGGGTAATGATAGCCTTCTACCAGGTCTGGGCTCAATAGTTTTCCCTAAAACGGTTTTCCCGGGTGTCCCTTCAGTAGCAGGAGTTAAGCTTGCTAATACCTGTCCTTTTGTAACATTTTGAATAAGATCCAAATGCCTATAATCAACACTTCCATCTTCTAATAGCTTTGGTTTTGCTTCCGGATTTAAATCAATGTGATAGGTGATTTTTGCATCCTGACCTTTCTGAGCCTCCTGTCCGTAGGCAACAGCAATTTCCTTATAATAGTTTTCTTCCTTTAGCATTTTTTCTATAGCCTTATGATCTATTCCAAAGACTATTCCTTCCCTATTCAAAATGTCTATGACTTGTTTCAAACTAAGCTTTTTTCCCCCATGATCTGGTAACAGCTTTGCCCGCGCTTCCATACCTCCATTTACAACTCTTATCTGGATTTCCTGATCTAGCAGTTTCTCTGTTTGACCAGGTGCTATTTTGATTTTAACGCCGGGATTTATATACATAGCATTATACACTGCATTAGTATCGATCTCAATTATGTTTTTTCGTTTCAAAACATCCAATATTCCAATTTCATCTTCTTTTGTTAATCCATCCTCAGAAGGAAATACAGTTAAATAGACACCATCATCCTTATACTCAATTGCATAATTAGCAAGCTTAACCATACTCATGAATTCACCCCTTAATTAATATACATTAACACGTTTAAGCATATTTTTCAACTTAATCAGGGCTTTGGAATGTAGCTGAGATACTCGTGACTCAGATACACCAATGATCATGCCTATTTCTTTTAAAGTTAGTTCTTCATAATAATATAAGTTAATGACCATTTTTTCTTTTTGGGGTAAAACGTCTATAAATTCACTTAGTATTCTTTTAAGGTCTTCATATAAAGCATGATCTTCTGGTGTGTTACTATCACTTGCTAATTGTGATGGACCTCCTATTATTTCAAGAATTTGTTCATCCAGTGAAAGGAGAGAAAAAGAGTGAACCTGTCCCAGTAATCTATGCAATTCTTCTATTGTTATTCCCATGTGCTTTGCTAACTCTTCATCCTCCACCTGTCTTCCTAATTTCATCTCCAATTCTTCCATAGCTTCTTCTACGTCTTTTGCCTTATTTCTTAAGCTCCTGGGAATCCAATCTTGCTCTCGAATCTGATCAATAATTGCTCCTCTTATCCTGAAGGTTGCATAGGTTTCAAACTTAACACCTTTATCTAGATCAAATTTTTCTATTGCATCAATTAAGCCCAATATTCCATAAGCCACAAGATCATCTATGTCTATATAATCACTATATCTAGGGGCAATTCTATTCACTACCCTGTTTACCAATTGACTATAATGCATTATTATATCGTTTCTAAGCTGAATATCGCGGTCTTTTTTATATCTGATCCATAATTGTCTTATGCCATCGTCGTCTTTTTGTATCATATGCTCCTCCTAATCTCTGGAGTAGTCAATGTATAACAAATTGAATTAGATCTCTTTGATACCGTGTCCTATGGTTTTTACCAGTAAAATACCTGTATCTGCATATAATTCGATACTTCTTCCATAGTTACCACCCGTATCCCTGCCTATTACGGGAATGTTTAAACTGTTTAATACTTCTAAAGCAGCATTAACATTTCTTTCACCTATTTTTAGCAGGCTATTTTTATTGTTGATAGAAGAAAACATTTGGGCACCACCTACTATTTTTGCTTTGATCCTATCCTTTTGTGCACCCATGGTCATCATTTTTTCTATTAATAATAAAATTGCAGTATCTGCAAACTTTGCCTTATTTTGATTGTTTTTTATCTGCTTACTTGAAGGTAGCATAATATGAGACAAGCCAGCTACCTTTACTTGTGCATCATATAAAGCGATGCCTACACATGAACCTAATCCCAATGTAACCAGAATTCCTGGTGATTTTACTACATTAAAATCTGCCATACCTACTTTTATTCTTTCTATCATTTATAAACTCCTAAGGCTTCTAAAATAATAGGATATGAATCCACATTGGGCATTAGGAAAAAATTGCCCTTTATCTTGCTTGAACCATCTATAAAGACATTTTCTATAAATAAGGCATACTCCCCCATTTGGCCAAATTCGATCATGGGAACGCTTAATATAGCGCCTGCCATATCGTAAGCAAATGCTGGGGTAGAATGTTTAATGGTTAGACCTGTCATAACAGAAAGAGACCCGAGATATGCCCCTGCCAAAATATTACCAACCTCTTGCAGGGCAGAACGTTCCAGTGGAGAAAAATCTTCATCATATTCTGCAAAATCATTGGGTATTAATAGGAATAATAGATTATTAGCAGATGCTCTGTCTAAAATAAACAGAATTGTCCCTTGAATGTCACCTGAGAATTCAAAATAAACTCCGGCTACTAAGGTTTCTGCACCTCCAACTACCATTTCTACTTGATTAAATTGTATTAGTTTAACCTCAGGTACATTCATACCCACCCTTCTACTAAGAAGCTTAGATAAGGAAGTAGCAGCATTTCCTGCGCCTATATTTCCTATCTCCTTTAAAACATCAAGCTGCATCCCATCTAAAAAATCCATATCTATTCCCCTATGTCTAATGTTTTTATTAAATCTAACACTAATATGTACGTTCCATCCAGTTCGATGATTTTAGAAATAAAATCATTTTTATTGTCCTTAAATATGTTTTCTCCTGTATGGATATTATTCTCTTGAACTATTAATACATCCTTTACCATATCTACTACTAGTCCTATTCTATAGTCATCTAAATCACAAATAATAATACGAGTATCATCATCGTACTCTTTATCATCCATTCCTAGTCTCTTTCTTAAGTTAATAACAGGTATTATATCTCCTCTAATATTAGTAACTCCTAAAACATAATTTGGAGTTTTAGGAACATGAGTTATATCTGACAACCTCTCTACTGATTCAACTGCCATAACATCCAATCCATAATTATCATTACCTAAAGAAAAACTGATAAATTGTTTATCACTAGCAATAGTTTTATTTCCCATTATCCTCGCCCCCTCATAACTAAACTAGACGATTAATGTCTAATATCAATGCTACCCTTCCATCTCCCAGAATAGTTGCGCCAGATATCACTTTAATACTTGATAAGTACTTACCTAAGGATTTAATAACAATTTCCTGCTGTCCTATCAAGTTGCCTATAGTAAGAGCGGAGAGTTTTTCCCCTTTCTTTATTACTACCAGGGTAATAAGATCATCTTGAGTTCGATCCTTGTAATCAATATCCAATTCTTGCTCTACTCGTATCAATGGAAGCAATACTCCTCTGTAAGGAATAACCTCCTGTCCTCTCAGTTCTTTTATATCCGACTGCTTAATTTCTATTATTTCTTGCACCGAGCTTAAGGGGATAGCAAAAATCTCTTCAGATATTTCAACCAGTAATGCTTGGATAATAGATAGTGTTAAGGGTAAACGAACAATAAATCTACTACCCTTGCCTTGTTCCGTTTCTACCTCTATAATCCCGCCTAATGCTTCAATCTTTGTTTTTACTACATCCATGCCTACTCCGCGGCCGGAAATATTAGATACTTCTTCTGCAGTACTAAAACCTGGCTGAAACATAAGATCTATTATACCTTTATCATCCAATTCCTTAGCTTTATCTTCTGTAACTATGCCTTTTCTTACAGCATTATCTACAATGGATTTATAATTTATGCCACGACCATCATCTCTGACTTCAATTACTACGTTGTTACCATCATGATAAGCAATTAGTTCGACTATTCCTTCGGGATTCTTGCCAATCTTCAATCTTTCCTCTGGTAATTCTATTCCGTGATCAATGGCATTTCGAAGTAAATGAATTAGAGGATCACCAATTTCATCAATAATTGTCCGATCTACTTCTGTATCAGCTCCAATAATATTCAATTTAATGCGTTTATTGGTGTTTTTAGCTAAATCTCTGACTACCCTCGGGAAACGATTAAATACCAATTCTATAGGTACCATTCTTACCTTCATAACTGCATCGTGGAGTTCATTAGCAACTCTGGAAAGGTACTCCATGTTCTCCATCAATGTAGAATCCACATTGTTACCACTCATATCTTCCATGGTGTTTTTTATGATTATAAGCTCACTAACTAAATTCATTAGTAGATCTAATCTTTCAATATCTACCCTAATACTACGAACTTGGCGGTTTGAACTATTGATCCTTTGTTGCTGGCGCTGACTAGCTTGCGTATCACTTTTTACTTCATTAATTATATTCTTAGATGATTCCAATTGATTGAACTGGACTTTTTTTATCTTTACTGAGTCAATTTCGGAAATGGATTCTATCTTTGATTGAATATCCATTTCATCAGCTCTAGAAATAAGCAAAAGGCTAAATGTATCTTCAAATTTTTCTTCTTCTATATCCTGAACATGAGGTACAGATTTGATTATTTCACCAAATCTTTCGGCGGCCTGAAAGACCATATATGCTCTAGCTGCTTTTAACAAACAGGTAGGTTGCAGCCTTATTTGGATCCAGTAAGGAAATAATCCTTGTTCAGCACCAACCTTTACTATACTTAATTGATACTGATCAAGCTCTATGTCTTTATAGTTTAAGTCCTGCTTAGCCAACATGCTAGTAGTAGAAGATGCTGGATTTTTCAATTTTGATAGGAGATCAGTAACATCCCTGTCCCCTTCTTGCCCTAAATCTATAACATCTTGAATCAGTGTTTCTAATGTGTCAGTGCTCTCCAGCAAAACGTCTATTATCTGGGAGGTTACTTCTTTTTTATGGTTGCGGATTTCATCAAGAACATTCTCCATATTGTGGGTAATATCGGTAATCATATTTAATCCTAATGTACCAGCCATACCTTTTAGAGTATGTGCCGCTCGGAACAATTCATTAACAGCTTCTAGATTATTAGTATCTGCCTCAAGTTCAAGAAGATTATCGTTTAGAGCCTGTATATGTTCCTTACTTTCCTCCACAAAAAGATCCATATATTTATTGTTATCCATGGCTTACAACACCTCCTAAATACTATATAAAACCTTTGTTAATTAGTTCACGCTGTTTATCAAAAATAAATTTAACTATACGGTCTTGAACTTTTCTTGGAATATCTACAAAAGAAATTCCAATATCATATTTATCAGCATACTTATCATCCAAAGCAACTCTGACTACTTTACCTCTTATAGTAAGGGTTTCTTCAGCGCTCAGTTCTATATTACATTCTATCATAGAATTGATATCTAGCTTTTCATCTATATTTAGTCTTAAACCATTTCCACTTATATCAATACTGTAGCTCTTTATAATAGGCGCATCACCTTTAACATCCAGTAACTTAAGATTTACGGGCAATACAATTCTAAGCCTATAAAATTGTCTTCTTTGAACTTTTTCTATAGGGGATATTTGTCTAATGCTAATCATATTAGCATTTTCTATCTTAAACCTTTCGATTGGTTTTCCATCAAAAGCAAAGCAGGACTCTTCCTGAAAGAAGAATACTCTTAAAGTATCATTTAGTCTTATAACAACTGGTATACCATCACGCATTGGTTGAGTTATAACCAACTCTCCTTCTGAAGTTATATCCTGCACCATACTGTAACCTTTTGTATCTTCCTGGGAATCCCTTTTAATAACTATTTCTAACTTTCCACCAATTTCAATCATATCTTTTATATCCATATTCACCCTGCTCCATGAGTTTTTGTTTATCTTGCATCAGGTTTAGTTGGCCCTAAATAGACTCAAAAACTTCTTTATATATGAAGTCATTCCGGTATTATGTCTTGTGTCTCCTAAATCTTCATTCAGTAATCTCCCAGCCACAATCCTTACCTGTCGTGATGCTTGACATTTAGGATAGCCTAGGACATAGGGAACTTGTTCTTTTATAGACTTTGGGACATGACTATCTTCTAGAATATATCCTAGGTTTTTAATTTTTACTTTAAGAAATTTATCAGCAGCATGTGAAAACTTATCAAATATCCCTTGGGCTTCATTTATATTTTCTGCTTTGTTTATTATTAAACGCAGAACTACATCTCGTCTTGAAGCTGATATAATTTTTGTTAAAGCATAGGCATCAGTGATAGCTGTAGGTTCAGGAGTAACTATTAGTAAAACCTCATCTGCAGCTAGGACCATTTTAATGATATTTTCTGTTGCACCAGCTCCTGTGTCTATAAGAATAATATCAGCCATCATGTTTAATTCATCTATCTTTTGCAAAAAGAGATCCAGTTCAGTAGTGCTTAGATTAACCAACTCCTTTATACCAGATCCACCTGATATAAACCTAACTCCATAGGGTCCATCTACCATAACCTCCTCCAGGCTCATTTGCCCTGTAATAACTTCTCTAAGACCATGCCTAGAGCTTGTTCCCAACATTAGATCAACATTAGCAAGTCCAAAATCACCATCTATTATTACTATTCTGTACCCCATCTTAGCTAAAGAAATTGCTAAGTTTATGGTAAAGCTGGTTTTCCCCACTCCTCCTTTTCCGCTGGTTATGGTAATAATTCTAGCATAAGAGGTATTATCATCTTTCTTATTATTCTGTATTTTAGATACTATTTGTCTCAGTTGATCAGCTTGGTCTCTCATAATTTCTTATTCCCTATCAACAAATCTTTAATTTTATTGATGTTGGCAATTTCTATGTCAGTGGGTACATTCTGACCGGTGGTTATGTAGGATATAGGCCTATTAGACATCAAGCGGCAATTTAATATGGTGCCATATGTAGTTACCTCATCCAGCTTAGTAAAAAGCAGGCTGTAATTCGGTAGAAAACTATAAGTATTTATTACATTAACACATCCCTGGGGGCTAGTGTTGCTACTTATAACTAAATGGATCTCATCTATATCTCCTAAGGCAATTAATTCATTAATTTCCTTCTCATGGTCCTTGTCCTTCATGCTTCTACCTGCTGTATCAATTAGCACTACATCTTTGTCAGCATGTTCCTCTAAAGCTGTAGTAATTTGACTTGGCTCATAAATAATACTCATAGGGATCTCCAAAATCTCCGCATATACCCTCAACTGATCTACTGCTGCTATTCTATATGTATCTGCAGTTATAAGTCCCACTTTTTTATTCTGCTCTATAGTAAAATTAGCTGCTAGCTTAGCCAATGTAGTAGTTTTTCCAACACCAGTTGGACCTACAAATAGAATAACTTTTCGTTTTCCTGGTAATAATTCAATAGGCTTGGCCTTATTACCTAAACAATCCATTATAACATGCTCAAAGCATCTGCAAAAGTCCATACCATTTTTACTATATAGCTCTTTAGCCTTTTTTAATATATCAACTGCATATTCCTGTCGTACTTCATTATCTAATAGGACATCATAATATTCCTTGCCTTCGTTTATAGTTTCTTGGATAACAGTAAGTTCTTGCTCAGTCTTTTTTTGGTTATTATTAATTACTTGGCTCACCAGCTTTTGCACCATCTGGCCCATAGCATCAACTTTTTTTTCTAAGCTAGTGATAACATCTTTATTATACTGAACTTCCTTTGTTTGCGGAGTATTTTGATCAACTTTGCCTTTTGATACCACAATTTCATTGTCAATAGCAGCAGTAACTTCCATTAGTGGCTTGGAGAACCAGCCAATGATGCCCTTTTTTCTAATCCGTCTTGTATTTAATATAACCGCATCTGAACCAAGATCCATCTTTACCTGAGCCATTGCCTCTTGGGTTGTATTAGCTATGTATCTTTTTATAATCATAGATTTATCCGCTCACCACCCCTAAAGATTGTACTTCAACCTTGCTATCTAGTTCGTTATAAGATAGTACTACTAAATCAGGCATTATTTGTTCTGTTAATCTTTTGAAATAAATCCTAACTACAGGTGAAGTTAAAATAATAGGTGTTACACCTAATGAAGACACCCTCTCTACCTCTTTCATGAGATTGGCAAATATCTGCTGGGTCTTTTCAGGTGCCAGAGAGAGATAGGAACCATGTTCTGTTTGCTGTACACTGTCCATTATTTCCTTCTCTAACTCATTGTCCAGAGTCAGCACTTTACCTTTGCTGTCTCCTATAAATTTCTGAGTTATGGTTCTAGATAGTGCTTGTCTAACATACTCTGTTAAAATATCAGGATCCCTTACAATTCCAGCATAGTCAGCCAAGGTTTCTAAAATAGTTACCATATCACGGATAGATACACTTTCTTTTATTAAATTGGCTAAAACCTTCTGAAGCTCCCCTAGGGATAATAGTTTAGGAACCACTTCATCCACTAATACACTATTTCTATCCCTTAAATTGTCCAATAGCAATTGTACTTCTTGACGGCCTAATAACTCATGACCGTATTGTTTAATTATCTCAGTTAAATGTGTAGCTATCACAGAAGGAGGATCTACTACAGTATATCCCATAAGTTCAGCTTTTTCGCGCTGATCTTCATCAATCCATTTGGCAGGTAAACCAAAAGCTGGTTCTACAGTATCAATTCCTTGGATTTCACCTTCAGCTAAACCAGAATCCATTGCTAAGAATCGGTCAGCCATAACCTCACCTCTAGCAACAACTGTTCCTCTAATCTTTATAACATATTCATTCGGATTTAACTGTATATTATCGCGTAATCTTACTACTGGTACAATTAAGCCTAACTCTAAAGCCATTTGTCTTCTTATCATTACCACCCTGTCGAGCAAGTCTCCTCCCTGGTTTACATCAGCCAAAGGAATGATACCATAACCAAATTCTAATTCAATGGGATCCACACTTAGAAGGTTTACTACATTCTCAGGCCTCCTTATATCCTCGACTTCCTGTCTGGTTATTTCTTCTTCCTCTAAAACTGGTGCTGCACTTTGCGCACTAAGCAGGGTATATCCTAAATAAATAAGTAGTCCCCCTAACGGTATAAGAACCCATACAGGAAAACCTGGAAAAAAGGACATTAAGCATAAAAGTACACCCGAAATTATCAAGACTGTTGGTTGTCCAGTGATTTGATTGAATAAATCCTGCCCTATGCTGGATTCTGAAGCAGCTTTAGTAACTACAACTCCCGTTGCAGTAGAAATTAATAGTGCTGGGATTTGAGAAACCAAACCATCTCCTACTGTTAGTAAGGTATATGTAGATATTACTTGACTAATATCCATATTCATTGTGGTAAATCCTACTATCATACCACCGATTATATTAATAATTGTTATAATTATACCTACTATCGCATCTCCTTTTACAAACTTGCTGGCTCCATCCATGGCACCATAAAAGTCTGCTTCCCTTTGAATATCCTGTCTTCTTTTTCTTGCCTCTTTTTCATCAATTAAGCCTGAATTTAAATCTGCATCTATTGCCATTTGTTTTCCCGGCATTGCATCTAAAGTAAATCTTGCAGCTACTTCTGAAACTCTTTCAGATCCTTTGGTTATAACTACAAACTGTACCACAATTATAATAAGAAATATAACCAGACCTACCCCAATATTTCCTCTTACCACAAAATTTCCGAAAGTTTCAATTACCTTTCCTGCAGAAGCTTCAGTTAATATAAGTCTAGTGGAAGATACGTTTAGTCCAAGCCTAAATAATGTAGTTATTAGTAATAAGGAAGGAAAAATGGAAAAATCCAGGGAGTTTTTCACAAATATACTAATAAGCAATATGATTAATGACAAAGATAGATTTAGGGTCAACAATACATCTAGTATTGTTTCATTTAAAGGAAATATGATCAGCAACACAATTGCAATTACTATAAAGGCTAACAAACTATCGGCAAACTTCAACCCTAAACCCTCCTTCAAGTTATATTTTTTTATAAAGTTTTTCCCTTAAGCTCAAATACAAAGGCAAGAACTTCAGCCACTGCTTGGAAAAGCTCTGGTGGGATTTCTTGTCCTATATCAGTTGAATTATATAGTGCGTGTGCTAAGGGCTTATTTTCAGTAATAATTATATCATTTTCTTGTGCAATCTCTTTTATTTTTAACGCTACATAATCTTTACCCTTGGCTACAACAACAGGGGCGTTATCTCTATCTGGATCATACCTAAGAGCAACGGCATAATGGACGGGATTAGTAATAACAACATCTGCATGAGCAACCTCCTGCATCATCCTACGCATACCCAGTTCTCTTTGTTTGCTCCTGATACGGGAACGAATCTGAGGATCTCCCTCCATTAGCTTATATTCATCCTTTACTTCCTGCTTAGTCATCATTAAATCAAGCTCATATTGCCACCACTGATAAGCAAAATCAAATACTGAAAACACTAATAATATGATAGCAATTTTTATTGCTATATTGTAGGCGTTATCTAAAATCATATAAACACTTTTTATAATGTCAGCTGAGTACCAAAGATGAAGTTTTTCAAAGTTATTAATTATTTCAGTATAGACTACACTTCCAATAATAGCTAATTTTATTATAGACTTTACTAGTTCCACCAAGGAACGTTTGGAAAAAATCCTTTTAAATCCTTCTAAAGGATTTATTCTACTCAGTTTCGGAGTAATTGTTTTGGTAGTAAATAGAAATCCTACCTGGACATAGTTGGATACTAAGCCTGCTGCCATAACTATAAGCATAAAAGGTCCTATATTCGTTATCAATATCCTGCTTATGTCAATTCCTAACTTTCTAAGACCCTCGTAGGAATATACCTGATTTATGGAAATACTTCCATTAAAGAATCCTACATACGCTTCCATAATACTATTCATTATGGTAGGAAATATAATTTTTAAGGAAGCGAAGGCGGCTAAAAGAACTATGGCAGAATTTACTTCAACACTTCTAAAAACTTGTCCTCTTTCCCTGGCATCCCGTCTTTTCTTTAAGGTAGCTTTTTCAGTCTTTTCACCTGCGAACAATTGAAGGTCTATTACTTTATTGCCATTTTGCAGAATCATTTAAGCATCATTCCCCTCAATGCTTTACCTATATCATTGAACATTCCGTCATAGATCCCCTTTAAAGAGTTAATGAATAAAGGTATAAAAATTAAAATAGCAATAAGTCCTATTAAGATTTTGATAGGGATACCGACTATAAACACATTCATTTGAGGAACCGTTCTTACCAGTATACCAAAAGCTACCTCGGATAGGAAGGTCATAGCAATTATCGGTAATGCAATTTTTACAGACAATACAAAAGAGTTTGCAAAAAATTTTATCAATAAAGTAACTAACTCCCCTGTAACTGCCCCTTCCCCTATGGGAACAATATCATAACTGAAGGAAATAATTTTTATCAGGGTGTGATGCCCATCTAAAACAAAAAAGGCTAAGAGAGCAAGGATATTTTTAAAATTACCCATTAGTGGAACCTGTATACTGCTTTGGGGGTCAATAACGTTTACCATGCCAAAACCTATTTGAGTGTCAATTAATTGCCCTGCAGTCCATATGGCAGAAAAAAAGATAGTAGTTATAAAACCAATAGTAAAGCCTATCAATACCTCTCTTGTTATCAATATAGCAAATTCAAGAAAAGATCCAAGTTCCAGTTGACTATCCAAAAATCTATTACTAAAAACAATATAAGTTAAAAGTATTGATAGTCCCCATTTTAAATAATTGGGGATATTCTGCCTTCCAAAGACTGGTGACATCAGAAAAAGTCCGGTCATACGAACTAAAACTAATAGAAAAACCTGAAATCTTAGTATATCCATATAAATATCACAACCCGGTTAGTAAGTTTATAGAGTCATATAAGTTAGTAGTAAACTCAGTCATAGTTTTTATTATCCAGGGCCCAAATAGAAGCAGCGCTATGGCTACTGCTAATATTTTTGGAATAAACACAAGAGTTTGTTCGTTAATCTGAGTTGTGGCTTGAAAAACAGCAACTATCAAACCTACGATAAGTCCTAATCCTAGCATGGGAGCTGCTATAATTATACCTGTATATATTGCTTGTTGTGCAATGGTAATGATTTGCCCCTCACTCAACTCTGTCACCCCCATTTTTATCTAAATCCAGTTATCAAAGTTTTTATTACTAAATTCCAACCATCTACCATTATAAATAATAAGATTTTAAAAGGTAGCGAAATCATAACAGGTGGCAACATCATCATACCCATGGACATTAAGGTGCTGGCTACCACCATGTCTACTATTATAAAAGGAATATAGATTAAAAACCCTATCTGAAAGGCTGTTTTTAATTCACTAATAATAAAAGAAGGTATCAAAACATTATTTGGTACATCATTCAAAGTTTCTGGATATTCCATACCTGAGAGGTTTACAAATAATTCTAAATCCTTCTCCCGGGTCTGCTTAAACATAAAATCCCTAACTGGTTTCATAACTTCATCCAGAGCCTGTTCTTGGTTAATTTGGCCCGAAAGATAAGGTTGTATTGCATTTTCGTTAATCTCAGCTCCAATTGGAGACATAAGAAAGAAAGTCAGGAATAAAGCAAGTCCTATTAATACTTGGTTGGGTGGCATCTGCTGGGTACCTAGAGCATTTCTAGTGAAGGATAGCACTATAATGATCCTTGTAAAGGATGTCATCATAATTAAAATAGAAGGTGCCAAGGTCAGAACAGTCAGTAGAAATAGTATTTCAAAGCCGCTTAGCGGTTCTCCAGTCGGGCCGGTCCCTTCTAATCGTATTCCTAAATTTATAGGCGTTTCTACCTGGGCAAAGGAATTAGATGCAAAAATAAGCATTATCCATGACATTAAAATAAAACAAAAACAAATTTTTAGTTTTAATTTTTTCTTCAACAAAACCAACCCCGATTTAATTCCCTATAATTTCTTAATATCATTAACTAATCCTTAATAAGCTTTATTCGCTGAACTTATTCATACCTTGGCCTCTATCCTTGTTTTTTAACCTATTCAAATAAGTATCAAAGATATTATTAAAAGAACTCTCCTTACTATTTGATATAGGAGTTGATGTAGGAGCTAATTCAACTTCATCCAATTCACTAATAAGTTCAACATGATGATTAGTAATACCAATGACAAAAAACCGTTTGCCTACTTGAATAATGCAAATAGACTTATCATTGCCCAAAAATACCCTATCCAACACCTTAATCAATCTTGTAGTATTAGAATAGGACATCTTAGAGCCTATAAATTTAGTAAAGTAATATGCAGCAAATAGTATTGCTGCAAAACCTACTATTAATAAAAATATGTTTAAAGCTTCTTTCATTACATCAACACTTTCCTAACTGCTTCCAAAACTCTATCTGCTTGGAAGGGCTTGACTATGAAATCCTTAGCCCCAGCTTGTATAGATTCAATTACCATGGCTTGCTGTCCCATTGCTGAGCACATTATAATGTTTGCATTTTCATCAATCTGTTTTATTCCTCTTACAGCCTGAATACCATCAACTTCAGGCATAGTGATATCCATAATAACTAAATCTGGCTTTAGTTCTTTATACTTCTCAATTGCTTTTGCGCCATTTTCTGCCTCCCCTACCACAGTATACCCATTTTTTGTTAATATGTCTTTGATCATCATTCTCATAAAAGCTGCATCATCTACAATAAGAATTTTTTTGCTCATTGATCTTACCCCTACCTTTCCTTTGATTATCTTAAGTTCGATATTCTGTTTGTTGGACTTACTATATCCGTAATACGGACACCAAAATTATCATCTATTATCACGACTTCACCTTTTGCAATAATTTTGCCGTTAACTAGAATATCCACCGGTTCCCCTGCCATCTTATCAAGCTCGATTATAGATCCAGTACTAAGATCTAGAATATCCTGAATCATCTTCTGTGTTCTACCCAATTCAACGGATAGTTCAAGGGGAACGTCCAAGATTAGATTTATGTTATTGTCTTGGGATTGAATCGGTGTTTCATCTAGGGGCTGGAAAAGTACAGGTTGTACTCCCACCGTAGCTGCATCCTCAACACTCCTTTGACTATAGGTGGCTTTTTCCATAGACCCTTGATCCTGGAAAGCTGTATGTCCTTGAACAGCTTGTTTTTCATAGGATGGATGATCGTACTGTTGTTGTTCAAGGTACTGTCCCTCAATAGGCTGTTCCATAGTAGTTGGCTCTTCATATCCATCATCACCATACATCAGAGTTCTAACCATATCTCTGGCAAATTCTATAGGAATTAATTGCATAATATAACTGTCAAGAATATCAGATATTTCCATTCTAAAGTTGACCTTCACAATAGTATCGTTTGAGTCAAATTTGCTCTTTGGTTTTTCATCTTCGAAATTAATGGTAAATACATTTGGGGGTGAGATTCCAATATCCTTGCCAAACATTGATGCTAGGGATGTAGCAGCAGAACCCATCATTTGATTCATAACCTCACTGATGGCACTAAGCTGAAGTTCATTCAGTTCCCCCTCTAGGTTTGTACCATCGCCACCCATTAACAGGTCAGTTATTATTTTCACATCATCTTCTTTTATAATTAATAAATTATTGCCCTTTATTCCTTTAGTATATTGGATTTCAACAGCAACAAAGGGTATAGGGTATTGTGCTGCTAACTCAGTTAGAGATGTGACCGAAACATCTGGGGTGGTAATTGTAACTTTATGGTTTAACAAAGTGAACAAAGTAGTTGCAGCCGTGCCCATAGAAATATTACCAATCTCTCCTAAGGCATCTATTTCTTCTAAGGTTAACTCATCATAAGGTCCAATATTACTACTGCCATTTTCAGTATCATTATCCCCTCTTAGTAGGGCATCAATTTCTTCCTGAGAAAGCAAATCACTCATCTTCCCTTCCCCCTCCTTTCTTAGCAGTTATCTGCACAGCATATCTGCTGTTTTTAGTGCCAATTATACCTTTAAATTTTTCCTGTCCCCCTACCACAATAGGTATCTCCTCTCCTGCCTTTTTATTTAGTCTTATGACATCTCCTATTTGCAATCCAATAAAATCTCTAACTGTAATTTCCGTAGTACCAATGACTGCCTTTATATCTACATAAGCCTTTTTAATCTTCTTGGCAAGCAAATCTGATTTACTACTATCTTTGTCTTTTTCAAAACCTGAGGAAAACCAATACTTGGTGCTTAGCTGATCTGCAATAGGCTCAATTACCATATGAGGGATACATATATTTACTATGCCCTCTATATCTCCAATACTAATATTCATAGTAATAATTGCTATTGTTTCATTGGGAGATATTATCTGAGCAAATTGCGGATTTGTTTCAATTCTCTCCAGTCTAAAATCGGTAGTGATTACATTAGCCCAAGGTTCATCCATCAGAGACGTCAGCTGATTTACAATTTGTCTAATAAGACTAATTTCTATCTCAGTAAAATCCCTAGCCTTACTATTATTAATCACCCTTCCGGGACCGCCTAACAATTTATCTATAATGGCAAATGCTATATCAGGGGATATTTCCATAATTGCAGAACCATTCAGGGATCTAAAGTCTATTATACCTAACACTACCGGTTCAGGGAGTGAATTTATAAATTCGTAATATGTTTGAGGCTCTACAGAAATGACTTCCACTTGGCAGAAACTCCTCAATACTCCAGACAAATAAGATGCCATAAGTCTGGAATAATTCTCATAAATAACTTCCATGGTTCTTAGCTGATCCTTAGCGAACTTATGAGGTCTTCGGAAGTCATAGACTCTGACTTTTTTTTCTTCTGTTTCCTTTTGGATATCTGTTACGTTAAACTCTCCCGATTGTAGCGCATTTAATAGTTCATCTATTTCTGACTGGGATAGTATTTCTGCCATTTTCATCCCCCCTTCCCCACTGTTGCTCTTGGCTCATTGGATTATAAACTCATTAAAGTATATCCCTTCTATTTTATCAATATTTAAGAGTTTTTGTAAATCCTCTTTTAATGTATTCCTTAGGTTTTTCTTAAAATCTTCGTTTTTTATTTCTTCTTCATCAATATTTCCAAGAATCTCTATTATTTGGTCCCGAATCTTGTGGTTATTTTGTTCTAAAATTTTTAGTGACTTTTTATTTGATACTTCAATGAGTATATCAGCCTTTACGTAATGACTTCCATCCTTTATATTGGTTAAAAAGCTTTCTCCAGTACTATATACATAACTCTCGTCATTATTTTTCTTATCGAGATTTGGTGAAACCAATATGTATATAATAGCAGAGCCGATTCCTACTGCTAATACTAATAAAATAATTATGGCTATTATAGCTATCCTTCTCATGGTTAGTTGTAACTCCCTTACTTTAATAATCTATTGGTCTGATTCAATTGTTTCAGCAGGTTCCATTACCCGAACAATAAAAATCTCAACTCTTCGGTTTCTAGCCAGACTATCAGGCGTTTTCTTGTTATCAATAGGATGATGTTCCCCATAGGCAGTAGCCGATAGTTTAGAGGGTTTCAAACCCTGATTTTCACTAAAATACCTTACCACATTAACTGCTCGCCTGGCAGATAATTCCCAGTTAGTAGGATATAATTGGGTGTTGATAGGTCGGATATCGGCATGACCGTCTATCCTTACCATATCTATTTGGTCATCAAATTTTTTTAACACTTGGCTAATTCCATCCAAAACCTCTCTAGCCTCAATCTTGATTTCTGCATCACCTGTATCGAATAGGATTGAATCTTTAAACCTAAGTAGGATTTCAGTATGGGCATCGGAAATTTTCACTTCTGCTGGAACACCTTTTTCTTCCAAAAATTCACCTATAGATATATATAGTTTGACAAATTCATCTGACTCTTGTAGTAGTCCCATATCTTCCTCATTTTCAGTTTCTTTATCTTTTTCATTATTTCTAGGAATTAGCTCGTTGATAACATCTATATCTAATTCTATATCCTCACCAATATTAGTGGAGCTCCCAACACTTCTCCCACTCTCTAGTATACCGCTACCACCAGTTAGTGCGCTAACTAAGCTTTGCCATTTTTGGGCGTCAATAGTCGAAAAGGAGAATAGGAGAACAAAAAAAGTCAACAAAAGCGTGACCATATCACCATAAGTGGTTAGCCACTCATCTCCTCCCTGCTTCTGCTTAGGACGTCTTCTCCTTGCCATCCTTGTTCATTCCCTTCTATCGAGTCTTCATCTCCAATAATCCTATCTTTAGGAGGTAAGAAAGCTTTTAGTTTTTCTTCAATAATTCTTGGATTTTCACCCGCTTGTATTGAAAGCATCCCTTCCAACATTATTTCCTTTAAAAGCATTTCTCTGGCACTTTTATACTTTAATTTAGTGGCCATTGGGCTAAAGAAAAGGTTGGCTAATAGGGAACCATAAAAGGTTGTAACCAAAGCAACGGACATGCTAGGTCCTATGGAAGAAGGGTCATCCAACTTTCTTAGCATATTTATAAGACCAATCAAAGTTCCAATCATTCCATAAGCAGGAGCTAGAGAAGCCATGGTCTCAAAAACCCCCTGTGCTTCTTCGTGCCTTTCTTCAATAAAGTTTAGCTCAGTTTCCAATATATTTCTAACCAGTTCAGGATCCGTACCATCCACAATAAGTAAAATTCCCTTTTGCAAAAAAGGATCTTCTATCCTATATGCTGCCTCCTCTAGTGCAAGCAAGCCTTCTTTTCTGGCAATATTCGCCAATTCAATTATCATAGATATTATGCTTTGTGGGTTGTCTTCCACGCTAAAAAACAAATTTTTAGATACTTTTACCATACTGGCTAAGCGTTTAAAAGGAAAGGCTACCAAAGTAGCAGCAAAAGTACCACCAACCGTTATCATTATAGACGGCAGATCATAATAACTACCTAAGTTTCCATCTAGCATTATTGATATCACCATAAATGCACAGCCGGCAATAATACCTGCCAAAGTTGACATATCCATTAGCTACACCTCACTTGTAAGACCCTTGGAAAATTTTCCTTTTGAACTCCACGACTCTTTTAATTACTTCATCTACGTCTTCTTTAACTATTACTTTCTTGCCGGTAGTAGTTGTGATAACTGTGTCTGGAGTGCTTTCAATAAACTCAATAATTTCAGTATTTATAACAAATTCTTTATCATTTAAACGGGTAACTTTGATCATAAATCTATACACCGCCTTAGTTCTTTAACTAGCCAGGGCTACATACCCTGGCCAGTAAAAGTTTATCTCTTTAGGTTAACTAATTCCTGAAGCATTTCATCCGATGTAGTGATAATCCTGGAATTTGCCTGAAAACCCCTTTGGGTTATAATCATATCTGTAAATTCGTTGGCCATGTCGACATTTGACATTTCAAGTGCACCAGGATTTATTGCTCCTCTACCATCCAATCCTGCCTGACCAGTTATTGGCTCTCCAGAGTTAGCCGATATCTGAAACAGGTTTTCTCCAAGTTTTGAAAGACCAGCAGGATTGCTAAATCTAGCAACAGCTATAACAGCATCAATTCTAGTTTGACCATTAGAGTATATACCAACTACTCTACCCATGGAGTCTATATTAATATTGTTCAACACACCATACAAGTAGCCATCGGTATAAGATATTTTCACAGATGATTCGCTGTCATTTTGCGTAAATTTCTCTGTATCAAAGCTTATAAATAGATTTTCTGTTGGTACTGCGCCATTATTATACTCTATATTGGGAATGGTAATGCCATTAATAGGCCATACCAATCTACCGTTTCCATCAAATTGAATAGGCTGTGCACCAGGGAAATTAGTTGCATCTGTAGAATCATATAATGGGGAGTTAATAATCTTGCTGTTAACATCAGCTGGTTCAATAAGTAGATCCCATCTGTTAGGGGCTATTTTTGTAAATATTAGCTTTATATTATGTTCCTCTCCCAGGGAATCAACAATGCTAGTTGTATATTCTATCATGTCATTTACATCCAAACCACTATCTAGATTCCCTTCAAATCCTAAAACTGAAGTTGGACGAGGTGGCATTGATAAATTGGCTAAGTTTATCTCATTAGTAGTACCTGTAGTTATGATTTCTCCATCAATATTTCTATTAGTCCAACCTTGTACTTTTAAACCGGTAGCAGATACCAAGTATCCCTGTGGATCAATATCAAAATTACCAGCCCGTGTATAAAAATTTGTTACACCATCAGAAACTACAAAGAATCCATCACCTTCTATAGCTAAATCTGTAGCCTTGTCAGTTCTTTGAGCACCGCTCTGGGTATGTAAAACATTAATAGATGCTACAGATACACCCAAACCAACTTGATGAGCATTCACTCCACCTCTGCCAGTAGCAGAAGTTGGTGCAGAGGCAGCTTTAAGAGTCTGATTATAGATTTCCTGAAAGGTAACTCTGCTTGCCTTAAAGCCTACTGTATTAATATTAGCTATATTATTACCTATAACATCCATTCTTGTTTGATGAGAACGCAGCCCTGATACTCCGGAAAACATAGAACGTAACATGATATACCTCCTATTTTTTTCTATTTTTTATTGATTATTTAAACACCCTCTATTCTTTGTGCCTCTTCCTCAGAAAAAACTGATACTAATTCCTCTAAAGATAAGGTATATTCTCCTACCTGTAAAAACATCCTTCCACTAGAAAATGTAACGCTATCTACCCTCCCTATAACCGGAATAATTTGAGATGAGTTTTCAATATCTTTTTCCCCATATATCATTTTTCCTACAAGATTCATGGCCTTTAATGACTGAAAATCTTTACTCATATTTTGTATCTGTTCTAGAGTGCTAAATTGAGCCATTTGCGCTATAAAATCCTTATCCTCCATAGGGCTAAGAGGATCTTGGTTTTGTAGTTGCACTATCAAGATCTTTAAAAACTCGTCCTTTCCCAACTGGTTATTTACTTGTCTGGTAGGCTGATTAGATGAGTATATGTAGCTGTTTTGCTCAACTCTCATTTTGTTTCCTCCTTATGCCAAATAATCTATTTGGCTCAAGCTTTCTGATAATGTTGATTTGGTTTCCGATTTTTCTACAGTAGAAACATTGGTAAATAAGCTACTCTTTCTGGGACCAGGCTTTGATGAAGTAAAGTTAAAGTTATGAAAGTAATTTAAACTAGACTGGCTGCCTACATCCACATCCAGAGAAGCGAATATTAATCCTTGCTCCCTTAACGTGTTTCTTAAAGTATCTAAATTATCTTGCAAAAATTCCTTAACTTGTTGACTGGAGGTATAAATCTTTCCCGTCAGAATCCCATCTTCTAGTCCTACTTTCAGTATCAATTTTCCCAAATGTTCTGGTTTAACCTGTATTTCCAATTCTGTATTTCCTTCTCCAACAGTCATTACTACTTTATCAGCAATTTGTTCTATAATTTTTGAACCTTCTATAAAATCCCGTCTATATAATGCATTTGAGAAATCAATACTTGTATCTTGAAAAGAAATCTCAACAGCTCCCAAGCTGTTTTGCTGTAACTGAATATTGTTTTTAAAATCATCTTTATTAGTTTCTTGATTAATCTCATCTTGATTAATTGATGTATCTTCAACAGTCTCTATGACTTCATGTTCTCTTAACCCGATTACGGTACTAGTCTCTTCTTCTAATAATACTTTCATATCTTGTTCTTGTATATAATTCATCGAATTATGAGCTTGTGTTGCCCTCAGTTGAATATCCTGTCCTTCTCTTGCCTTAATTAAAATCTCTGGTACTCCTTTGATTTCAGGCACTATCTGTTTTTTCATATCAGATTGAACTGATACATTGAGTTTGCTTTCATCGTTTATAGTAATCTTAGCATCATCTGAATGCTCACTGTAGATATTCAAATATTTACTATCTCTTTGATTAATAGTCGTATCTAAATTTTTACTTAGTACCGATTCTAAGGTTTCCATACCAAAGTCCTGGAAATTCACACCATCTTTATCATCCTGTTCATCATTTAGTAATTGGATAACCTCCCCATGAACAGCAACTTTACTTAAGGTTTCAGTTTCAATATCAGAAGATAAGGAATTTATATCGTTTTCTAATAAAATACCTTGAATTATACCTGTATTATCAAATTCTAAATCTCTTTCCTCTGAAAACTGAATAAATAGATGGGGATTTGCTAAGCTATATTCATAACCTGTTTTTTTGATAGATTCTTTGTCTTCTTGGAGAAATCCATCTTCTACTGTTTCTGCCACGGGAGAATCCTCACTTTTTGGTGTTCTGTCTGCTTGGCCTCTTGATTTAGTCGTTTTAGAAACCTTGGTCTTTTCTAAAGTGCTCTGCAACTTTTCGGCAAACATGGAGCTGCTCTCATCATTTTTTTTGATATCATTACTTCTGATATGTGCCTGTTTTATAGTACTTGTGGACTCTAGGAGTATTTGTACTGCCTTTAGCATAATTTAACCCTCTTCCATATATTTATCTAATATAACTGGCTTAGTATATTTGCTGCATCCTCTGGATTCATTAGACCCAAAATTTCTGCAGATTTCTCTTTTTTCAAATTTTTAAATATCAATATGACTTTTTCAGTATCCTCCATTTGGGATAATATAGCTGCGGCTTCTTCTCCATTCATATTTTCACATATTTTTACGATTTCCATTAAATCTTCAAACTGTGCAGTAAGATCTTGGGTAAGTCGCTCAAGCTCCTGCTCTTTTACCTGTAAAAGAGATTCTTTTTCATCCAGGTCCTTAGCACGGCTATCCAACTGTGCCTTATAGTTTTCTAAGTCTGTTCTCAAAGCTTGAAGCTTAGTCTTTTCAGATTCTATAAACTCTTTTTCTTTTTCCAACTCTACTTCTACCACAGTCTTACTAGCTGTGGCTTTCCTACCTGAATCCTTGCCTAAAAAAGAGTAGGCTAACTGTCTCATTCCACCTATATCGAACAATAAAATCAAAGTTGCAAACACTATTAGAAAAATTACTATAATAAATACAATGAATCCTTTTTTTCTTTTTTTAGCCATACGTCAACCCACCTTGAAAGGATGAATTATAATTAATCCTTTCTTCCAATTCTTTTTGTTCTTGTTTTTCAATTTCTCTAAGAAATTCTTTGAACTTATCCTTTTTTAAATCCTCTAGTTTATCAATCTCTTTCATCAGTCTTATCATCTTTTCTAATAAGTCCCTATATCTCTTTTCTAAAATTTCATTTTCCTTTTGTTGGATATAGATCCTTTCAGCCAGATTTTCTAAATATACCTTTTGAATTTTATAATCTTTTATCTGAACACCGTTACATACAAGAGCTTCAAACCCAGAGTATATGTACCTCTCTTCTCTCTTTAAGCTCTCCAGCATTTTTATGCCAGCATCCAGCTTGTTTTTTGCATCCATTAAGTCCGATTCCAGCTGAGTTTTCCGTATTTTTCTTATCTTAAGAGGCGTTTCTAAACTAAATTTAAACCCTTTTATACTCATCACACTATCCTCGACATCCATTTTAAAGTAGCATCCATGTCAAACTTATCTTCTACCAATTGCTGTAAAAACTCTTGAATAGCCGGTATTTTTTCTATAGCCTCATCTATGTTTGCATTACTACCGGGATTATATGCTCCTATATTTATTAAATCCTGAGACTCCCTATAGGTAGACATTAATGTTTTTATTAGACCAGCTCTTTGAAGGTGCTCCCTATCAACTAAATCTGGCATAACCCTACTTACACTTGCTAAGACATCGATAGCTGGATAGTGATTGCTGTTGGCCAGATCTCTGGACAAAACTATATGCCCATCCAATATACCTCTTACAGTATCACTTATTGGTTCATTAAAATCATCACCTTCTACTAATACAGTATATAATCCAGTAATACTTCCTTTAGAGGAGTTTCCTGCCCGTTCTAACAGTTTAGGTAATTGTGCCAGAACCGACGGGGTATAGCCTCTGGCTACGGGCGGCTCACCAATAGCTAAACCTACTTCTCTCTGTGCCATAGCAAATCGGGTAAGAGAATCCATCATCAATAAGGTGTTCAGACCCTTTTCTCGAAAATATTCCGCTATAGCCGTTGCAACAAAGGGTGCCTTTACCCTGATCAGTGCTGGTTGATCAGATGTAGCTATAACTAGCACAGAACGTTTTAATCCTTCTTCCTTTAGATCCTTCTGAAGAAAATCTTTAACTTCTCTTCCTCGTTCACCAATTAAAGCTATAACATTGACATCTGCATTAGTGTTTCTAGCGACCATACCTAATAAGGTGCTTTTGCCTACGCCACTTCCAGCAAAGATACCTAGTCTTTGACCCTTGCCACAGGTCAACAGCCCATCAATAGCTTTTATTCCTAGAGTTATAGGTTCAGTAATCCGTTTCCTATCTAATGGATTAGGAGGTGAATTATCAATTGGTACCCATTCAGGATTTAATATAGGGCCATTTCCATCCATAGGATTTCCTAGTCCATCTAACACCCTGCCAATTAGTTCATTCCCTACTGGTATTTTTAATGATTTATGAGTTGCTTCTACCAAGCTGCCAGGTCCAATCCCTTGTACATCGCCTAGTGGCATCAATAGTACCCTATTCTCCTTAAAACCTACTACTTCAGCCCTTATAGCATGGGTCCTACTATGGTTATAAAGCAAACATACTTCACCTAGCTGTACTGATGGACCTCGTGATTCTATGGTAAGCCCTATTACCTGAGTCACCTGACCAGTATATGAAATACAATCTATATCATCTAGAACTTTGTGATACCTATCGAAGTTAATGGGTTCCATTCAAGCGCCTCCTAATATAAAAGGGTGCTGTCTGCTAGCTCCAAAAGAGCTGATTCTATTTTCTCTATTTGACTATTTACACTAGCATCAATTATGCCATTACCAGTATCTATAATACAACTTCCCTTATCTAAATAGGAATCCTCAATTATTTGGATATCATCTATCCCCTTTAATCTGGATAATAATACATCTTTATTCTTTAAAATATTGGAAAAATCCTCGCTGCTTACCTTAAGCTGTATTTTCCTCTGCCCATGAACTAGCTTTAGAGCATTGTACGCTAGTTCCATATAAGCCTCATCATCTTTGTTCAAAGCATCGCCAATAATTTGCTTGGCGATATCTAAAGCCAACAACACCATGTTTTTTTCACTAACCTGGTAAAGCTTTTTGCTATCTTCTATATATTTTTTCTTTATCTGGTCTGCTTCTTCTATTAATACATCATACTGTGATCTGCCTTGCTTCTGTCCCTCCAAAAAACCTTGCTTATAGCCTTCATCATAGCCAACAGTATAACCCCGACTATGCCCCTCTTCTTTTGCTGTTTCTATTAATCTTGCTGCCTCCACCTGGGCATTCATCTCTATCTGCTTTGCCTTCTCATTAGCCTCAGCTATTATATCTTGTGCCTGTTGTTTGGACTTATTAATTAATTCCGTATATTCAGTGTTCATTTTTTGCTTATCATTGCTCACTTTATTGCTATGAGAATTCTGGGGATTGGGAGTATTAAAGACAATCTTTCTTTGACTGCCTATTATCACCCTATTGTTTTTAACAACATTAGACAACAATTTCATCCCCTCCTCCCCGTGAAACAACAATCTCGCCAGCATCTTCAAGTCTTCTTATAATATTGACTATCCTCTGTTGAGCATCTTCTACGTCTCTTAGTCTTACAGGTCCCATAAACTCCATATCTTCCTTTATCATCTCCTGCAGACGCTTGGACATATTGGAGAAGATAACGTTTGCTACCTCTTCACTAGTACTCTTTAATGCTAATGCCAAATCATTGTTGTCTACTTCACGAAGGAATCTTTGAACTGAACGATTATCGAGCTTAACAATATCCTCAAACACAAACATTCTCTTTTTTATCTCTTCAGCAAGCTCATCATCTCTCATTTCCAAAGTGTCCATAATGTGTTTCTCTGTACCTCTATCAACAGATAATAAAATGTCAACTATAGTTTCTATTCCACCTGCGGAAGTAAAATCCGAGGTTACCATGGAAGCAAGCTTTTTCTCTAGAATCCTTTCCACCTCTTTTATTATTTCAGGAGAAGTACTATCCATAGTGGCAATTCTAGAAGCTACATCGGCTTGTTTTTCTAGAGGCAGAGAGGATAGAATCGTAGCCGCCTGCTCAGGCCTTAGGTAAGATAAAATAAGAGCTATTGTTTGAGGATGTTCATTCTGGATAAAATTTAATAATTGTGAAGGATCAGCTTTTCTAGCAAAATCAAAAGGTCTTACCTGTAAAGATGAAGTTAATTTGTTGATAAGTTCAACAGCTTTATGTTCCCCTAAAGCTTTAGCAAGAATCTCTTTAGCATATTCAATGCCACCTTCAGTAATGTAGTTTTGCGCAAGACACATTTCATAAAACTCTTCTATAACACTATCTTTTATATCGCTATCAACTTTTCTCAAATTAGCAATCTCTAAAGTTAATTGCTCAATTTCTTCTTCTCTTAAATGCTTATAAATCTCCGAAGCTCTTTCAGTGCCTAAGGCTATTAGCAAAATGGCTGCCTTTTCCTTTCCAGTCAATCTTCCTGATCTTGTAGCCATGCCTTCATCTCCTGCCTTTATAATATACTAGTCTTCACTCAACCAGTTTCTCAATAATTGAGCAATCTCTTCAGGATGTTGATTGGCAAACTCGTCCAATTGCCGCTTCATTCTATCCTGTTCAGTTTCTTCTATATCCATAAGATCAATTTCTTCTTCGGGAGTTTGGGCTTCTTCCAATAAGCTTTGTGCCATTATTGCTGCTTCTTCCTGAAGCCTTGCTTGTCTTCTCCGGTTAACATAGGCAATAATAACTATAACAAGAACTAAACCCCCGATTATTATCATAAGAGCAGTTGTGTTTATCCTTGGCCTCTCTCTTCGCAGTTCTTCAATTGCATCTATTAGGTCTTGTTGGGCATCTGTATTAAAGGCCCAGCTTTGTACTGCCACTCTATCCAATTCGGTACCCATTGCGGTAGCAACTAACTCTCTAACCCCTTCGATTGTTTGCTGATCCAATTCTTCATTATCTATGACTACAGCTATAGATAGCTGTTCTATGCTACCCTGTTCTTCTTCAATTTTTTCTTTTATTTCATTAACCTCATAGTTGATCATTCTATGATCCTTTTGGGAAGAAGAATCTTGATCACGAAGGCTTTCGGGATATTGGGTAGTATTATCTGTTTCTCCTGCTACACCGCCTGTGGTAATATTGTTTACTCTTTCTCTCAGGATCTCCTGGCTTACAATAATACCCGAGTCATCAAGCACAGGTTCAAAGGTTACAGATTCCGTTACTTTTTTATCAAAATTCAAACGGACACTAACGGAAGTTTTAACTTTACCATATCCAAATACTGGTTCCAACAAATCCTTTACTTCCTTTTTTATCCTATCCTCTAACTGCTCCTTCATTTGAAGTTGTTTGGATACCAATTGGGACTCTGTAACTTGCTCTTCATTTAAGATATTCATTTTGTGGTCTATTATGGATATATTTTCTTTTTTTAACCCTGGCACACTAGTTGCTATTAGTTGCTCTATACTTTTGGCCTGTTCACTGGTTATCTCATAACCCTTCTTTGGTAAAACAATTACAGATGCGGATACAGGGGTTTCCTTTTCTCTTAAAACAAATGAGTCCGATCTAGGCATTGCTATAGTTACTACTGCATCCTCCACTCCTTCAAGAACGCGTATAGATTGCCCTAAACGTTCCTGAAGTTGAATAATCCATCTTTTTTGCATTTCATCATCTGTCTGTCCAAAGCTGCTGCTTTCAAGATACAAATCATAATTGAATCCTGATTTAGGATAGCCTTCCATGGTCATCTGCATCCGAAGCTCAGCTTCATCTTTTTTAGGGACAAGAATAGTAGTTCTACCTTCCATCTTTGGTTGAACATTCATTTCTTTTAGCTTGGTATATACTTCTGCAGCTTCTTGCTCGGTTAACCCGGAGTATAATACTACATATTCCTTTCTGTTCAACATAACTGATACCAGAACTATAGCTAATATTATTAACCCTACCATGAGCAACAAATATCTTCTTCTGCGCTTGTCCAAGCTATCCCAGTAATTATTCAGTTGTTGTTTAATTGACTCTAGTGCGTTTGTCATCCCATCCCTGCTTCCCTATACATCATCAAATAGTAACAAAGCCTTAAAGGTTGATTATATCTGCATTCTCATTATTTCCTGATAAGCATCCAGGATTTTATTACGAATTTGAAGTGTAAACTGCAATGCAATGTCGGCTTTTTCCATATCAATCATAACATTTTCCAGACTGTCTATTTGACCAGATGCCAACAGATTATTGTTAATCTGATCTCTAACTCTTAAATCTTTAGTTTCTGACATAAGACTATATAAAATATCCTTAAAACCGTTGGATTTTTCTGTAGATTGTGTTTTATTGGTATTTAACAACGCCGAAGTGGTTTGGACTAAGTTTTCAACCCTCACTTATATTCCCCCTCTATCTTCTTCCAATCTCCAATCCTTTAATAGCCATGCTCTTGGCAGCATTGAAAGCTGTAACATTAGCTTCATAGGATCTTGTAGCAGAGATCATGTCAACCATTTCTTTTAAACTATCTACATTGGGCATTAGAACATAGCCATCTTCATCAGCATCAGGGTGCCCAGGATCATGTATTCTTTTAAAGGGGGTAGGATCCTCAACTATTGCTGTAGCCTTTACACCTTTACCACTAAATGCATTGCGACTACGATCCAAATATTGCGAAAAAGGTACATTACTATTTGTATCCTCCTGTACATTTACTAGCCTACGCCGATAGGGGCCTCCATCTGCCGTTCTAGTGGTATTCATGTTCGCTACATTTTGGGCTATAACATCCATACGTAAACGTTGAACAGTCATTCCTGATGCACTTATTTGCATAGACTTAAACATAAATTATCGTCTCCCCTCATTAATTACGCTCTTTAGCCTCTGTAATTCTCCGTTTAGCTTTTGCACTAAAGCATGATGCCTAATTGTATTAGTAGCCAATGCAGTCATTTCCGCATCAATATCTACGTTGTTTTCGTCCACTCGCCTTTTTGTAGAACCTACCTCATCTATCCTAGGGTGAATGTCATCAACTGTTGAAACATTTCCTATTTGAATATGTTTATCTCTTGTTCTTTTTCCATAAAATCCATATCCTGAAAGAGCATTGGCTAATTCCTCTTCAAAGGATACCTTCTTTTTTTTGTAGCCAGGGGTATCTACGTTAGCAATATTATGAGAAATAATCTCATTTCTTTTCCAGGTTGCATCCAAGGCCTTTTCTAAAATCTTTGTTCCTGAAAATATTCTATTAATCATAATAACAGCCCCTTAATATTCATATATATAACCTAAATAAACCCATATAAAAACATTTATCTATTATCTTCGATATAAGCAGTATTTCTCCTTCATAAACAGCAAATATTCTTTAGCAATTTGGACTAATTTGTTTTTATTTGTCGCACATAGAATAATTATACATTATCAAGGTAGGATTTTCCATAGTACTTTTTTCATAAAAAAAGAACTCCCTTTAGGAGTTCTCACTGTCATCTTGTGATATAATTTCACTAAATACATCAAAAACCTCGTCCAATTCATTTTCATCTTCAATACTTACATATATATCATCATCGTTTTCATCCTGCTCGACTCGAAGTATAACCACTTCGTCGCCAGTCAACTCTTCTGGATAGTCCTCATAAGTTTGTAGTGGTACTAATACTACATACTCATTTTCCTTATAATCCAAGGTCATCAGATACTCAAAGGACAGGGTATTACCATCCTCATCAATCAGTTCTATTATATTGTTATGTTCTTCCATAATTTTACTCTCCTTTTTTTTGATTGTTTAAAAAATCTAAATAGCTTTGCAGTATAAAAACCGCTGCCATCTTATCTACTTTCCTTTTTCTTTTGGCTCTGCTAATATCAGCGTCTATCATAATACGGTTGGCTTGGACTGAGGTTAATCTTTCATCCCAGTATACAATCTCACCCTTATAGACTCCTGATTTCAAAAGTTGACCAAATTCCTTTACCTTATGGCCCTGGGGACCGACAGATCCATCCATGTTTTTTGGTAGGCCTAAAACAATAGTTTCAGGATTATACATTTCTATTATTTTAGAAATTTGCTCCAAATCATATGTATTATTTTTTCGTTCCAGGGTTTCTAAACCTTGTGCTGTCCAGCCCATAACATCGCTAATGGCCATACCAATTCGTCTATCCCCTACATCCATAGCCAAGATTCTCAAAATAATGTTCCTCCTATTATAATTTGTGATTTAGAACTCTATTTTATACTTATTCTTATATAACCTTTATAGCTAGTTCCTTGCATACTGAACCACAATAGCCGCACAGAATACATTTTTTTGCATCTACTTGACACCTATTATCTTTTCCTATACTTAAGGCTTTTTGTTTGCACCTATTTACACACCTTGCGCATCCAGTACACCAGTCCTGAATAAATAGTTTTCTATTGTAATGTAAAAGTGATTGTAAATCTTGCAGAGTAAGTTCTTTTCCGTTAAATATATTAACATTAACCTCAACCTCTTCAATCCTCTGCATTCCAACCGCTATGGAATGTAAGTAGGGAAATTTCAGGATATAATCAAAAGCCTTTTGCAAATGAGGAATAAGATGGCCTCCTCCAAGAGATTTCATAGCATAAATACCTTTTCCATTATGCCAGGCTAAAGATATAGCCTGTTCCATTTCTTCCAAGGTTCCATCTACGATACCTATGCCTCTATAGTTAATTATGGGATGAATAACATCTATTTCTGGAATTACAGCAGCAGCCTTTACTCCCGCTATATGGTGAGTGGATATTCCAATTCCCCTAACCAACCCTTTTCCCTTACATTTATTAAGATATTCTATGGCCTCCCAATGTCCCTTCAATGTTAGATGCCCTTCTTGTTCATGAAGCAGGAAAAAGTCAATATAATCTCTACCTGTTTCTTTTAGTGCTCTCATCAGGGTTTCTTCAGCTGTTTTGTTATCGTAAGCATAGGACTTACTGGCTACCACTAAATCTGGATAGTCTTTCAACACTTCCTTAATGTAGGGGTATGTTCCATACAGGTCAGCAGTATCTATGAAGTTGACCCCTAGTTCAATAGCCTTCCTTATTATCCCTGCACCTTCCGTTATAGGAAGGTTTTTTTGCAGGGGCCCCAAGGTAAGTGAACCAAAACAAAGCTGAGAAACCTTGATTCCAGTATTACCTAGAGTGTTGTATATCATCTGCGAAATTTTGCCTTCCTTCTATTTCTACTCTTGATTTGAATTAACATAAAACAAAACTAACTCTTCCAACAATTCATCTCTCTCTAAACGACGAATTAAAGCTCTGGCATTTTTATGACTAGTAATGTAAGTAGGATCACCTGAAATAAGATATCCCACTATCTGATTTACTGGATCATACCCCTTTTCCCGCAATGCTTCGTATACATTGAGTAAAATCTCTTTAGGTGTTTTGTCGTGCTCCTTCTCAATTCTAAACATCATGGTTTCTTGTAAGTCTTTATTCATAGGATGCACCTACTCCCCTCATATTATTGTTTTTGCTTGATCAAGCCATTGTATTTATTTATTCATACCCAATTGTTGTTCAAGCAAAACTTTGACCTTTTCCAGAGCCTGTGAAATCTTAGAGGGATCCTTTCCCCCTGCTTGTGCCATATCAGGCCGACCGCCGCCTCCTCCTCCAGTTTCTTTTGCTATTTCTCTTATAAGGTTACCTGAGTGAACCCCTCTGTTAACAAGATCCTTTGTTGCAGCTGCTACTAGATTTACCTTTTGCTGATTTTCTGAAGCTAATACTACCACTCCGGACTTAAGTTTGTTTCTTAGAATGTCGGCTATTTCACGTAAGCTGTTCATATCTTGGTTATCTATTTTAGCGGTGATATAATTTACATCACCTACGCTTTGCTTGCTATTGACTAGCTCTTCAATAGTACCTTGGGCTATCTGTCTTTTCAGCTGTTGAATTTCCTGTTCATATTCTTTTACCTGTTGTACTAAACCCTCAGCCTTTTGAACAAGTCCGTTGGGATTTGTTTTTAGGGTATCTGAGACATTATGCAAAAGTTCATTTAGCTCTTTTAACCATTGATGAGCACCAAATCCAGTGACTGCTTCGATTCTTCTTACCCCTGCTGCTATTCCAGTTTCACTTATAATCTTAAATAATCCTGCTTGTCCTGTATTAGACAGATGGGTTCCCCCACATAGCTCAGTGCTAAAGTCTCCCATTTTTACTACTCTGACAACATCTCCATATTTTTCACCAAATAAGGCTATAGCACCTAATTTCTTAGCCTCATCATAGGTTGTCTCTATGGTTTCTACAGGCAGTCCTTCCATAATCTTTTCATTGACTATTTCCTCAATTCTCTCTATTTCCTCGGAGGTTAAGGGTGCAAAATGAGAAAAGTCAAAACGCAGCCTAGTTGGAGTAACCAAAGAACCCGCCTGTTCTACGTGAGGTCCCAGAACAGCTTTTAGAGCCTTGTGTAATAAATGGGTGGTAGAATGATTGCGTGCAGTTGCCATTCTAGCATTCTTATCTACTTTTGCTTCAACCTCATCATTAATACTAATTTCTCCAGAAACAACTTTGCCTTTATGAATAATATGGGATCCAAACACCTTAGATACATCTTCAATTTCTACTTTTGCTGTGTCGCTTTCTACTACACCCCTATCTCCAACTTGTCCTCCACTCTCAGCATAGAAAGGAGTTTGATCCAATACTAACAGTACTTGATCTCCTTCATATGCGGATTGGACCTTTTGATTATCCTTAATTATGTTTAGAATCCGGCTTCTGGTTTCCAAAGTTTCGTATCCTTTAAACTCAGTGACATCATTCGCATTTATAAGTTTATAGGTTGGGTCATCAGCACCCATATAGTCTGTTTCCTGTCGTGCTGCCCTAGCGCGCTCACGCTGTATTTTCATTTGTTCATTAAATCCATCTTCATCAACTGATAAACCTTCTTCTTCCAATATCTCTTTAGTTAGATCTAGGGGAAAACCATAGGTATCATATAGCCTAAATGCCTTTTGACCATCTAAAACCTTGCTGCTTTCTTTCTTTAAATCATGAATATAGTCTTTAAGTATATCTAATCCCTGATCTATTGTCTCATCAAATCGTTTTTCTTCTATTTCAATTATTTTTACTATATATTCTTCTTTATCCTTTAATTCAGGATACGCCTCTTTTGACTCCCTAATTACTACCTTAGCAATCTGAGTCAAGAATATGTCTTTAATACCCAGCAGTTTTCCATGACGTGCAGCTCTTCTTAGTATCCTTCTAAGAACATAACCTCTTCCTTCGTTTGAAGGCAAGATACCATCAGAAATCATAAACACAGTTCCCCTAATGTGATCGGTTATGACCCGTAAGGAGATATCTGTGCTCTCCTTATCGCCGTATTCTACTCCTGAAATTTTACTAATCTCTGCCATTATATTCTTAATAGTATCTACCTCAAACAGAGTATTTACACCCTGCATTATAGCAGCAATTCTCTCCAATCCCATACCAGTATCAATACTGGGGTGTTCCAATGGATGATAATTTCCATCTTCATCCTTATTAAATTGGGTAAATACTAAATTCCAAAATTCTACATACCTATCGCAGTCGCAACCTATAGCACAGTCTTCGTGGCCACATCCATGCTCTGGACCACGATCAAAAAATATTTCAGAGCTGGGCCCACATGGTCCTACACCAATCTCCCAAAAATTATCCTCTTTGCCCATACGTACGACTCTATCAGAATCTAATCCAATATCCTTTGTCCATATCTCAAAAGCTTCATCATCCTCATGATATATGGTAACCCATAATCTATCTAGGGGGAGTTTTAGTACCTGGGTCACATATTCCCAACCCCATTCTATAGCTTCTTTCTTAAAATAGTCCCCAAAAGAGAAATTGCCTAGCATCTCAAAGAAAGTCCCATGCCTAGCTGTTTTACCCACCCTTTCTATATCTGGGGTTCGAATACATTTTTGGCATGTGGCATCTCTTTTTCTAGGAGGGGTTTCCTGTCCTGTAAAGTATGGCTTTAATGGTGCCATACCTGAGTTTATTAATAATAAGCTTTTATCCGACTCTGGTATTAAAGAGAAGCTTGGAAGAATCAAATGCCCTTTTCCTTCAAAAAATTTCAAGAAACTTTCTCGCAACTGATTTAGTCCCATTTTTTCCATTATCATTTCCTCCTACGTTAATCTATCAAAAATAAAACGCCCCATCAGCTGGAAGGGACGTTAATATACGCGGTACCACCCTTGTTACCGAACCAATTTGTTCGATCACTCGGTTTAGTCTAACGGCTCACACCGCTACAGCTTACAAATTTTCAGCTGTAGTGCTCCGGGACGGCTTCAATCAACCATATTCAAAGGGCTTTCACCATTTCCCTTCTCGCTAAAGAACTGGGCTTGATTTACTACTTCCCATCACAGCATTTTCTATATTATTTTGTATGTTAATTATATAGAAGCTTATCGAATTTGTCAATATTTAGATTTGTACTATGTTTTTAATAGTTATCAGATACAATAGCTAGATAAATATTTTTTATGATAACTTTCAGTATTAGTACGGTAGGTACTGCAAAAAACATACCTATTACTCCAAAGAAAACTCCTGCCAGCCACAGAGCAACAATTATATATATGGGATGAAGACCCACATGATCACCCATGATTTTTGGAGTAATAATATTACTCTCTAGCTGCTGTACTAAAATCACTACAATTAATGTCGCTATCATCTTAGATGGGGAGTTTAAGAGGGCAATCATAACAGCAGGTATAGCACCCAGTACTGGACCAAAATAGGGTACAATCTCAAAAATACCAGCAAACAAGCCTAAAATAGCAGCATAGGATAATCCAATAATAAAATAGCCTATGGTAGCAAGTAAGCCTACTAGCAATGCTACCAACATCTGCCCACGGATAAACTTATCTAAAATTACGCCTATTTCAGAAGCTGTATGTAAAACAGGTTTTCGTATTTTATTTGGAATTAATTCTATAACTAGTTTTTTAAAATGGTCTCTGTCCTTCATAAAATAAAAACTTAAAACTGGTATGGTAAAAATAGATGCAGCTTTTCCAATTCCATCTACTGCACCATCCATTCGTGCCTTAATATATGCTACTAGCCATTTATTCATCTCATCAGTGTATTGGTTTAAAGTAATTTGTATACTATAGGGAATACCTATTCTTTTCATTTCATTTTGTAGTTTTAATTGTATCTCTTGTATTTGTTGAGCAAATATTGGTATTCTATTAAGAAGGGCAATAGCCTGCCTTATTAGTAGAGGAACGATTAAAACCATTAATCCTATGAAAATTAGAAATATGGTAATAAATAGAATAATCACTGCCTTAGGACGTGATATATAATTCTCTAGCCAACGGCTTATAGGGGTCAGAATATAGGCGATTACAATTGAATAAAAAATATATTTAACTATTTCCATAACCTTGGACCATCGGACTATTACTCCCCATAAAAGTACAGCTAAAATCATTACAACAAATATAATAAGCGCTATTTTCTTGTTATACATTATTTTCATATATTCTTATAGGCTCCTCTCTTAATAGAAGAGTAAGAGACCAGAACACCCTAGATCCGGTCTCATTTTGTATACTTTAATTATCTAAATTTCATGCCTGGCATTATTTTGGTTGCAGCATCTACCATATCTTTTCCGCTTTTCATTATCTTTTTTCTGGTATCATTGCTTGATCTTGATGAAAACATAATAGCTGCAGCAGCCCCTATTAAACCTCCAGCTATAAACCCATTTAGATATTTATTTGCCACAATATCACTCCTTTTAGTTTAAAATAGATACTTCTAAGAATCTGATAGAAGGTTTAGAATACCTTTGTTATTAGATTTTAACTCTATATTATCTTCTTCTGGTATCACAATCACATCTTCACCTAACTGGGGCTGAAAATCCCCAGTCAATATACTGCGACCTGCTACAAGATCGTCTAGTATACCTTTTGAAATTTCATATCCTTCTATATATCCATCTTCGGGATTAAAAATAACATTGCTAATGGTACCTAATTCTTGGCCATTATCCTTAATAATGGTTTTTCCAACAATATTATTATCCTCTTTTATTACCAACCGCCTTTGACAACCATTACTAACTATAATTACTGCTTCACCAAAAGCATTAATATCATCAAAATCGATGAAGAAGTTTTTAGATATATAGCCAGTACCAGCTACAATAATACCCTTTATTCTTTTGCTACTTGGATCATATAGTATATCCTCAACTATACCTAATTTTTTCCCAGTCTGTTCACAGATAACTGGAAACCCTATAATACTGTCTCTTTTTACAAACTTACCCAATTTTATTCCCCCGGTAAATAATATTAACTTATGTAACTCTATTTTCTCCTAAAAACAAAAAATCATTATAAAAAGGTGATATACATCTACTGGATATTTAAAGCAAATGATTATAAATATGTATGCATAAAAAAAAGGTCAGCTTTTGAAGAATTTCTCAATAACTAGCTGACCATATCTTTATTCAGGCTATGATTTAATTTGAATTTAAGCTATGCTCTATTATTCCTCCGCCCAAAACATAGTCATCCTCATAAAAAACAGCAGCTTGTCCAGGAGTAATTGCTCTTTGGGGTTCATCAAAAGATACCTTTATCTTATTGTTTTCTAAAGGATATAAGGTGGCTGGAACTTCAGAAGCGGTGTAACGTATCTTTACCTTTGCTCTTATAGGTTCTATCAGGGCGGGAATGGAAATAAAGTTTAGTCGCTCCACTATCATTTCTTTAGAAAAAACCTCATGATGGTCACCTAGGACAACTAAATTTTTTTCAGCATCTATTGATACAACATACATGGGTTTTCCCAAAGCTATTCCTAAGCCCTTTCGCTGTCCTATGGTGTAATGGATAATACCCTTATGTTTGCCCAATATATTTCCCTGAGTATCTACAAAATTACCAGGATTTATTTGTTGACCTAGCTGTTGCTCTATAAACTTGCCATAGTCATTATCGTCTACAAAGCATATTTCCTGGCTATCAGGCTTATTAGCGACTGTCAAACCTATCTTTTTTGCTAGATCTCTAACCTCTTCCTTAGTATACTTACCTAGTGGGAACAAAGTATGCTCTAGTTGGTACTGAGTCATGGAATAGAGTGCATAAGTCTGATCCTTCCCTGTAGCTACAGATTTTTTCTAAATATAACGTTGACTTTGATCATTGTAAGTTATATCTGCATAGTGTCCGGTAGCAATATAAAAGGCATCCAGATCTAAAGCCTTTTTTAAAAATCTATCAAATTTAATATAGCGGTTGCATGCAATACAGGGATTAGGAGTTCTGCCTTTTACATATTCATCAATAAAATAATCAATTACCTTATCCTGAAAAACTTCTTTAAAGTTCATTACATAAAAAGGGATACCTATATGATTGGCCACCCGCCTTGCATCATCTACAGCTGAAAGAGAGCAGCACCCGCCCTCTCTTTCTCTTACATGCCCTGGTAAATCAGGCCATATCTGCATGGTAACCCCAATTACCTCATATCCCTGTTCCTTTAGAATATAGGCAGCAACGGAACTATCCACTCCTCCGCTCATGCCTATTAGAACTCTTTGCTTATTCATGCACCCACCTTGTTTTTTTGCTTTTCTATATAATCCTCAATTGCTTTTCGAATTGCCTCTTCTGCTAATACCGAACAATGCATTTTTACTGGAGGTAGACCGTCTAAAGCATCAGCCACAGCCTTGTTGGTTATAGCCAAAGCCTCATTTATAGTCTTGCCCTTTATCAATTCTGTTGCCATACTGCTGGTGGCAATCGCTGCACCACATCCAAAGGTCTTGAATTTTACATCAACAATAACATCATTTTCTACTTTTAAAGAGATTCTCATTATATCTCCACATTTTGCATTTCCAACTTCCCCTATCCCATCAGGATTCTCAATCTCGCCTACATTACGAGGATTCATAAAATGATCCATACCTTTTTCACTATACATACTGGCATCCTCCTTTTTCTTGGATAAACAAAGGTGACATTTCTCTTAGTCTTTGAACTATTTGTGGTAATACTTCCAAAACATAATCTATATCTTGATCGGTGTTGTCATCTCCCAATGTCATTCTTAATGATCCATGAGCAATTTCATGGGACAAACCAATAGCTAACAATACATGGGAGGGATCTAAAGAACCTGAAGTACACGCAGATCCACTAGAAGCTGCAATACCTTTCAAATCCAAGCTTAAGAGCAGTGATTCACCCTCTATATATTCAAAACTCATATTTACATTTCCAGGTAATCTGGAAGTAGAGTGGCCATTTAATCTTACATTGTCAATTCTTTCCATAATACCGTTTATAAGCTTATTCCTCAGACGTATAAGCTTTTTATTATTCTCTTCCATATTTTCATATGCAAGCTCAATGGCTTTCCCTAAGCCTATAATACCGGGAATATTCTCAGTACCTGCACGACGATTTCGCTCTTGGGCTCCTCCATGTAAAAGGGGAGTTATCTTTGTTCCCTTTCGTACATACAAGGCGCCTATTCCCTTGGGGCCATAAAATTTATGAGCTGATAATGACAAAAGGTCTATATTCATATCATTTACATCTATGTCTACTTGTCCTATTGCTTGTACTGCATCAGTATGGAAGTAAACACCCTTCTCTTTAGTTATGGCACCTATTTCCTTTATAGGCTGAATAGTACCTATTTCATTATTAGCAAACATTATGGAAACCAAGATTGTATCTGGTCTTATAGCTTTTTCAACCTGCTTAGGATCTACCATGCCATAAGAATCTACCGGTAAATAGGTTACCTCAAAACCATTCTTTTCAAGAAACTCACAGGTGTATAGTACAGCATGGTGTTCAATGGCAGAGGTTATTATATGTTTACCTTTATTTTGATTTGCCAGTGCAACTCCCTTTATTGCCCAGTTATCAGACTCAGTACCCCCGCCTGTAAAAAAAATCTCGTCAAACCTTGCATTTAAGACTTTTGCTGTCTGTTCTCTGGCCTTATCTACTGCCTTACGGGCTTCCCGACCAAAGCTGTGTACACTAGAAGGATTACCGTAATTTTGTGTAAAATAGGGTAGCATGGCTTCTAAAACTTCTTTCTTAATATAAGTAGTTGCGGCATGATCTAGATAGATGCTCCTTTTCATCTAAAGGACTCCTTTCACAGTAAACCTAAAATATTAACTATTGCATTGCACTTTTGTACTTTCTATATCTTTGTTGGAATATTTACTATCAATTAACTGTTGCTCTCGAACCATATCTTCTAGGGTTATGGAATCTATTACTTGATTTATGCTATCTCTTATTTTTTCCCATACGATTCTAGTTACACAGGCATCAGCACCGGTACATTCAATTTCTTCATCATCTCTAACACAGTCAGCCGGTGCAATATTACCTTCCAAAGTTCTTAAAATTTGACCTATATAGATTTTATCAGGAGACTTTCCTAGCAAATAGCCACCATGGGCTCCACGTACACTCTTAACCAGCCCTGCCTTTCTCATACTTGCAAAGAGTTGTTCCAAGTAGGCTTCTGATATATTCTGTCTGTTGGCTATTTCATTTAGAGGAATTGGCCCCTGAGATTGATTCAATGCTAGGTCAAACATGGCTCTCAGGCCGTATCTGCCTCTGGTAGAGAGCTTCAAAATAACACCTCCAAAACCCAAGTAATTTACTATACATTAACGACAAAAAAATAGTACCATATCCTAGTAAATTTGTCAACATTAAAGTCGACTAATTTACTAGATTTTATTTTCCTTAGCTTTTAGTATCTGCTCCAAACGCTCCTTTATCCTTGCTTCTGCACCGGAATTTTTAGGAAAATAATATCGAACACCTTGAAGTTCATTTGGTAGATATTGCTGCACTGCCCTACCTCCCGGATAATCATGAGAATACTTATAGCCTTTTCCATGTCCCAGCTGTGCGGCTCCAGGATAATGAGTATCTCTTAAATTAATAGGGACCTCTCCTATTTTTTTATTTCGAACATCCTCCAAGGCCTTATCAATACCTACACAAACAGAATTAGACTTTGGTGAACAAGCAACCATTAAAGCTGCCTGTGCTAAAATAATCCGGCTTTCAGGCCATCCTACCCTTTCCACAGCTTGAGCCGCAGCAACCGCTACTTGCAAAGCAGCAGGATTGGCCATTCCTACGTCCTCTGCTGCAGCTATAATAATTCTTCTAGCAATAAATTCGGGTTTTTCTCCGCTTTCGATCATACGTGCCAGCCAGTGCAACACAGCATCTGGTTCCATATAATTTCTCATGCTCTTTATAAAAGCACTAACCACATCATAATGGTTATCTCCGTCCTTATCGTACCTTATAGCTTTTTGTTGAACACATTCCTGGGCCACCTCTAAGGTAATGGATATTACCCCCTCCTCATTGGGTGGAGTAGTTAAAGCAGCCAGTTCCAATGCATTTAGAACTGCCCTTGCATCACCTTCACTCATGCGAATAATATGATCTACTGCTTCAGGTTTTATATGAATTTTTTGATTACCTAATCCTTTTTCTTTATCTTTGAGACAATTAGCTATAAGTTTTTTTAAATCACCACCACATAAAGGTTCAAACTTATAAATTGTAGATCTAGATAGCAGAGCTTTATTAACTTCAAAATAGGGGTTTTCGGTGGTAGCGCCTATTAGTATAAAGGTGCCATCCTCTACATATGGAAGCAGTGCATCTTGCTGCCCCTTATTCAGCCTATGTATTTCGTCAAAAAATAAAATAACTTTACCTTTCGGGTTAAGTAAATAGTTTTGAGCTTCCTGTGCTATTTCACGTATTTCCTTTACACCAGCGGATACTGCATTTAACTGTTTAAATGGATACTGGGTCTCTCGTGCTATAATCTTGGCTAAAGTAGTTTTTCCAGTGCCAGGCGGACCATAAAATATAGCAGATGTAAGCCTATCAGCCTTTATAGCCCTATATAATAACCTATTCTTACCTATAATATGTTCCTGTCCTATAAATTCTTCCAGTGTTTCTGGTCTCATGCGGGCCGCCAAAGGCATATTTTTAATCATTTGTTATCCCCCTTTTATCACTTTAATATGATATCATGAACAAAATGGCTATTGAGTGTTCAATAGCCATTATACCACTAAAAAGATAGTATTTAAAAATGTAGAAATAATTATCAAAGAAAGTTATTTTAATAATCCACCAGGATATAGGGGAAATCTATTGCACAAGTCATCTACAATCTCTAAAACTCTGCTGCGATTGTTTTCCACGTCATCTAGAGCAAGGGCAATGGCTTTTGCAATTTCCTTCATCTCTTCAGTTCCCATACCTCTAGTGGTCACAGCTGGAGTTCCTAAACGAATACCGCTTGTTATAAAAGGGCTTTGAGGATCATTGGGAATAGTATTCTTATTAGTAGTGATTTTAACACTGTCCAAAATCTTTTCTGCATCCTTACCAGTCACGTTCTTGCTTCTAAGATCTATAGTCATCAGGTGATTGTCTGTTCCCCCTGAGACTAGATCAAAGCTTTCAGCTTTTAGAGCATCGGCCAGAGCCTTCGCATTATCAATAATTCTTTGCTGGTATTCCTTAAACTCTGGGCTTAAAGCTTCCAACAGACAAACAGCTTTTGCGGCAATGATGTGCATAAGAGGTCCACCCTGAGTTCCAGGGAAAATAGCCTTATCAATGGCTTTTGCATGTTCTTTTTTGCAAAGGATCAAACCACCTCTAGGACCTCTTAAAGTTTTATGGGTAGTGGTAGTAACAAAATCCGCATAAGGAACTGGATTAGGATGCAAGCCTGCTGCCACCAGTCCTGCAATATGTGCCATATCCACCATCAAATATGCACCTACTTCATCAGCTATCTCTCTAAACTTCTTAAAATCTATAGTCCTGGAATAGGCACTAGCACCAGCAACAATCAATTTTGGCTTATTTTCAAGAGCCAAATTCCGTAGTTGTTGATAATCTATATATCCAGTTTCTGTATCAACTCCATAGGGTACTATATTGAAATATTTACCAGAAATATTTACAGGACTTCCATGAGTTAAATGACCACCATGAGCCAGATTCATCCCTAAAATAGTTTCGCCAGGTTTTAATACAGCAAAATATACTGCCATATTGGCTTGGGCTCCTGAATGAGGCTGAACATTTGCATGCTCTGCTCCAAAGAGTTCCTTCGCCCGGTCTATAGCAAGTTTTTCAACTATATCAACATACTCACATCCACCATAGTATCTTCTACCGGGATAGCCTTCTGCATATTTATTGGTAAGATGGTTTCCCATGGCCTCCATAACCGCTAGACTAACAAAGTTTTCCGATGCTATAAGCTCGATATGATTCTGCTGTCTGTCAAATTCTTTTTCCATGGCCTCTGCAAGTTCAGGGTCTACTTTGGATATCTCTTTTAAGCTTATCACTTTATTACTACCTCCATACGTTTTTAAAAATTTTTGATAAAATGTTCGACATCATTAGTCTTATTATAATGATATTGTACAAATTTGACAAGGATTTTAATGAATAAATATTAAAAAAGCTGGTATATACCAGCTTTTACAGGGCTTTCTGTATAAACTTTTCTAGTTCCGCCTTTGGACGAGCACCCATTATTTGATCCACTATTTCACCATCTTTGAATAAGATCAATGTTGGAATACTCATAACCTTGAATTGTACAGCAAGATCCCTGTTGTCATCCACATTTACTTTGGCGATCTTAGCCTTTCCATCATATTCTTCAGCTAATTGATCAATTATTGGTGCTATCATCTTACATGGACCACACCATGCAGCCCAAAAATCTACTAAAACTGGCAAATCAGATTTTAATACTTCGTGTTCAAAATTGTTTGAGTCCAAAACAACTACTTTATCACTTGCCATCTTCTATTTCCCCTTTCGAAGATAAATTAATAATAGATACCATTCTGGGAGAATAATCTCCCTTTGTATTAAATAAAGGGTCCATTACCCTTATACCTACAAAAGAAAGTATTGTAAGTAGTATACCGCCAATTGCTCCGTATAATTCAGTATCTCTGGATAATTGCTCTGCGATAGCATATCCTCCTATTACCCCTAATATAAGAGCAATTAGTGGTATCACATATACTATAGTAGAAGCTTTAAGAATGGAGATTGACTGCAATTCTAGCTCAACCCAATCTCCAAGCTTAGCTCCAAGATCATTGCTTACAGGCAGCAAAATTTCATTTTGATCTTTTCTCATACCGCAGGCTGTACATGAGCCACAACTAGATCTTCTCTGTATCTTGATGATAGCGGTATTATCTTTTATATCGGCAACCTTGCCAATCTCTCTCACATACATCAGTCCTTTAAGCCGATATTTTATACATGATTATACATAACCAATTTTTTAGAAACTAAACATCCTTATTTTCTATCTTTTTATCTATGCTTATATGCAGCTCATTAAGTTGATTTTCGTCTACAAATGAAGGTGCATTAGTCATAAGATCAGATGCATTCTGTACTTTTGGGAATGCTATTACGTCCCTAATAGAACTTCTGCCAGCAAACAATGCTGCAATTCTGTCAAGGCCATATGCAATTCCTCCATGAGGTGGCGTTCCATATTTAAAGGCTTCTAATAGGAAACCGAACTGCTCCCATGCTCTTTCATTGGTAAAGCCTAACGCTTTAAACATCCTTTCTTGTATCTGGGTATCATGGATCCTTATACTTCCACCACCAATTTCATTACCGTTTAGTACCATGTCATAGGCTTTTGCACGAACCCTTTCAGGCTCCGATTCCAATAAATGCAGATCTTCATCCATAGGCGATGTAAAAGGATGGTGTTTAGCTACATATCTGTCTTCATCTTGATCATATTCAAATAAGGGGAATTCAGTAATCCATAATAAATTATATTTATCGTTTGGGATTAAATCCAAGCGTTTGGCAAGCTCCAATCTCAAATGGCCAAGTACCTGAAAAACTATATCATTTTCATCAGCTACGAATAATAGAAGGTCTCCAGCCTCTGCATTTAAGTGTTTCAAAATCGACTCAAGCTCTTCCTGACTCAAAAACTTTGCAATAGGCGATTTTACGCCTTCTTGAGTAACATTAATCCAGGCCAGACCTTTTGCTCTATAAGTCTTGATGTATTCCCCTAAAGAATCAATATCTCTACGCGAAAATTTAGCTCCAGCACCTTTCGCATTGATTCCTCTAACACTACCACCCTTTTCAACAGCCCCAGAAAATACTTTAAAATTTGAACTGGCAACCAAAGAACTAATATCAACAAGCTCTAGTCCAAATCTGGTATCAGGTTTGTCTGAACCATATCTCTTCATAGCTTCTTTATAAGTCATGCGTTGGAGAGGAAGTGGAATTTCTACATTTAAAACTTGTCTAAAAATATTAGCTATTAGCTCCTCGTTAATGGCTAATATATCATCTATTTCTACAAAAGACATCTCAATATCAATCTGAGTAAATTCAGGCTGCCTATCAGCTCTCAAGTCCTCATCCCTAAAACATCTCACAATTTGATAATATCTATCATAGCCAGATAGCATCAATAGCTGTTTAAATAGTTGAGGGGATTGAGGTAGTGCATAAAACTTACCAGGATGCACTCTGCTGGGAACAAGATAATCTCTAGCCCCTTCTGGTGTGCTTTTAGTCAACATAGGAGTTTCGATCTCTAAAAAACCTCTTTCATTGAGGAATCTTCTCACTTCATTTGCTATGTTATGTCTAATTATAAGATTTCTCTGCATTTCAGGTCTTCTGAGATCTAAATACCTGTACTTATATCTTAAAGCTTCACTTACATTGATATTATCCTCAATGTAGAAGGGCGGAGTTTCAGAAGTAGACAAAATACGAAGCTCCTCGGCTTTTACCTCTATATCACCTGTAGACATGTTGGGATTAATGGCCTCTGGAGCACGTTTTATAACCTGACCCTTACAGGCAATTACATATTCGCTGCGCAATGTAGCTGCCTTATCAAAGAGATCACTGGATTCCTCTTGATCGAAAACCAGCTGAATTATTCCTGTTCTATCTCTTAGAGTAACAAATATTAAGCCTCCCAAGTCTCGCCGCCTTTGTACCCATCCCATGAGGATTACATCCTCACCTACATTTTGTGATGTAAGCTCACCACACATATGGGTTCTCTTGAGCCCTTTAATTGATTCTCCCATATTATTTCACCGCTCCTTTTTTACTCTTTAAGAAATTAATAATAGTATCCTGAGATATCAGTTCTTCACTTCCATCTTCCATAGACCGAACCTTAATCTGATTATTTAGTAATTCTTCTTCTCCCAAGATACAAACCCATGAAATATTAGCCTTGTCAGCATATTTAAACTGTGCTTTCACGCTTCTGCCTACATGATCCATATCTGCAAGTATATTATTAGACCTCATACGGTGTAGAATTTCAAAAGCTTTATGTCTTGCTTGCTGACCAATGGTCACGAAATAAACATCTCTGGCTTCCTGCTGAGGGATCTCTATGTTTTGACTTTCCAATGCCAAAAGCAACCTTTCCAGACCTAATCCGAATCCGGCTCCTGGAGTATCTGGCCCCCCACACTCCTTTACTAGGCCATCATATCTTCCTCCTCCGCAGACAGTACCCTGGGCCCCAATTTGATTGGAAATAATCTCAAATACAGTCTTGCTATAATAGTCCAAGCCTCTTACAATCATAGGATTTATCTTATAGTCTATATTTACTGCAGACAAGAAGCTTTGAAGCTCCTCAAAATGATTACTACATTCTTCGCATAGATAATCTAATATAACAGGAGCATCTTTTACAATAACACCACATTCCTTATTCTTACAGTCTAAAATCCGCAGCGGATTCTTTTCGTACCGGGTGTTGCAGGTATGGCAGAGTTGATCCAAATGAGCCTTTAAATATTCTTTTAAAACCTTATGGTATTTGGGCCGACAATTAGGACATCCAATACTGTTAATATTTAGTTCCAATCCTTTAAGTCCTAGCCTGTCAAACAACTTCATTGCTAAGATGATTATCTCTCCATCTACTGAAGCCTCTTTGGCTCCAAAAACCTCAACCCCAAATTGATGATGTTCTCTAAGTCTGCCTGCCTGAGGATTTTCATATCTAAAAACCGGGGTTAAATAATACATCTTTACAGGCTGAGCTATATTATACAAGCCATGCTCTATATATGCCCTAACTGCACCTGCCGTTCCCTCAGGTTTTAAAGTAATGCTCCTATTCCCTTTGTCAAGGAATGTATACATCTCCTTTTGCACTATATCAGTGGTGTCTCCTACTCCACGTACAAATAATTCGGTATGCTCAAAGACAGGAGTTCTCACTTCTTTATATCCAAATAGTTCTGTAATCTCGCGAATAGTGTTTTCTAAATAATGCCATTTATAAGATTCACTAGGCAACACATCTTTTGTACCTCTTGGTGCTTTTGTAAGCATTTTCCTCCTCCTTTTTTTGACTCAATAGAAACTTAATAAAAAAACACTCACATCCCAATCATCACATGAAAGGGACGGGAGCGTTTCCCGCGGTGCCACCCTTGTTGGAGAATCCATATATAGGCTTCTCCCGCTTAAAAATTTAACGCTTTTACGCGTACACTGCTTACTTAAGTTCGGCAGGTCGGTTCTAGGGTCGTCGTTCACTAGCTTATACTAAAGAGGTGCTTTCAGCCACGACACCTCATCTCTTTTTAGCTCCACCAGCTACTCTACCCTTCTTTACCTTTACAATATTAACTAAAATATTCGTGATTTTCTAAGTTATAATATAATATCATACAGCTAAAAAGTCAACTTTAATTTTCTCTCAATCATTTCATCTATGCGATTGATATATTCGTCTATATTCTTAACATTAGGTGCACGCTCTATTCGTCCCTCTTTAGGATAAACAAACTTAGATATAGCTGCGGCTCCAAAAGCCCAGATAGTTTGCTGATCCTCCATTATCTGCATATTGTAGATAGATTCTTTTGAAGGGATGGCAAATCCAATATTTTCCATATTTCCTAGCATATATTTCTGTCGATACAGGTAATAGGGCGTCATTCCCATTGCAATAGCACCTTTATAAAAAATATCCATCATATCCACTGCTAACTCTGGAGAAGCAAATTTATAGTCATCTAAACTTTCTTTTAACCTGGATGCTCTCTTTACAGCCAAGGTATGAACGGTAAAGTTATCGGGCTTAAGTTTCTCTATGACCTCTATGGTATGACGTGCTTCTTTGGTTCCTTCTCCAGGCAAACCAACTATCACGTCCATATTGATAGAATCAAACGCAAACTCCCTTGCCATATGAAAACAATGAACAATCTCTTCCGCTCTGTGGTCCCTTCCTATAAGCTCTAAAGTCTTATTATTCATGGTTTGGGGATTTATACTAATTCGGGTAACATTAAAATCTTTTAAAAGCCTTAACTTTTCTTTATCCATTGTATCAGGTCTTCCACCTTCAACCGTATATTCCTTCCATGGCTGAGATCCCCAATGTTTATCTACTGCTGATAAAACTTTCTCCAACTGAATTACATTCAAAGATGTTGGGGTACCTCCTCCAATGTAAAGGCTTTCTACTTCTATTCCTTTTTCCTTTGCTAACTGGGACATGACCTCCATTTCCTTCTCTAAAGCTAAGATATAATCATTAATTAAATGGTTACAACGGTCTATGGTAGCAGAAGGAAAGGAGCAAAAAAGGCATTTTGTAGAGCAGATTGGAATATTTATATAAACAGAAATTTTGTTGGGGTGATTGTTTTCAAAATATGGACGTTGAACTTTTGCTATATCAATTAACAATCTGGCTTTTTCAGAACTTACCCTATAATCATCATATAAAATATTAAGAATTACCTCTTCTTCGAATCCTTGGTCCATTAAACCATGAACGATCTTGGTTGGTCTAATACCTGTTAAGCATCCCCACTCCAGGCACCGACCTGTTATCTCCTCTAATGCCTGATACAGTAAAAGTTTACTTCGATTTTTTGCTAATCTTCTAAGTTCAAGCTTTGACAGATTAGGATCTAGTTCAAAACGCTCATGATACTTGCCTTTAGTTTCAGTACCATTAAAGAATTCAACAGTTGTTTCAATTATATTATCCCCAATCTTTTTGTGACAACATTTAAATATTAAATCATCATAAGAAACCTTTTCAATATTATCAGCCGTTTTAACGGTAACTCCTGGAAAAAAGGCTCTTACAAGCTCTGCCAGTTCGTTTTTATATTCAGACACTGTAGATGAAACATATATAAGCAAACTAAATCAACCCTCCTAAAAACGGGTTAGTGGTTTTTTCATTTCCAATAGTGGTTTTAGGACCATGACCTGGATATACTACTGTATTATCATCTAATACTAACAGCTGCTCTTTGATAGAGCTAAGAATTTGATTCATATTACCACCATAAAAATCAGTTCGGCCAATTGAACCACTAAATAGAGTATCTCCCGTAAATACAACATTATCACACAAAAAACATATGCTGCCCAAGGAATGACCAGGGGTATGAAGCACTTTTAATTCTATATTACCTATTTTTATAATATCACCATGATCTAATAATAAATCAGCCTGAGGCTGAATGGACTCAACACCTAATGATATTGAAAGATTCTTTGAACTATCCTCTAAACAAGAGGAATCATCCTTATGAATAGCCACTTGTGCATCTGTTTTTTCTTTTAACCAACCAACTGCATCTATATGATCAAAATGTCCATGGGTCAACAGTATATATTTAAGTTCCAGATTTAGGGATTTTATCTTACTAAATATCTTCTCACCATTACCACCGGGATCAATAACACCTGCTTGCCCTTTTGCTCGATTATAGACAATATAAGAATTAGCTGCCAATAAACCTACAGGCATTGTAATTATTTCCATATGTTTTTTGCCTCCTAAAATCTAAAAAGTTTTCTTACTGTCCAGCAAAATAGTGACAGGGCCATCGTTTATGGATTCTACATGCATATGAGCCCTAAAAATTCCAGTCTCCACATGAATACCCTTTCCCCTAAGACCCTGTACAAACTTATTATAAAAATTTTCAGCCTTATCTAAATCAGCAGCGTTACTAAAACTTGGCCTTCTGCCCCTTCTACAGTCACCATAAAGTGTAAATTGGGAAACTGCAAGTATACTACCACCTACTTCTTTGACGGATAAATTCATCTTACCATCTTCATCTTCGAATACCCTCAGGTTGGCAGTTTTGTCTATAATATAATCCAGATCTTCTTTTTCATCATCCTTTTCTACTCCAAGATATACTAAAAAACCATTATCAATTTTTCCAGTCACATCTTGTCCAACTTTGACCTTCGCTGCGCTAACCCGCTGTATAACAGCTCTCATATTACCGATCACTCCTATTGTATACTAATCTACGCTTTGACTCTGAATACATCTAAAACATCGTCAATTTTTTTAATTTGCTTAATAACCTTCTTTAGCTGTTCAATATCGTTAATTTCTATCATTACGTTAATTACCACCTGTTTATTCTTAGTAGTTCGTGCATTTACAGCTGTAACGGCTATTTTCATATCTGACATAGCTTTGGTTATGTCTGCAAGGAGCATTTGTCGGTCCCTAGCTAAAATTTGAATTTCAGAACTAAAGGAGGCCTTATACTCCTCTACCCAATTGACTTCAATTAACCTATGGGATTCTACTAGCGGATCCTTAAGGTTAATACAATCAACCCTATGGATTGATACACCCCTACCCCTGGTTATATAGCCGATAATATCGTCTCCCGGCACTGGATTACAACATTTTGAAAACCGTACCATTATATTTTCAATACCTTTAACCTTTACACCTTTATCATTAGCGGTACGAATCTTTTGTTGTTTAACTGTTTCCTTTTCAGCTAAATCTTCTTCTGATTGCTTATTAGCTTTCTTATACTCATCAATAAGCCTAAATAATATCTGATTGGTTGTAATACCTCCATATCCCAATGCCGAGTACATATCTTCTGCAGAGTTAAAGCCATATTTCCTCCATACGGTTTCAGACCAGTCCTTTTGTAGAAGTTGAGACAAAGAGTATCCTTGCCTTCTAGCTTCTCTTTCAAGCATCTCCTTGCCCTTAATTATATTTTCTTCTCTCCGTTCTCTTTTGAAGAATTGTTTTATTTTATTCTTTGCTTGGCTGGTCTTAACGATATTTAGCCAATCCCGACTAGGACCATTGCTAGATGATGAAGTAAGAATTTCCACTATATCTCCCGTTTGGAGCACATAATCTAAAGGCACTATTCTGCCATTAACCTTTGCACCAACACATCTATTACCAACATCGCTATGAATAGCATAGGCAAAATCTAAAGGAGTGGCACCCTTGCGTAAATCCACTACATCTCCTTTTGGAGTAAATACAAATACTTCATCGGTGAAGAGATCGATTTTAAGGCTCTCCATAAATTCCCTTGCATCTTTGAAATCACTCTGCCATTCTAATAATTGCCTAAGCCAGGCCAATTTTTCATCGAATTCTGAAGAGCTTTTCTTGCCCTCTTTGTATTTCCAATGGGCTGCAATTCCATATTCGGCAGTACGATGCATATCCCATGTTCTTATCTGGATTTCGAAAAGCTCACCTCTAGTGTCAATGACAGTAGTGTGGAGTGACTGATACATGTTAGGCTTTGGTACTGCTATATAATCTTTAAACCTTCCTGGGATAGGTTTCCACATGGTATGAACAACACCCAAGACAGCATAACAGTCTTTCACAGTGTTTACTATAACCCTAATAGCCAACAAATCGTATATCTGATCGAAATCCCTATGCTGCATATACATTTTTCTATAGATACTATAAAAATGTTTAGGCCTTCCCTCAATTTCTACTTCTATATTCATTTCATCCAGCTTTTGCTTTAAAGTTTTTATAATTTCATGTATATACTCTTCTCTTTCTCTTCGCTTTATAGCAATTCTTTCTACTAGATCATAATATCCCTTTGGGTCTATATATCTTAAGGACGTATCTTCTAGCTCCCATTTGATCTTAAAAATACCTAGTCTATGGGCTAGAGGAGCATATATTTCTAGTGTTTCATAAGCTTTTTCCCTTTGTTTTTCTTCGTCCACATATTCTAAAGTTCTTAGATTGTGCAAACGATCAGCCAACTTTATTATAATTACCCGAATATCTTTAGCCATGGCCAAAAACATTTTCCTCAGATTCTCTGCCTGCTGCTCTTCCTTGGTCTTATATGCTATTTTACCTAGTTTAGTGACACCATCAACTAGACCGGCTACTTCAGCTCCAAAAAGCACAGTTAGTTCCTCAACAGGAACCCCTGTATCCTCTACAACATCATGAAGCAAGCCGGCTACAATTGTGTCAACATCCAAACCTAGATCCATAAGTATAAGGGCTACCTCTAAAGGATGGATGATATATGGCTCTCCCGAGGATCTTAACTGAGATTTATGAGCATTCTCAGCAAAGGTATAAGCTTCTTTAATTTTCCTTACACCTTCATCCCCATATAACTGCTGTGCTTTTGCTTCCAGCATATATAGCTTTTTATAGAAATCTGTCATCTATCATACGCCCTTTTACATGTTTAATATTCTTGTATTTATCATTATTACTCTTCGTATTGGACTAGAGTTTCTACTTTGTATTCACTCAATTTTTCTCTGCCATTGAGGTAAGATAGCTCTATAACAAAAACAATTCCTACCACAATACCTCCCAGTTTTTCTACAAGTTTAGCTGTAGCTAGAGCTGTACCACCAGTCGCCAATAAATCATCAGCTATTATTATTCTCTGGCCTGGCTTTATTGCATCACGGTGAATCTCTAAAACATCTTTACCATATTCTAGATCATATTCAAATTGTTCAGTATCAGCAGGCAATTTGCCGGGTTTTCTAACAGGGACAAAACCCACTCCTAAGCCATATGCCAAAGGTGCTCCAATAACAAAGCCCCGAGCTTCAGGTCCTACTATAAAATCTGGATTCCAGTCCTTACAAATCTCTACGAGTTTATCAACCGTATACTTATAGGAATCTTTATCCTGCAACAAGGTAGTTATATCCTTAAAGCTAATTCCTTCTTCTGGAAAATCTGGTATAATTCTAATTTTTTCAATGAGATTCATAAAATATCCTCCTTAATATTCAAATTTGCTGTTGTTTTATATTTCTCAACCATTTATTATAATAATTGTATAAAGGACTCTCCTGAAGATCCCGGCGTTTTGGTCTAATGTTATAATGTATCCTGACAAGCCTATTAGCTGATTCAACTCTAATAAAATCCAACTCCTCAAAAACCTTAAGCATTAATCTTACCTTAAATCCATTAATATTCTTACCTATATGTTTTTGATAGTCTTCCAATAGTTCTATCCAGCCCTGCCACACACGAGATCCATTATTTAAAGACCGAAGCCATTTGTAAATGGTTTCAAAATCTACACGTTGCACAAAAAAATCTTCATCTATTCTACTCTTTATGTCTAATTGCAGATCTATATTTGTTATTTTATGGATCTTCGAATTTTCTATTTTTCCAAGATCTATCTGACAAAAAGATATTTCATCCTCGAATATATAGATATTTTTATAATCTGCAAAAGCAATAGTACTGTAACTTGGGGATAATATAATAGCATTGGTGCCAATGCCATTCCATTTATCAGGTTGTCCATAGCTAACAGCAACTTTTTGAGCAATACCATATTTTAAAATATATTGAGCAATCCTTTGGCTATTTGCTAATGAGTTTACTAAAATTAGGGAACCTATTCCAGTTGTATCAATTTTATTCATAATATCATCAATATCTACTGGTTTCAAGGATGATGGCTTAAGGGAGTTTATTTTACTGTTATAATGCTTATTATACATAAAATCGCGGAAAAAAGCATCAAATTTTTTTAAATAAAAGTAAGATAAAAATCTGTCCCAATCATGACTATTGCTCAAAGATAAAGCTATCTGTTTTACATTAAACTGTATTTTACTTATACCCTTCCACTCATTTTTTTCAATACCTGTGACCATGGATACTCGATTGGCAGCAGATAGAGTTTCGGAACGCTGTCCCATGTCAAATGCAATGCCATCCCACAATCTATGACCTAACTCTATAGACATCATTAAATGCCTGCCATCTTTGCCTACCTGCCTGTTTGTCTCCAGTCTAACATTAGACAATAAAAAGTAGGGTGAAGGATTGCCTATACCAAAAGGTTCTAATGCCTCTAGTTCTTTCACAAGATCATAAGTTATATCATCTGATTTAAGATCTATATCATAAGAGTATTTAGGTATTAGCATGGTATCATCAATTGCTTTATCACAGTAATCTAAAAGATGCTGTCTCAAGCTATCAATATTGGATTCAGCTAACTTAAATCCTGCAGCCTGCTCATGACCACCAAATTTTTCAAGCAAATGCGAACAAGAATCTAATGCATCATAAATACTAAAGTCCCTAACACTTCTAGCTGAACCAACTCCGACACCATCCTCAACGGCGATTAGTATGCATGGACGATAATATTGTTCGGTAATTTTAGATGCTGCTATCCCTATTACTCCTGGATTCCATCCCTCTTTGCTTAATACTATTATTCTATCGGAACTTAAATCTACCCTCTCTTCAATCATCTCTTCAGCTTCTCTTATGGTATCCATCTCTATAGCCTGCCTATGCTTATTATGCTGATCCAGTAATTTAGCTAATGGCATAGCCTGGGTTAGAGTTTTAGAAGTTAACAACTCAAATCCTCTTAAAGGATTATCAATTCTACCGGTAGCATTAAGCCTTGGCGCCAAACCATATGCTATATTCCCTGTATTAATCTTCTTATCCTTATAACCAGATACTTCTATAAGAGCTTTAATTCCAGGACAAGGTGACTGAATTATTTTATCTAAACCCTTTGCTACTAATATTCTATTGTCTCCAATTAAGGGAACCACGTCAGCTACAGTTCCCAAAGCTATCAAGTCGAGATACTCTTCTAAATACTTCATTCCTCCTATAGCCTGAACTAATTTTCCAGCCACACCAACCCCGGCAAGGGGATGCTCTCTATGAAGATCAGGGTCTCTAGATGGATTTATTACTGCTATAGCCTCTGGTAGACTGGATCCGCACTGATGATGGTCTGTAATAATCATGTCAATACCCAATTCTTTGGCAAGCTCAACTTCAGCCACTGCAGTAATACCACAATCAACACTTATAATTAATTGAGTCCCACTTTTATGAATATGCTCAATGGCCTCTCGATTAATACCATAGCCTTCATCCTGACGATTAGGTATATATACATCTACAGGACAATTTTTGCTTTGAAAGAAATTATAAAGGAGAGCACAACTAGTCATTCCATCTACATCATAATCCCCATATATGGTTATGGGTTCCTTAGTTGATATTGCCCTTTCTATTCTTTCTACTGCCTTATCCATATCTTTCAACCTAAAAGGATCAAACAGATTATTCATAGAAGGGTTTAAAAAGATCTGAGCACTTTTAATATCACTAATCCCTCGATTTAGCAGAATTCTAGATGTTACCCTGGAAATATCCAAAGCGTTTTTAAATAGCTCTATCATAGTTTCTATATCGTCTATAGAAGGATTAATAGGTTCAAACATCTCCATAAACTTCACCTTAATTTCCTGTATTATCAAAATTAAAAGCTTCCTGTAGGAAGCTTTTAATCTTCTATTTTGCTGTAGCCATTTTTCGAGATTTGGACTTTTCATCCCATAAAGCCCATAAGGATCCTGCTATAAATACAGACGAATAAGTTCCTGCAATAAGGCCTACTATAATGGGCAGAGTGAAATCCTTTATAGATTCAACCCCCAAAACATACAAGGTAGCTACCGCGAATATGGTAGTGAGGGAGGTATTAAGTGTCCTGGTAATACTTTGTCTTATACTTTCATCAACAATCTCTGACATAGTCATTTTTCTTCCTAATTGTTTTATATTCTCCCTAACCCTATCAAAAACAACTATAGTATCATTTATAGAATAACCAACTATGGTAAGGATAGCCGCAATAAAGGAGCTATTAATCTGTATTCCTGTAATAGCTGTTACTGCAATCATTATAAAAACGTCATGAAGCAAAACAATAACAGCAGCTACACCAGAAACTAGCTCAAATCTAATCCAAATATATACCAGCATCAAAGCTCCAGCTATCAATACAGACATAACTGCATTCTGGATTAATGTCCTTCCCATAGTAGGACCAACATAATCTATACTTATGGCATCAGAAGCCAGGTTGTATTTTTCTTGAAGTCCTTTGACTATATTTTCATGAATTTCTTGTTGATTTTCCATATACCTCATTTTAATAATAGCATCCTGATTATCCTGACCAGCACTTAATATATCAGCATCCACACTCTGTTCATTGACAATGGCACGTATATCATCCACATTAAAGGGGGAACCAATACTGGCATATATTGTGCTACCGCCAATAAAATCTATACCTAGGTTAAGCCCTCGTACTGCTATAACGCCAACTCCAATGAGGATAATTATTAGGGGTATGGCAATCCATATTTTAAAATTCTTAACAATATTAAAATTCATCCTTATATGCCTCCCTTATATACCATAAAGCTTTTTATTCTTGATGTTAAGCCCCATAACCAGCTTTAAAACGTAGCGGGTAAAGGAAATAGCTGTAAACATACTTGCTATGATTCCTATTATCAGAGTTTTAGCAAACCCTTGTATAGGTCCTGTCCCAAAATAAAGGAGGACGATGGCAGCAATTAAAGTAGTTATATTAGAGTCCAAGATAGCTCTAAAAGCCTTGGTAAATCCCATATCCAACGCTGCTCTTAAGGTTTTACCTGTTCGTGCTTCCTCTTTAATTCTTTCAAATATAATAACATTGGCATCTACAGCCATGCCCACTGATAATATAATACCAGCAATACCTGGGAGAGTTAAAGTTATCTTGGCAATTACTATAACTGTCATTACTATTATGATGTATGCAACTAAAGCCAGATCAGCTACCAAACCTGGTAGTCTGTAATACAGCAGCATAAACAGTAGCACTGCTATTACACCTATTGTACCAGCTAAAATAGCCTGATTAAGAGCATTAACACCTAGTGTAGCACCTATTGTGCGGATCTCTGCTTGCTCCAGTTCTACAGGCAGGGCACCACTTTCAATCAAATTAGCCAGCTGTTTTGCTTCTTCTATATCCTTCATACCTTCAATGATACCTTTGCCTCCTGTTATAGGGCTATTTACTATAGGTTCGGATATAGGATTATTATCTAACAAAATCCTAATGACCTGTCCCTGGTATTTGGTAGTTGCCTCTGCAAATTTATCAGCACCTTCAGAATGAAGTTCAAAGTCAACTACTGCAGTCTGACCAGGGCCATAGGCAGGTTTTGCAGATTTTACATCTTTACCAGTTATAATTATATCCCCTTCAGGTCCTTCAAATTCCAGGACAGCAGGCTTGGCCAGTATATCTGCAAGCTCCCTAGGATTTTTGATCCCTGGGATTTCTACCTGGATTCTATTATCTCCCTGTCTAGCAACAGTTGCCTCGTTCTGACCTTCCTTATCCAATCTATTTCGGATAACCCTCATAGCACCAGTGATCTTACTATCCTTATCAGGGTCATTAGGCTCTACTTTGGCCTCATAAACAACATATAGACCTCCCTTAAGATCTAACCCCTGACGTACTTGTTGTCCTAATGGAGGAATCTCATAAGGTCCCCATAGGGATATTCCGTTTAATGCCACGTAGGAAAAAAATCCTATAATAAAAATAATAAGTAGCAGCTTCCAGCCGCTTTTTCCCTTCATATTGTATCCCCCTCTTTTCCTTTCCAAGCCAAACTAGCTTCTAACAGAAATTTGTTTTACTACATAAAATGTCACTCTAACAATTATATTACTTTGAAGGATGTCAGTCAATAGTCTTCAAATTTCCCAAAATCTGAATATAGTAGATCTGAATAGTAGATAACTAAGCATACATAGAAATAGCAGTAGCAACGCCACTGCTATTAAAAATATAAATCAAAACCTTATTAATCCTAATCTACTATTTTTGTTCGCAATTTTGATTCGCGACTGTACATGAGGTCTTGCAAGCAGACTGGCAAGAAGCCTGGCATTCGCCGCATCCTGATTTTAAAATAGTTTTCTTCAAATTACCCTTATGTAACGTTTTAATATGACTCATAATTATTCCTCCTTGGCACCAATTATAAATACGACTGTAACACAATTATACAATAGCTATAGCCTTTCTGCAAGAAATTTGATTATATTAAATATTGACTCCTATAATACCGCCTACTGCACCTGCAACTGCTCCTAAAAGAAGATCTGAAAAAATCAAGGATCCCATAATGTGAAAATCACCGAATAGGGAGCTAATTATAAAAGCCAAGAAAATATACAGTATTCCTGTGATGCAGCCTTTAAGCCATCCCATTTTTCGGCTTGCTCTGGCTGCTAGCATACCACCAAAAGCTATACTCAGGGTACGCACCACCTGAACAACTGGTGGAATTATTGATTCTTGCATATCTGCTAATTTTATGATAGCAGCAAATATGGTAAAGCAGATTAATGAAATAATAATGGCAATTAACGAACTCCTTAAAATGGCTATAATATCACCCGCGACTGATCCAGAACCTTGTCTGCTGGAAGTTCTTCGGATTTTTTTCATGGTTCCCATCCCCTTTATATTTTTTGGCTGCTATACCTAATTTTATACATATCACCAAATACAATAAGCTTAATATAAAATATGCAGCCAAAAGGGTATATATACCAATTTCAATGGGTATGGGGAATTGCTTCTTAAATACAAAAAGGGCTACCCAAGCCGGTTTTCTATCGACTTTAAGGGTCAGCCCAGTCTTCTAATCAGCTGTAATCTTGTCCACACTTCTAACAGCCCAACGTTCAAAAACCAACTTTACCTTATCAACGCCTACTTCTACTGTAATAACATCTTCACGAATAGCAACAATCTTACCGCATATTCCACCAATGGTAGTAATATTATCTCCTACAGTCAGGGAAGCAAGCATCTCTCTATTTTCTTTCTCCCTTTTTCTCTGGGGACGAATAATTATAAAATAGAAAACTACTATCATCAATATAATAGGTAAAAAGCTGGCAAATAAACCTGCAGCTCCTGCCTCTGGTACACCTGTAGCAGCATTTAATAACATGTCTTTCCCTCCTTTACCAAAAAATTGATTCTTGTCAATCTCCATATCTATAGATATGTAGTTTAATTATTTATTTATTATACCTTATAAGGCTAAATATGGCAAAGCTAAATTCATAAATCACAAATATTCTTTATATCCATACTGTTCAAAAAAACTTTGTCTAAACTCAGGTAATCTGTCTTCCCATATGGCCTTTCGTATATTTTTCATCAAGTTAATTAAAAACCTGATATTGTGGATAGTAATCAAAATTGAAGATAATATCTCTCCTGCTTTTATTAGGTGCCTTAGGTAAGCCTTAGTGAAATTCTGGCAGGTATAGCAATCACATTTGGGATCTAGGGGAGTAAAATCTCGTTGATAAGTTGCATTACGCACTACTACTTTACCCTGACTGGTCATAGCAGTGCCATTTCGAGCAATCCGAGTAGGCAGGACACAATCAAACATATCTATTCCCCTCATAACTCCTTCTACTAGACAATCTGGAGAACCGACTCCCATTAGGTATCTAGGTTTTTTTGCAGGCATAACTGGATTTAGTACATCAAGCACTTCATACATAAGATGTTTTGGTTCTCCTACGCTCAATCCTCCCACTGCATAACCTGGGAAATTCAACTCCAACATTTCTTGTAGGCTTCTAAGACGCAAATCATCATACATGCCACCTTGAATGATACCAAATAGAGCCTGGTCTTTTCGCTGGTGAGCATCTTTACACCTTTTGGCCCATTTTAATGTTATCTCTAAATCCTCTTTTGCATCATCATAACTACGAGGATAGGGAGAACATATATCAAAAGCCATTATTATATCGGCACCTAAATTATTTTCTATTTCCATAACCTTCTCAGGCGTAAAAAAATGATATGAACCATCTAAATGGGATTGAAATTCTACCCCATCTTCACTTATCTTTCTTAAATCGGCCAGGCTAAACACTTGAAATCCTCCACTATCCGTAAGGATAGGCCTATTCCAATTCATAAACTTATGAAGTCCACCGGCCTCATTTATCAGTTCATGTCCTGGCCTTAAGTATAAATGATAGGTATTTGATAGTATTATCTCGGCTTCAAGCTCTTCTAAAACCTTAGGAGTAACTGCCTTTACAGTTGCTTGGGTACCTACAGGCATAAAGACAGGAGTATCAATTGTTCCATGGGGGGTATGGAGTTTCCCAAGCCTGGCCCCTGTCCTTGCACATGTCTTTATTAATTCAAATTCAAAAATATCTAGTCACCTCCGTAAAATTAACAAATTAGAGTATTAACATAGCATCTCCAAAACTAAAAAATCTATATTTTTCTTCCACTGCTATTTTATATATATTCAATACCTCTTCTTTACCAATGAAAGCTGCAACCAGCATAATTAGAGTAGATTTTGGTAGGTGGAAATTGGTTATTAACCCGTCTATACCTTTAAAAGTGTAACCAGGATAGATAAAGATATCCGTTTTTCCTGATCCAGGATGTATAAGACCATTATCATCGGCTACAGATTCCAATGTGCGGGTCGAGGTAGTTCCCACTGCTATTATTCTGCCCCCATTTTTCCGGCACTGGTTTATGGTATGAGCCGCTTCATGGGATACATGGTAAGTCTCATAGTGCATTTTATGTTCTTTTATCTCCTCTACCTTAACAGGTCTGAATGTACCCAGACCAACATGAAGAGTAATCCTTGCAATCTTTACACCCATTTTTTCTATATCAGCCAGAAGTTCTTTGGTAAAATGTAAACCTGCAGTAGGAGCAGCTGATGAACCGGCAAACCTATTGTATACAGTCTGGTATCTTTCCTTCTCATCTAATTTTTCATGTATATAGGGTGGCAATGGCATAATTCCTACTTGGTCCAAAATTTCCTCAAATATTCCTGTATAAAAAAATTCAATTATTCGTGAACCATCTTCCAAAATATCTATTACTTCGGCTCTTAAAATACCATTACCAAATACTAATCTTGATCCAACCCTTACCCTTTTACCAGGCTTCACTAAAGTTTGCCACCTATCTCCTTCCTTTTTTTCCAATAACAAAAGCTCTACCTTACCACCTGTATCTTCTCTTTGTCCATAAAGTCTTGCGGGTATAACCCTTGTATCATTTATAACCAGACAATCCCCTGGCTTAAGATACTCTTTTATATGAGAAAATATTCTATGCTCTATTTTTTTGCTTTTCCTGTGATAGACCAACATTCTAGATTGATCCCTTATTGGAGAGGGATGTTGGGCTATCAATTCTTCAGGTAGATAATAATCAAAGTCTGATACTTTCAAAGTCCTTCTCCTTCTCTTTTCTTAGATGTTCTAAACTTAACTACATAATCTATGATGTGCTATTATAAGTGAACGATAAATAGCACTTTATGTTCATATATCAATAAGTATTGAAATTAGCACAATAAATTATAATAACTTATCTTATAATGACTATTCTTCTTTATAATAATGTAGTTTGCTCCTCATAAGATATACCCATATGCTTATATCCCAGAGGAGTCACAACCCTGCCTCTAGGTGTTCTAGCGATAAAACCCAATTGCAATAGATAAGGTTCATACACATCCTCAATGGTAATAGTTTCTTCACCTGTTGATGCAGCTAAAGTATCAATTCCTACTGGACCTCCACCGAACTTCTCAATCATAGTGAGTAAGATCTTACGATCTACCTCATCTAATCCAACAGAATCAACATCAAGTAAATCTAGTGCTTCACAGGCCACTTCCAGGGTAATAACACCATCAGCCTTTATTTGTGCATAATCCCTAACTCGTTTCAGCAGGCGATTAGCAACTCTAGGAGTTCCCCTTGAACGTTTAGCTATTTCTTCAGCGCCGTCTTCATGAATCTCTACTCCCAATATTCCTGCTGACCTTGTTACAATTTGTTTTAACTCCTTCTTATTATACAGATTCATCCTATTTATTATCCCAAACCTGTCTCTTAAGGGAGAAGTAAGCATACCGGCCCGAGTGGTTGCGCCTATTAAAGTAAATCTAGGTAAATCCAGTCTAATGGATCGGGCACTGGGACCCTTTCCTATAATGATATCCAGAGCAAAATCTTCCATAGCAGGATATAATATCTCCTCTACGGTTCTGTTTAAGCGATGGATCTCATCAATAAAAAGTACATCCATATCCCCTAAATTAGTTAATATGGCAGCCAAATCTCCAGGCTTTTCTATGGTGGGACCTGAAGTGATCCTAATTCCTACGCCTAATTCATTGGCAATAATATTAGCCAGAGTAGTTTTGCCTAAACCTGGAGGGCCATACAATAATACATGATCTAAGGCTTCAGAACGCTGTTTTGTGGCCTCAATAAAAATATTGAGTTTTTCCTTAAGCTTTTCTTGACCTATATATTCATCCAATGTTCTTGGTCTCAGGCTATACTCAATATCATTATCCCCTTCTATCATTGTAGAGGTAATAATTCTTTCTTCCTCTTGCATATAACTTTCATTCCCTTCTTTTAGTATATCCTAGGGTCTATCCAGTAATTTAAGGGACAGCCTAATTAATGTAGAAACGTCCTGATTTTTATCTTCTATTGAATCTAATGCCTGTTTGGCCTCCTGTGGTTGATACCCTAATGCAACCAAAGCCTCAATCACTTCGTTTTGATAGCCTGCAAAATCACTGTCTAACTGAGAATCTACTTGCCCCATTAGTGCCTCTTGATCAATTTTCTCCTTTAATTCCAATATCATCCTCTGAGCTGTTTTCTTGCCTACACCAGGAGCAGTACAAAGACTTTTTATGTCATTGGTAACTATGGCCAATGCTATTTGGGTTGGAGTTAAGGCTGACAGTATTCCCATAGCTACTTTAGGTCCAATACCCGATACTGTAATTAGCTTCTCGAAGATAGCCTTTTCCTCCCTATCAAAAAATCCATATAGTTCTTGGGCATCTTCCCGAACACTAAAATATGTATAAATTTTAACCATATTCCCCTTCTCGGGAAGTTTAGGCACCAAGGACTTAGCGACCTTTATCTCATACCCAATGCCTCCTGCCTCCAATACTACTCTTTGGGGATGAACTTCTTGCAAGATTCCTTTTATATATGCAAACATCCTATACTCCTTTCCCAGACATTAACAGAATGATCTACAGCCGTATTTCCTACCCATATCGGCACAATGAATATGACATATAGCTACAGCCAAGGCATCAGCTGCATCATCGGGTTTAGGAATTTCCTTAAGACTTAACAATGACTTCACCATCTGCTGTACCTGTGTTTTTTCCGCTCTACCGTATCCGACGACGGATTGTTTTACTTGTAATGGAGTATATTCATAAAGATTCAATCCGGTCTTTGCAGCAGCTAGTACTGCCACACCTCTTGCATGCCCTACAGTTATAGCCGTCTTAACATTTTTATTAAAAAACAGCTCTTCTATAGCTACTTCGTCGGGCTGATAACGGGAAATAAGCTCTTGGATCGAATCGTATATGGCTACCAATCTTTGTGGTGCCTCCATATCTGAAGGAGTGGTAATGACACCATAATCTATAGGCTTTAGTATATGACCTTTCTTCTCCACTACACCATAGCCTACAATGGCCATTCCCGGGTCAATGCCTAAAACAATCATATAAAATCCCTGTCCTTATGCTTTTATTCTTTAAAGAATACTACTATATATCAGTTGATATATAATAACTAATCTTATGTTGCTATAGTAATATTATGCCTTTTCCTTTAATCTGTCAATGGAGATATAAATAGATAAAAAATAATCTTGCATATTTATGCATTTTTATGTATAATAATTTATAATTTGAAAAGGAGGTTTTTTTATGTCACAAAAACAAAAAGTAGTTCTTGCTTATTCAGGTGGATTGGATACATCCATTATAATACCTTGGCTCAAAGAAAACTATGATTATGAGGTTATTGCCGTAGCAGGTGATGTTGGCCAGGGCGAAGAGCTAGCCCCTTTAAAAGAAAAGGCTATTAATACGGGAGCCAGCAAAATTTATATTGAAGATTTACAAGAGGAGTTTGTAACAGACTTTATCTTTCCTACTCTAAAAGCTGGTGCTATTTACGAGGGCAAATATCTTCTTGGCACTTCCATGGCACGTCCTGTTATAGCAAAGCGATTAGTAGAAATAGCTGAAAAGGAAGGCGCCATAGCTATTGCTCATGGAGCAACAGGTAAGGGCAATGACCAGGTCCGATTTGAACTAACTATAAAAGCACTTAATCCTCACCTAAAAATTATCGCTCCCTGGCGAATTTGGGATATAAAATCTCGGGAAGACGCAATAGACTATGCCAAAGAACGAAATATACCCATTCCAGTTACTAAAGAACATCCATATAGTATGGATAGGAATCTCTGGCACTTGAGCCATGAAGGTGGGGATCTAGAAGATCCATGGAATGAGGCGCAGGAGAATGTATATCTCATATGTACCCCACCCCATCTGGCACCAGATGAACCAGAATATGTTGAAATAGATTTTGAAGAGGGAATTCCCGTTGCAGTTAACGGACAAAAATATAAACCAGTTGAATTAATAGAAACCCTTAACAAAATTGGTGCTAAACATGGTATTGGAATTGCTGACATGGTAGAAAACCGCTTAGTGGGAATGAAGTCTAGGGGCGTTTATGAAACCCCGGGAGGAACTATATTATACGCTGCCCATCATGAATTAGAGAGCATTACCTTAGACCGAGCTACTTTCCAATACAAACAGCAAATCGCCATTAAGTTTGCTGAGTTGGTATACGATGGCAACTGGTATACTCCTCTTAGGGAAGCCCTGTCTGCCTTTGTGGATAGTACTCAAAAAACTGTTACTGGTACTGTAAGGCTTAAGCTATACAAAGGTAATTGTACTCCTGCTGGCGTTAAGTCTCTTTACTCCCTCTACAGCGAGGAGTTTGCTACATTTGGTGAAGATAGCGTATATAACCAAAAAGACGCAGAAGGCTTTATTAATCTCTTTGGATTGCCTCTAACAATACGAGCATTAATGGAAGAAAAAAGGAAGGGTTGACAATGAAACTATGGGGAGGACGGTTTGAAAAACAAACCGCCAAGGAAGTAGACGATTTCCATTCATCTATTCATTTTGACTATAGATTATATAAACAAGATATATTAGGAAGCATTGCTCATGCAAAAATGCTGGGTAAGCAAGGTATAATCTCCCTGGAAGAATCTCAAAAGCTAGTCTCAGGTCTAGAAAAAATATTAAAGGATATAGAGAATGGACAGGTAAAATTTAGTATATCTAACGAAGATATCCATATGAATATAGAAAACTTGTTGATTCAAGAAATTGGCGAGGTAGGAAAAAAACTCCACACTGGTCGGAGTAGAAATGATCAGGTAGCTTTAGATGTCCGCATGTATACCAAAGATATGATAAACCAAATAATAGGCCTACTTGTAAACCTGGAAAAAGCGTTGGTAAAAATAGCCCAGGAGCATACTCTAACCATTATGCCAGGCTATACTCATCTTCAAAAAGCTCAGCCCATTACCCTGGCCCATCATCTCATGGCCTATTTTGAAATGTTTAGGCGAGATATTGAAAGATTATTAGACTGCAAAAAGCGAGTTGATTCTATGCCACTAGGATCAGGTGCTTTAGCTTCAACTACCTATGCCCTAGATAGGAATTGGGTAGCCCAAGAGTTAGGTTTTTCATCCATTACTAGAAATAGTCTTGACGCCGTTAGCGACCGTGATTTTATTATAGAATTTTTAAGTTGCTGCGCTATAATTATGATGCATCTTAGCCGATTTTGCGAGGAGCTTATATTATGGGCTAGTCAAGAATTTCAATTTGCGGAAATGGATGATGGATACAGCACCGGAAGCAGCATTATGCCACAAAAGAAAAACCCTGATGTTGCTGAATTGATCCGAGGCAAGACTGGACGGGTGTATGGAAATCTTGTTACTATACTAACTGTTATGAAAGCCTTACCCTTGGCTTACAACAAGGATATGCAGGAAGACAAGGAAGCACTTTTTGATAGCATAGATACTGTTATAAAATGTATAGACATCTTCACCCATATGATTAAGACCACTACTTTTAATAAAGAGAAAATGTATGATCAAGCTTCTAAAGGCTTTACCAATGCTACCGATGCAGCTGACTACTTAGTTAAGAAAGGTCTTCCCTTTAGAAGTGCACATGAGGTAGTGGGAAAATTAGTTCTTTATTGTATAAAAGAGGGGAAATCTTTATTGGATTTATCCTTAGATGAATACAAAGAATTTTCCTCCATATTTGAAGAAGATATCTTTGATGCCATATCTTTAGAAACCTGTGTAAACCAGAGAAATGTACCAGGGGGGCCTTCCCCATCTTATATGAAATCTGCAATTGAGGAAGCTTCAAAATGGTTAGAGGAAATAAGTAAGTAGTAGAAGAATAATAAAAGGGCAAAGAACTTTTGGTTTCTTGCCCTTTTATTATTTTTATTCAAGAGGTACTACTGCACCCTCATATGTGTCATTTATGAACTTCTTAATTTCTTCGCTTTTCAAAACTTCCACAAGAGCTTTTATAGCTTCATTATCCTCATTTCCCTTTTTCACCGCTACCACATTACCATAAGTTGTAGCACCGATAGAGTCAGCATCCTCAGTTGCCAAAGCGTCTTTAGCGACTTTTAATCCAGCTTCGATAGCGTAGTTTCCGTTGATAACAGCAATATCAACGTCTTGGAGAGAATGAGGTATCTGAGCAGCTTCTATTTCTATAATCTCTAAGTTTTTTGGATTTTCAGAAATATCGTTTACAGTTGCTTTGAGCCCAGCATCCTCTTTTAGTTTAATTAACCCTTGAGCCTCAAGTAAGAGCAAGGCTCTTGCTTCATTGGTAGTATCATTGGGAACTGCCACTGTTGCTCCATCCTTTAATTCATCTAAAGAAGCTGTTTTTCCAGCGTATATGCCAAAAGGCTCATAGTGAATGATTGCAATTGATACTAGATCGGTCCCTTTTTCTTCATTGAAAGCATCAAGATATGGTTGATGCTGGAAATAATTTGCATCTAATTCTCCATCATTTACAGCAATATTAGGTTGAACATAGTCAGTGAATTCTACAACATCAAGAGTATATCCTTTGGTTTTTAAAATTTCATTGGCCTTTTCGAGAATTTCTGCATGAGGAGCAGGAGTAGCACCAATTTTTATCACAGTATTCTCTTCTGAAGATCCATTATCGTTTTCCTTATCTGCATTATTTTCGTTAGTAGAATTGCTATTTCCTTCCTGATTAACAGCAAAATTTTCTGAAGCCCTTTCCTCTGAAGAGTCATTTTTGCCTTCACGACCGGCAGTAGCACAACCAGCTAATAATACTAAGGATAGAATAATTGAAATAATAGTTAATAAAATTTTCTTATTCATCACTTTACCTCCATACTACATTTTTTAATATTAAATTTATTTATAATAAAATATTAACTTCTTTTATCACTACGTTTTGCCAATCGCATTCCTAATTCTTGGAAGCCTTGAACGATAATAATTAACACGGCTACTGTTACTATAAGGATATCTGATTCGCTTCTGTAATATCCATATCTCACAGCAATATCTCCTAGACCACCACCGCCTATAAAGCCGGACATTGCAGAATAGCCCAATATTGTAGTTATAGCGATGGCACCTCCTACCATTAATGACGGTTTGGCCTCCGGGAGTAAAACTTTATATATTAGCCTAAAGGTGCCTGTTCCCATCGCCCTTGCTGCTTCTATTATACCAGCATCAACTTCTTTAATAGAAGATTCTACAAGCCTTGCAATATATGGCGCTGAAGCAATAACCAAAGGCACGATAGTAGCAGATGTTCCAAGGGTAGTACCTACAATTTTCCTGGTCAGTGGAGTCACCGATATCATAAGTATTACAAAGGGCACTGATCTGAGTAAATTTACAATAAATCCAAGCACTTTACTTATAATAGGACAAGGACGAATACCATTTTTATCAGTTATCACTAGTATAAGTCCAATGGGAAGGCCTATAGCATATGCACACGCTGTAGAAACAATTACCATATACAATGTTTCAATTATACCTTTACCAATCATAGATAAGGTCTGAGCATCAAGCATCCTGGGTCACCTCCTCATACCTAACGGCACGCTCTTCTAGATAACCAAGCATTTGCATAGTTATTATTCTATCTTCAGGCAATTGAATTAACATCTGCCCAAAAGCTTTTCCGCCTATGTTTTTTGTATTAGCAAATAAAATATTTACAGGTGCTTTAAATTTTGCAACCATATTAGATATAATGGGTTCAAATGCAGATTGGCCATTGAAAACTATCCGATAAACCTTTTCAGATCCAAATTCTGAAAACTGCTCGTCGGATTTAAATACAAGCCTTTTGCCTGCATTGGATTTTGGATTTACAAATACATCTTCTACTTTTCCTCTTTCAACAATTCTACCATTTTCAAGAATGGCAACTTTGTCACAGATTGTTTCAATAACATCCATTTCATGGGTAATAATAACAATGGTTATGCCAAATCTTTGGTTAATATCCTTAAGCAGCTCTAATATAGATCGTGTCGTCATAGGATCTAATGCGCTAGTGGCTTCATCACACAGCAAAACCTTAGGTTTAGTTGCAATTGCCCTAGCTATGGCAACCCTCTGCTTTTGTCCTCCAGATAATTGAGATGGATATGCGTTTATTTTATCAGTAAGTCCAACCATCTCTAACAATTCAACTGCTCTTTGTTTAGCTTCCTTTTTGGGGACACCGGCTATCTCCAAGGGGTAGCATATATTTCTTAGCACTGTTCGTTGCATGAGTAGGTTAAACTGCTGGAAAATCATACCTATTGATTGCCTAACCTTTAATAGTTCTTTTAGAGATAAGTTCCCAAGGTTTTGGCCATCGAATATAACCGAACCCTTGGTTGGTCTTTCAAGGAAATTTATGCACCTTACTAGTGTACTCTTACCAGCACCACTTTGACCAATGATGCCATATATCTCACCCTGATATATGTCCAGATCAATATCTATTAAAGCATCTACTTCAGATTCCTTAGTATTGAAGACTTTTGTAACACCACGCAGGGAAATAATAGGCTCATTTATATCCATTCATCGTCCTCCCTTTCCAAACTATACAAAAAATAAAACAGGTTCTCGAATGAACCTGTTTCAAGTCTATTATCTAAACTTGTTAGTTGAGTCTCATAAAATACACAATTCCCCAACTCAATAACCAACTAAAAAATGAGTAAATTTGTTCATTCGAGCAACTATGATTCTTTTTTGAGCACGGAAACACATGTACATGCACATTAGCATGGACATCATCATAGACATCATCAGCATGTATACGCTCATTCTCATAGTTACTCTCACGCTATAACCCCCGACAAGCTATGGTATAATAATTTGAAACTATAATACATTATATTGTTATATTTGTCAATTAGATTTTTACTATTTCCTTATTTGACCCTGTCCTCTAATAATATACTTAATAGTAGTCAACTCTTTTAGGCCCATAGGTCCCCTTGCATGCAGCTTTTGGGTACTAATCCCCAGCTCAGCCCCAAAACCATATTCAAAGCCATCGGTAAACCTTGTAGATGTGTTTACATATACTGCTGCTGCATCTACATAATTAAGAAATTTTTCTGCGTTAAAATAGTTTGAGGTAACTATAGCTTCGGAATGTCCGCTTCCATATTTATTGATATGATCTATGGCATCATCTATGCCATCCACTACCTTTACAGCTAAAATATAGTCTAAATATTCCTCTGACCAATCCTCTGAGCTGGCAGGTAGAACCTCGGGTACAATCTCACGAGTTTTTTCGCAGCCCCGTATTTCAACATTCATTTCCTTAAGTTTATCTACGATCCTAGGTAAAATCCCTGCTGCAATAGTCTTATCCACCAATAGAGTTTCTGCAGCATTGCATACTCCGGGCCTTTGGGTTTTGGCATTTACTACAATATCCACTGCCATATCATGATTGCATTCTCCGTCTACATATACATGGCAATTACCTACTCCCGTTTCAATAACAGGCACAGTGGCATTTGCTACTACAGTATTAATTAGTCCCGCACCACCTCTTGGTATAACAACATCTACCAAACCATTAAGCTTAATCAATTCTTGAACACTTTCTCTGCTGGTATCTTCTACTAGCTGAACAGAACCATGAGGAATACCAGCACTGTAAGCAGCCTCTGTCATTGCCTTTACGATAGCCTTATTTGAATGAATTGCCTCAGAGCTACCTCTCAATACAACAGCATTGCCTGTCTTTAGACATAAACCTATGGCATCAGCGGTTACATTGGGACGGGATTCGTAAATTATTCCTACCACTCCTAGAGGCACCCTTTTCTGACCTATTTGCAAGCCATTGGGTCTCCTCCATTGTGATATTACCTCCCCTACTGGATCTGGAAGGGATTTGATCACCCTAAGTCCCTGTGCCATAGCTTTTACCCTATTCTCATTAAGAACCAGACGGTCAATCAATGCCTTAGATCGTTTATTTTCCTTGGCTATTCTCACGTCTATTTGGTTTTCCTCTATTATTTGAGACATATTACTTTCTAAAGCACAAGCCATGGCCTCCAACGCTTGATCCTTTTGAGCTGATGATAAAACTCCTAAACTTTTACTGGCCTCTTTAGCCAACCTTACCTTTTTTGCAACTATCAAAATCAACACCCCTTTCTGCTATTTATTATTATAAAATGCTCCTTTGACCAGCATTCATCGTTATCTATTCATCTTTGGAACAAATAAAGTACCTACATCTTTACCCTCTAGTATCTCATATATATGATCAGGATCGTTGCCATTAGTAATAATCATTGGGATACCAGCTTCACTACAAATCCGAGCAGCTCCTATTTTTGTCTTCATACCTCCTGTACCCAAATTGTTATTGGTATCCTCTGCTCCTTCTATAACTTGGTTGCAAACATCATATATGATAGGGATTAAGTTTGCATCCTCATGTGCCTTTGGATTTTTATCATATAATCCTTCGATATCTGAAAGTAATATCAAAAGATCTGCACCGATTAGCTCAGCAACAACAGCCGATAAAGTATCATTATCGCCAAAAATAGGCTCTATCTCCTCAGTGGCAACCGTATCATTCTCATTAACAATAGGAATGACTCCGTAGTCTAGTAAGGTACAAAATGTATTATAAGTATTTTGTTTTTTAAGCTCATCATCAACAACATCACGAGTTATAAGAACTTGAGCCACAATTTGGTCATATTCACTAAACAGTTTGGAGTAGTAATGCATTAGGCTAACCTGTCCAATGGCTGCTAAGGCTTGTTTTTGAGGCAGAGAACTAGGTCTATCCGATATGCTCATACGAAAACGGCCAATTCCAATTGCCCCTGATGTAACTAATACAATATTTTTTCCATCACTTCTCAAGTCTGCTAAAACCCGAACTAGTTTCTCTGTTAAATGAAAATCCATGCTACCATTAGCATGGGTTATAGTAGATGTACCTACCTTTACTACTATGGTCTGTGCATCCATAATTCTTTGCTTTAGTTCCGTCATTCATACCCTTCCCCTCAAAACAGTCATTAATAGTATTTTACTCTTTTCTATTACAAATGGCAATAGAAAATCCCCCCTAAAAGCTTAGGAGGGCTTTAATTCAAAGAATTTAGCTCTCTAAACTTTCCAAAAAATACTCAACCTCTTGCAGTGAGTCAATGACCAGCCCTTTTCTAATCTCGTCCTGAAAATCAGGGGGTAGTTTATTTATAGGTATTTGGGTATTTTGAATACTCCTGCTTTCATTCTCACCTTTAGAAGGCATATAGATTACTATCATGCCATCCTTATCCTTTAAAATAAAGTGATTTGGACAATAGTCATCCAGCTCCTTAGTTAAAATTACCTTACTAGACGAAAATTCATAGACATCCCATTCTGGAAAATTAGATTCTAATTCCTGTCTATTTAAGCCTATTTCATCCTCATTAGCTTTTCGCTCCTCTACTCTTTTGTCATTGCAAGCGGTATAATTTGTTTCAAAAATTAGTAGGGTGTTCTCATTTATAATATCCGCTACTGAAAATCCTTTACCAACAATTTCCCTATCATCTTGTTTAGTAGCTTGCATGGTCTCAAATCCCTGGTCTTCATTGTTATTTTTCAAGTTTTCTTCAAGACGATGCTGACCTATATAAATTCCTAAGGCATAGCCACCAACCATCATTGTTAACACTAGTAAAATGGCTAAAATATATTTATTTTTATAAAACACTACAATCCCTCCGGACATTATTTGGATTATAGTGTTTCCATTTTATACTATTTTATACCTATTACCTATTATTCTAATTCCAGACACCTAGGATTTTTATAAAACGAATATATTTCCAAGAATATCCTGTCAAAGGATATCTAAATCTATCCCGTGAATGAGTATTGATTAATATATTATCCAATCTAGGAGGGCTACCGCACTGGGTAATAAATAATGAATGCCCAAATCTTCCTTCTTGGTTGAAACTAAGCTGTATTATATCTCCCGGCTGGACTTCAAACATGGAGACTTCTCTACCATAAGGGCCAGGGGAGGCAATCCTTCTAGTCAAAAATTGATATAAAAATTCAACTCCTGTCCATGCAGGGGCTTTACGATTACCATCTATATAGTACCATCCCATATAGATGTCATAATTCATTACTTGGCTCCCAGCGTATAGACATTGGGAAATAAAATTAGTACAATCCCCTCCAAGATTAGAATAATCAAGATACAATGGATTTCTACCTAATGCCCATTGATCAGAATAAACTATAGCAGCATTTCTATCATAAGGTTTATGTTCACTTGTCCTATACAACATAAAAAACCTCCACATACACTATTTTGATTCAGTATATGCGCAGGTTTTTCTTTTTGACAATAGAATGAATTAACATTCCCTAATCATTTAATTCAAGGTTGTGGTAAACATTTTGAACATCGTCATGGTCTTCTAACTTTTCAAACAATGATAAGGCTTTTTCATATTGTTCACCGGTTAATTGTACAAAATTTTGAGGGAGCATTGCCACTTCAGCAGAAGCTATTGTATATCCATTCTTTTCCAGTCCTTCTCTAACTTGAGTAAATTCTGCCGGATCTGTTAAAATTTCAAAAAGTTCATCCTCCAGCTCTATATCCTCAGCTCCGGCCTCCAAGGCCTGAAGCATTAGTTCATCTTCGTCAATGTCGTTTGAGTTCTCTATGACAATAAGCCCTTTTCTATCAAACATCCAGGATACGCAACCGGTAGCACCTAAGCTTCCTCCACTGCGATCAAAGATGTATCTCATTTCACCAGCAGTTCTATTTCGGTTATCAGTAAGAGCCTGTACAATAACAGCAACTCCATTGGGGCCATAACCTTCATAAGTAATTTCTTCATAGATTACATTGCCCAATTCCCCTGCAGCCCTCTTTATACTTCTCATTATATTATCATTAGGCATATTGGCAGCCCTGGCATTTGCTATAGCATCCCTCAATCTAGGATTAGTTTCAGGATCGCTACCTCCCTCTTTGACTGCTACCGCGATTTGCCTGCCTATCTTTGTAAATATTTTTCCTCTCTGAGCATCAGTTTTGCTTTTTTTATGTTTTATATTGGCCCATTTAGAATGTCCTGCCACCTGGACCACCTCCTCTTCTACTTATAATTAACAACCATTTTTGCTAGTTTCATCATAATGGCTATTTAGGCACACAAAACAGTAACACATTATGCATTCAAAAGAATTGTTGCCGAACTAGCAAGAAAGATAAGAAATCTGTAAAATTTCTTTATTTATAATAACACAGAAAAAAAAGAGTGTAAAGTCAAAGTGATTGTTCCAGGTATTGATTCCTTATGTTATAATGTTAATGAAATTAGTAAATATTTCTGATTAAAGTTGGAGGAATATTATGAGTAAAGGGAAAAAGTGGTTTGGTAGTTTTAAAAGGTCAAATGCTAAGCCAAACCATTCTATAAAGAATTCAAAAGAAGATTTAAACACGGGTGAGCAAAAAGAAGGACAAAAAAAACGTACTGCGGACAAGTTTTTTGTTAGAAAACGACGACAGCCAAACTTCTTTATATCAATATTTGTAACCACTGTAAGAATGTTTTTGTTACTTTTAATTTTATTAGGGTTTGCTGGTTTCGGTGCGGTTATAGGAATTGGAAAAGCCTATCTGGATTCTACTCCTGAACTGGATGTAGTTCAGATTCAAGACCAAAGCGAAACTTCCTTTATTTATGACAAATACGGTAATCTTATTACAGAATACTATGGGTATGAAAACCGTATATGGGCTTCTGTTGATGAGATGCCGGAAACCTTGAAAAAAGCCTTTATTGCTATAGAAGATTTACGCTTCGAGGTCCATAATGGTATTGATATTAAGCGAATATTTGGATCGGTAATTCATAACTTAAGTAATGAAAGTGTTCAGGGAGCTAGTACAATAACCCAACAGCTTATAAAAAATACTATATTAACTCCTGAGGTCACCTATAAGAGAAAAATTCAGGAAATGTATCTGGCTATTCAACTTGAAAAAAGATACTCTAAAGACCAAATATTAGAAGCCTATCTAAATACTATTTGGTTAGGCGGTTCTAATTATGGAGTAAAAGCTGCTGCTAAAGATTATTTTGGTAAGGAGCTTAATGAGCTCACCCTTAGGGAATGTGCTATGCTGGCTGGTATCACTCGTAATCCCTGGCGTTATGATCCCCGTGCCAATACTTACACCAGGGATAAAACAGAATGGACCTATGATAGAACCAATCTGGTCCTTAGAACCATGTATGAAAATGGTTTCATCACTGAAGCTGAGTATGAAGAAGCAAAGATAGATGAGGCTGATTATAATAATAATCCTGTTTATATTGTAGAAAAGCCAGCCACCAACGATTATCCAATGAAATATTTTATTGAATATGTTATTGCAGACGTTAGAAATAGAATTATGGAGCTTGAAGGTTGGGAGGGTGACGAAGGCCGTCGCAAGGCCGACCAGTATATTTATTCTGGTGGTCTTCATATATATACTACCTTGGATCCCGATATACAACAGGCTGTTGAAGAAGCGGTATATAGTTATAACAACCTGCCTAGATTCGCAAACTCAGCCCACAAAATAAATTCTAAGGGAGTTGAACAGCCTCAAGCTGCGGCAGTTGTAATTGATCAGCATACTGGAGAGCTTCAAGCTATAGTAGGTGGAAAACAACCCCCTACTGGTAAGCGCCAGTTTAATAGAGCTTTTGATGCCAGACTATCATTGGGTTCTACCATAAAACCTCTATCGGTATATGGACCTTTTATCGAAGCAGGCTATCCCGGTGGAATAATAATAGAGAATATTCCTGCCCCTATGGATGGTTGGATCGTAGATGGTAAGCCATCTCATCCAAGAAACTATGGAGGAGGCGGTTACACCGGACCAACTACTGTTAGAAGAGGTATTGCCAAATCTTTAAATGTTGTTGCAGGTAGGATAGTAGTAGAAAGAATTGGCACAGAATATTCCATCGATAAGTTAATAGAACTTGGTCTAAATCCCAATCATATGCCCGAAGGTCCATCAGGTCTGGCTCTTGGAACCGATGGCAACAATATGATTGAAGTTGCAGGTGCATATGCTGCTATAGCTAATAAAGGGATATATCAGGAGCCTATATCCTTTACTAAAGTTCTTGATAAGAATGGAAATGAAATAATCAACACTCAAAAGGATCAAGTAACGCGTCAGGTATTTAAAGAAAGTACTGCCTTTATTCTTACGGATTGGATGAGGGACGTTGTTAATGGTGGTACTGCTACTGTACGAATAAAAAACAAAAATGGCCAAAACATCAACGTAGCAGGCAAAACTGGGACTAACAGTGACTTTAGAGGTGTTTACTTTGCCGGATTTACTCCCTACTATACTGCGACGGTATGGTTAGGCCATGATGACTACGCTCCTCAGTTTGTAAGTGGTACTACAGGCGGTAAATTTGCCGCTCCCCTGTTTAAAAATATAATGGATAGACTTCACGAAGATCTGGAAAATAAAGATTTTTATGATTCTGTCCCCGATGATGTTGTTCGATTTACAGTGTGTGGAGTATCAGGAAAAAGGCCTAATGGTCAGTTATGCAGCAGTGACCTAAATAATCATGGTTTAGTAACGGAATGGTTCCCGAAAGATGCTATACCAGGGCCTGATGAGGTATGTGATATGCATGTCCAGATAGAAGCTTGCCCCTACTCAGGTAAAATACCATCACCGTATTGTCCCCAAGAGCATAGGACAAAAGCCGCTGCAATTCTACTTCCTAAGAATTCTCCCTATCGCAAGCTATCGGATGCAGAACTGGCCAAATATTTACCAGGGGCGGTTAAGAATCTGGATAAGCTGAGCAGTCTGGATTATAGCAATCCTAACGATAGACCCTACTTCTGTCCTCTACATACCAAGGAATGGTATGAAGGTGAGCAACAGAGAGAGACTATATCAGCACAAGCTATTGATTTGATAGCACAGGTAAAAGCCAATATGGCAAATCCAGAATATTCGCCTTTATTAACAAAGGAACAGACTGACAAATTAAATAAAGCCATAGCTAAACTTGAAGAAGCACTGGAGAACGGGAAAATAGAACTCCCAGAGAAACCTATTAAAGAAGAATCTATAGAAAAGTTACCAATCTTTGATGCAAGCTTGGTACAGACAGAAATGGAAAATCTGGCAAAATTAGATAAGGCTATTTTTACAGCTATTGAAAAGGAACTTGAAAAGCTAAAACAAACGCCTGAACCTAATGAACCAGCGAATGATGATAATCAAAATTCGTCCAACAGCAATGAAAATAATAATGAAGATAGTAATGATAATAACTAGTTATCAAATGAATTAGCATAAATTAAAGAGATGGGCTGAAAAACCCATCTCTTTTAGTTTTTTGATTTTGGATCGAATAAAACTGCCGTTAGATATCCAAAGACTATAGCTGCAGCTATCCCACCTGCAGTAGCCATGACTCCTCCGGAAAAAGCACCAAGAATTCCTTTCTCTTTCACTCCTTTTATAGCACCTTTAGCCAAAGCATATCCAAATCCTGGCAGAGGTACAGTAGCACCTGCTCCCCCAAATTCTACAATTGGTTCATATATACCTAAGCCGGTTAATACTACTCCTAGAGTTACAAATAGAACAAGGATTCTAGCAGAGGTTAGATTAGTTTTGTCTATAAGTATTTGACCTATAACGCAAATCAATCCTCCGGTAATAAAGGCTTTGATATAATCCATGGTTCATCCCTTCTTTTCTATAACAATTGCGTGAGCAATACTAGGTATTGAATCTCCCTGCTGGCTGCTTATGGTGCTATGCAGTGCTCCGGTAGATGCTATTAGAATACGATTTAGTTCACCATCCTCAATTTTTTTCAGAAGATATCCTGCTAATACTACGGCAGAACAAGCACAACCACTGGCTCCTGCGTGAACATCCTGTTCCTCATTATAAATCTCACATCCACAATCTATATACCTATCTTCTATATCATATCCCTCTTTTTTCAGTAAATCGATTGTTAACTGGCGTCCGTATTTTGCTAAGTCACCAGTAACTATTAGATCATAGTCCCCTGGGCCACGACCTGTATCTTCAAAATGTGCTTTTATTGTATCAGCTGCTGCGGGGGCCATAGCTGCACCCATATAATTAGCATCCTTTATTCCAAAGTCTATAACCTTACCAGTAGTGGCATGGGTTATACAAGGGCCTTCACCACTGCTAGAAAGCAAAACTCCTCCAGCGCCAGTTACAGTCCATTGTGCTGTTGGAGGTCTTTGCACTCCCATCTCTAAGGGAAAGCGAAATTGCCTTTCAGCTGTACAAAAATGGCTTGAGGTAACACAAAGAACATGATTTGCATATCCCCCATCAATCATTGCAGCTCCTAATGACATAGTTTGGGTCATGGAGGAGCAAGCTCCGTATAGCCCATAATAGGGTATACCTAAGCTCCTTGCACTAAAGGTGGCAGAAATGATCTGATCTAATAAATCCCCTGCAAAAAGATAATTGATATCTGTAGGTTCCTTTTTAGCTCTATTTAATATCATTTGAGCTGTTTCGATAAACATCCTTCTTTCGGCTTTTTCCCAGGTCTTTTCACCCCATAGATCATCTTCCAAAATTTTATCGAAGTATTCAGCTAGAGGACCCTCTCCCTCCTTTTTTCCCACTATAGATGCTCTAGAGATGATTTTAGGTGGATTATTGTTAAAAACTATAGTTTGTCCTCCTATTCTGTTCTGTGCCATCGTGTATATCCCTCATTTAATAAAAAAGTAATTTATTAAACCTACTACTACTGATGCAGTTATACCATAGACCAATACAGGACCTGCTACTGAAAACATTTTTGCACCTATTCCCATTACATAACCTTCCCTTTTATGTTCCATAGCCGGGGAAACTATAGAATTTGAAAATCCTGTGATAGGAACTACAGAACCTGCCCCCGCCCTTTTACCGATTTTTTCATATAGTCCTAAACCAGTCAATAATGCGGCTATCAATATTAAAGTTATAGATGTGGTGGCAGACGCTTCCTCAGTATTCATATTATAATAATTTTTAGCTATATTACTTATTAATTGACCTATTGTGCATATTAGACCTCCTACCAAAAATGCCATGATACAATTGGTAACTGTGTTGGACTTTGGGCTTATACTATTTGCATATTTCTGATATTCTTCATTTATCTTCTTCTGCTTTACATCTAATGATTCCATTGACCCACCTCCAGAATTTATTTTTTTCATTAAATTCAATTTTATTCAGAAATAATATTGCTTAACCTTGACCTAGAATTCCTTGCATCTCTATTTTCCATAAGTTTTTTATCTAAATCATGCCTGCTTTCCTTTTCCTCTATATTTTTACCTTCAAAATCTAAGATAGGAATCTGATGATACTTTTTTTCCATGGTTTTATACTCCTTTAGTTATTAATAAAAACCAGGTACAGTCCAATAAACTAATGATCCAACTATTTTTCCTAGAATAAGCACAATAATCCACAGATAAATCCACCTACTTATCCCTATATAGGTAGATGCAAAAGGAAAAACGTCTAATGTTTCAGCTAAAGCTGATGCTATCATACCAACAAAAATACCCATGAATAATCCAACTATTATAAGCAATGATGGGCTTACCATAATATTAAATTCAAACATATATAAAAAGCATGAGATTAGGCTACCTAAAAGAATTATATTCTTGTAAACATATACATATCTCTGAGTCATGCTCAGATCCATTATCCTGGTAACAATACCTAAAACTGTAATAAATGCTGAAATACCAGTTCCTACAACAGTACCACCCGCCAAACCTAAGGCTACTAGAAAAATTTTATTCATTTTCCCCACTTTTTTGATCCTCTCTATATTCCATATATGACTCTACATCCCTTTTATACTTAAACATTTCTATTTCTAGAAGATCTGGTATATTTTTATTTCTGGAGAAAATTCCAAAAAATAGTGCTATTCCTATGCCAATCCCTATGGAATAGGGGATATTAATCCAGTATAGACTGACATTTTTTTGCCCTGTTAGAGAAGTAGTTATAGTTTCGTGTACCTGATGCATATTAACGTCTGCGTGAAAATACATTATAGCAAGTCCAGCACCTAAAAATAGAAGTAAGCATGTAATAACTATTTTTACAAAGTTAGTAAGGTTAATCTTGTTGGATTCTTCCTTGTCTATCTTATCTATTGCAATAGATACTTTTTTTTCCCCTACTGATAGAATCATAGTTTGTGGAATAGCTCTGCTTATGATTTCAATTATTTCAATAACACTAATTGTAATAATTTCGCTGTCCCTGTTGTAGTCAATAGGTATAACCAGTTTTTCAACCTTTTCTTTTATTTCTATTGGACATAATAAATAGGCAATATCTTTTAAGTATACGGTTTGACCCACTTTTATACTTATCTGTTTTTTTAACTGCAGATAGATTTTCTTATCCATAAATTCTTATCCATTAGCATCCCCTTTTGCGACTTGATATTCAGGAGTAAAATATACCAGTTTTGCACCTGAATATACCTTATCTTGTTGTCTGTTATTATTGCTCATTATGTTCCAAATAAGAAGTCCACTACCTATTACTATCATTGCTAGTAATATAAACCCGATTACGTAATTCCATTTTTTTATATTTATCATTCCTTCATCCCTTTCTATTATTAGACTTTATGTATATTATGTGTATTGATTTATTATTTTATCCAAAAAAAACACCCTACTAAGGTGTTAAATAAGCTCTCTCATTTTAAGGAGTACTTTTTTTTCAATCCTTGATACTTGTACTTGAGATATGCCTAATTCATCAGCAATATCGCTCTGGGTTTTATCATGAAAGTATCTCATTATTATTATATATCTTTCACGTTTATCCAGCTTGGATAAAACATCCTTAAGGGCAACCCTATCTACTATCTGCGACATCTGAGTATCATCCTTTGATACCTTATCTATTAAAAGTATTGGATTGTCATCATCTTCATAAACCACATCATATATGGAAGCCGGCACCCTACTAGCCTCGATAGCATGTACAATATCCTCTGGATCGCTACCAACTGCTTCGGCAATTTCTCCGATGGTAGGCTCTCTATTGAGAGTATTTTTTAGCTGCTCTTTTGCAGCCATAGATTTATTAGCCAATTCTTTTAGGGACCGACTGACTTTAATGATTCCATCATCTCTTAAAAACCTCTTAATTTCACCCATAATCATAGGAACGGCATAGGTCGAGAATCTGACATTGTACTCAGCGTCATAGTTACGAATTGCTTTTATAAGACCAATTGTTCCAATTTGAAACAGATCGTCATACTCGTATCCCCTATTTAAAAACCTCTTTATAATACTCTTTACCAGGGCTACATTACTTCTTACCAAAGTGTCTAGTGCTTGCTGTTCTCCCTGTTGAGCCTTTTCTAATAGTTTCATGGTTTCCTCATGAGAAAGCAAGCCCTTTTCACTATTCTCTTTAGGAATATGTTCTATATTCATTCTATAACTCCGTTTTTCCCCTGGGATTTTTAATATATTTAGTCATCTTTACCTTTGTTCCCTGGTTAATTCCTGATATCACTTCCAACTGGTCCATGAAGGTTTCCATTACAGTAAAACCCATACCAGAACGTTCAAGCTCAGGCTTGGAAGTATATAGGGGCTGGCATGCTTTTTCAATATCCTCTATACCCTTTCCCTTGTCTGAAACCTCAACAACTAATTTATCCGGATATATATATGCTGACATCTCCACATAACCTATACCATCTTCATATCCATGTATAATAGCATTGGTTACTGCCTCTGAGACAGCCGTCTTTATATCTGTTATTTCTTCTAAAGTTGGATCCATTTGAGAAGCAAAGGCTGCTATAATGACCCTAGCAAAGGATTCGTTACTTGATTTGCTTAAAAATTTTATATGCATTTCATTAATTTTCTCCATTTTAATATCCCCCCATATCATTTAACGCTTGGTCCAGTTGGTCATAGACTTTTATAAGCTTGTATATTCCAGACATTTGGAAAATCCTATCAATATGGGCGTTAATATTTACAACTCCCAGCTTTCCGCCTCGTTTGGAGATAATTTTATATCTGCCTAGTATTACACCAATCCCTGAACTATCCATAAAATTTAATCCTTGTATATCCATAACTATATTTTTAATGGTAGGATCCTCCAAAATGCCATCTATGTATTGCCTTACTTGGTTGGCTGTATGATGATCTAATTCTCCTTTAAGGGAAACCATCAATGTATTTTTCTTTTTTCTACCCTTTATCTCCACATCTATTACCTCCTTATTGATGAAAAAAACAATTTAGCTCTCGTCTCCTATTATATTCTTCGCTAACCTTTATTTTCCTTCATAGAATAATGGCTATTATTGTTGTTTGTCTCACAAAAAAAACAAAATCCTCACGACATGTGTCGAGAGGATTTTTACTGCATCTTTTATACCTCAACCTCTTGAATTTCCACCCTAATGGATTGGGTCCTATTCATATCTTCTAGTATTTTGTTTTCATCATCCCATGTTCTATACTTCTCTTTCTCTTCTTCGGTAAGTATAACCTCGTCCATAATTTGTCTTCCTGTCATGGGCTTGTTACTGACATAGGTTTGCATAATGGGATTGTTATCAACTACCGTCAAAATTGCATAAACATATTTCATAAGCTCCTCCAAACCCCTTCTCTTTATGTAATTAATCAAAGCCATTATTGCATCAGATATATTCTATATTTAAGTTTACAATACTTTTCCCCATATTTCAATATGGACAATTATTCATTATTGTCTTGGCCTTGTGATTCCTCTAAATTTTCATCTTCATTTTTATCAGACTTTGTTGTCGTATATTCTTCAACTATATTGCCTGGTTCTAAATCTATTCTGCTATTCTTTACTGCACTGAGAACTATTTCTTCTGTATCATCTAATATGCTTAATTCCTCGGATATCTCTATATCGGCGACCCGTATAGCATCTCCCTGTGCTAATCCCTGAACTAATACATTAATATGGGATGGGATATGTTGAGGAAGACCTTCTACTTCAATTGAATCCTTTTGACGTTGTAAGGCAATACCTCTTTTCTCAATATCATAAGTTCCTTCTAATCTTATTGGTACCTTTGCCTTTATTTTTTGATTTCTGTTTATGACCTGAGCATCTATATGTACTATTTCTTTTGTCACTGGATCTCTCTGTATTTCTTGTAACCTTACCGGTTTTACCTCATTTTCCATAGCAATTTCAAAGAACACATTTTGACCAGCTTCTCTTAGCAATCTTTTTAGACTTTTGCTCTCTATCATTATAGGAGTAGATTGGTCTTCCTGACCGTACATAACTCCGGGAACAAATCCCTGTCTTCTTAGACGATTGGCACTCTTATCTGGAGTCCTTATATTAGCAGTAATGATTTTATCACTCACTTATTTTACACCTCTTTCATATTTTGCCATTATTATCTCCCATATAAGTTATTTTTATTAAAGATTTCCCAAAAACACAAAAAAGCAATGGGTTTCCCATTGCTTTTTCTATCACTTGGTTATTTACCTATAACCTACTAGTATAATTAATTATTAAAAACGCCTTCTTCTCCTTCTAAATAGCTCAGATATTAAAATAATAGCTATCAGATCCCGTAGAATAGGGCGCCTAAAAGCAAATTGTTGTGCCCCTACTTCCTGGTACACAGGAACTATAGATCCTGCATATTGTTCCAGCTCAGGCATTTCTCGTACACACATGTCATAGCACTCATCTACCATACTCTCTATCTGTTCCCTGGTAGGATAGAGGATACATGGATTATCCATAAGATCACATACTCTACGTACATAAGGATACAGTTTGTAATATATATCTGGATACATCATTGGACAAACCATGCCATCATCTATGTCATAGTCAATACAAGGATATGCCCAGCAATACCGTCTATGATATTCCATAGGATATCTGCACTCGGGCATGGGATGCCAATGAAGATTGTTATAATACATTTTCATACCTCCCCATATATAAATCATTATATCTCTATGATTATTCTATGAGGAAGATTATGAATATGTTCATGCAGCATTTTGTATAATTTGATCTAGCTGTGCTTCATCTAAAGTTTCTTCATCCAGCAATCTTTCAGCTATAGCTACTAATAAAGTTTTCTTTTTTACAAGCAAATCCTTTACATTGGCATATAAATCATCCAAGCTCCTTTTTGCTTCATCTATAAAATTATCCTGTACTTGCTTTATACCGTTTCTATAAAGAACATCATAATTGAGAAGTCCTGAACTATCCGTCATTCCAAACCTTCTAACCATATCTATCAAAACTTCTGTAGCCTTCTCCAAATCATTGGAAGCACCTGTAGTGATATTCTCTTTGCCAAATATGATTTCCTCTGCACATCTTCCAGCCAGCATAATCTTTATGTTATTTTCCATGTCCTTCTTCTTATAGTACATTCTGTTTGGCGGAATATTCATACTAAATCCTCCAGCACCTTTTGTACTTGGTATAATGGTCACTTTAGATACTCTATTCTCTGGTGCTATTAGCTTAGTGATAAGTGCATGTCCTGACTCGTGATAGGCTGTAATCATTCTATCCATATGGGATATTGCACTTCGATCCTTTTTCTCGTAGCCGGCAATAACGGTATAGAAAGCTCTATCTATATCATGCTGGTCTATCATGCCATTACCTTTTTTAGCGGCAAGAATTGCAGCTTCATTCATTAAATTTTCCAACTGTGCCCCGCTAAAATATACTGTCTGATGAGCTAATTTTTCTAAATCTACATCTTCATGTATGGGCTTATTCTTACTATGAAGCTCAAGTATCTTAAGTCTAGCCTTAACATCAGGTAAACCTATCTCTATATGACGATCAAATCTACCAGGTCTTAGCAAGGCTTCATCAAGGGTATCCAGACGGTTTGTAGCTGCTACTACAACGATTCCCTGATTTTCATTGAATCCTGACATCTCTGCTAATAGTGCATTCAAGGTCTGATCCCTTTCATCATTGCCTCCCCCGTCTAAACCTCCATCTCTTTTTTTACCTAAAGCATCAATTTCATCTATAAATATTACACATTTTTCTGATTGTCTTGCTCTTTTAAATAATTCTCTAATTCTTGCTGCGCCCACTCCCACATAAACTTGGACAAAATCTGAACCCGAAACTGCATAAAAGGGAACTCCTGCTTCCCCAGCAATAGCCTTTGCCAGCAAAGTTTTCCCTGTTCCTGGCGGTCCATATAATATGACACCTCTAGGCATTCTAGCACCGTATTTGGAATATTTTTCGGGATTATTAATAAAATCGATTAACTCTTCAACACTCTGAACAGCTTCTTGATTTCCAGCAATATCTGAAAAATTAACTTTTACCCCTTCTTCAGGTTTTAAGTTCATACCCACTTTAGACTTTTTGCTTTGGGCTTGAGGAGATTTTTTTAATGCTATAAAAAATATTATAATTGTGGCTCCAATCAAGATGACATAGCTGATTGCCTGATTTAGCATTTCTTGGTCTTTCATTTCATCTACAATAATATCAGCTTTTAAAAGCTCCTCTTTGAGACCTTCTTTTCTTGGGTTGTCGGTTACAAATCTTGTATCATCCTTCAGTATTCCTTCTATTGTTTCGCCCTGGTTTAAAAAAACCTTTTCAACATGATTTTGCTGTACCTCATGTAGAAACTGGTTATATGAAATTCTTTCTGGTTTCGGTTTCTTATATTGCCAAAATCCATATGAAAAAAGGAGAAGTACTACTATTACTGATACAATTACTATTTTATGTTTCCTATTCATATATTTTCTCCTCCTATCTATTCTATATAATACTCTACCTAAATCAACAGAAAAATCAGTTTTTGGTTTACATAATGTCACTAATTTATTATATAGTATATACTTCAACTTGTCCATGGAATTGTGTGGTAGCACCTTTATTCCATGTTATGGTTTATAGATATAGATAATGGGAATAATAACTATAAAAATACAGAAAAAACTAACTATAAGTTAGGGGGAAAAGTATGGAACGAAGAGATCCTTTACCTACTAGGCAAGGGAAAAGAATTAATAATAATCTCAATAAAAGGAAGAAAATAACTAGGATAATTCTGGCCATACCTCTTATTGGAATAGCAATATTGCTTACAATAACTGCCTATATTCTTGGTACAACTGTAAGCACCTGGAAAGAGCTAGACATTGATAAACTAGAAAACATTCAACAATCTTCTTTTATCTATGACTTTAAAGATGAGAAAGTAATTAATATCCATGGAGTAGAAAATCGGATAAAAGTGCCCCTTTCCGATATACCCAAGCATGTTCAGGATGCATTTATTGCTACTGAAGACATCCGTTTTTATAAACATCCTGGATTTGATATTAAACGACTCGCTTCATCCCTGTGGCAGAATATCAAAGCAAGGGCATATGTCCAAGGGGGCGGCACTATAACCCAGCAGGTAGTCCGAAATGCCTTTCTGTCACAAAAAAAAGTTATGAGCAGAAAAATACAGGAAATCTATTTGGCTTATCAATTGGAAAAAAAGTATACTAAGGAACAGATTCTTGAAACTTATCTCAATCTAATATATTTTGGCAAAGGAACCTATGGAGTTGAAGCAGCATCTAATAGATATTTCGGAAAATCAATAAAAGAAGTTAGTGTAGCTGAAGGAGCCATGCTAGCGGGTATAATAAAAAACCCGGGACGTTATTCTCCCTTAATAGACATGGAAAGCTCTATGAAAAGAAAGGATCTGGTAATAGATCTAATGGTCAAGAACGGCTATTTGTCTCAAGAAGAAGGAGAAAAAGCTAAAAAAGAATCAATAGAATTAGTTGAAACACCACCTGATAATTTAGTACATAGTTTCTTTATAGATATGGTATTGGAAGAAGCGTCAAATATTTTAAATGTTAAGGAAGAGACTTTATTTACCAATGGATACAAGATATATACTACTCTAGATAAAGATTTGCAAGAGTTCTGTGAGAATATTTTTCACAATACTGACTTTTTCCCAAAAAGCCCAGTAACTGGAGAATCCTGTCAAGGTGCATTAGTAGTACTAAACAGTAAAACAGGAGAAGTACGAGCTCTATTAGGTGGAAGGGAAGATGATAAACCCATAAGAAAGGCCTTTAATAGGGCAACTCAATCTAGACGACAGCCTGGCTCTGTAATAAAACCACTGGTAGTGTACGCCCCGGCCATAGAAAGTTTTGGTTATAATCCTACAACCTTTGTAGAAGATGCCCCTTTTACTATAGATAACTATTCTCCTTCAAACTATGGAGGTAAATTCCGGGGTTGGGTAACCCTTCGTGAAGCAGTAGCTGCATCTATTAATATACCTGCTGTAAAGGTTCTTCATGATATAGGTATAGATAACGGAGTATCCTTTGCTAAAAAGTTAGGCATACCCTTTGCTGATGAAGATAATAGCCTTTCCATAGCCTTAGGCGGCTTTCATTACGGAATAAGCCCTATAGAACTTGCAAGAGCCTATGCAGTTTTAGCTGATGGGGGAAAATATAAAGATTATACATCTATTCGTCGTATTGAAGATCCTAATGGTGTGATAATATACGAATTTAATCCTCAGAAAGCACAATATATATCGGAGGAATCGGCTTTTATTATGAATAACATATTAAAATCCACCGTTGAATGGGAAGGAGGAACAGCCAAAAGGTTAAAATCCTTAGGTATTCCCCTAGCTGCCAAAACCGGGACGGTACAGCTTCCTAACACCAAAGAATTCAAAGGGATTAGTGGAACTAAAGATGCATGGATAGCAGTTTATAATCCTGAATATGTTTTAACCATATGGCTTGGTTTTGATGAGACTAATTCCAAAAACTATCTTCCATCAAATGCGGTAGGTGGAAGCTATCCAGCTGAAATAGCAAAAGAGGTTATGGGATATCTCTATGCTAATCGCCCTTCTCCTGATTTTGAAAAGCCTGTTAATGTACTGGAAGTAGAACTAGATGGGAAAGCATTGAATGAACGTCACCTAACCTTGCTAGCATCTCCTCTTACACCCAAGGATCAAGTAGTATTAGAATACTTTAAACGAAATAATGCGCCTCGCCAAAAGACTGATTATTGGGTTATTCCAGATACTCCAAAGGATTTTGAGATAAGTTTATCCGAAGATGGATTGCCTACTATCTCCTTTGTTCCACCCCAATATTTTGCAGTATATAGTATATATAAATCAACAGACAATGGACAAGCTATCCCAATCCATCATACCCAAGCGGGAAACCAGGGCAAAATCCAATGGACAGATGCATTAGCATACCCAGGTGGAACCTACAGCTATTTCGCTGTTGCTAGTCATCCGGAAATTATTATAGATGGAGAGCCTGTACAGAGTTCTCCTACTCCTACTATAACTGTAACTATTCCTGGTAAACCCCAAACCACATCTGAAAATGAGGATTCATTTAGTCAAGAAAGTCAATCCCAACAGGATGACAATCAGGAGCATCAAGAAAAACAAGTAGACGATGACAACAAGATATCAATCCAGATCCCTTAAAGCTTTTTCAATATCTTCACGAGTTACTGCACTTAAGGGAGTAAGATTGCTGGTCAGAGCCTTTTCAAGTTTCTCTCTGGCTAGCGCTTTATTCCCTTCCTTCGAATAAATGAGTCCTAGGTAGTATAGGGTAACGGCCTGATCATCTTTTTTCTCTTCAGCCTTTTCGAAAAATTCTTTGGCCTTATCTATATTACCCATCTTATAATATATCTGTCCTAAATTATCTAGTATAACTGGATCTTCATCATCATAATCTAGAGCCTCCAGGTTATATTCCAGGGCTCTTTCAAGATCACCTTTTTGAATAAGTAGATAGCCTAATGTACCATATACCTTTCCACTGCGATGCTTTCTATGAACCTCTTCCAACATCTCAACTGCTATATCCATATCACCTAATTTCCAATAAGCCAAACTAATATTAATCTTTGCCATGGTTTTAAACTCTTCTTTAACAGGTAAATCTACTAAGACCATACTAAAAAGATCTTTGGCCTTTTCATACTGGCCTTCCCGAAGCATAAGTACACCATAGGATAACAAATAATTAGGCTTTTTACCCCCTTGCTGAAAAAACTTTTCATATAATTCCTTAGCTTTTTCAAAATTTCCCCTGCTGTGATTGTAATAGCCTAAAAAGCCATATATATTCGCTACTATAGACATATATATCATCCTTTCTTTTTTCTAATCAATCTGTTCCTTCTATGATATATAGCATCAATATCATAAATACCATAGCCTGGTTCCCGGTTCATGCCTATATTCTTTAATAATTTAATCGCCCTATCTGTATACATTAGGGCTTTATCATAATTTTTTTCATGATGCTCATAATATTTTGCCATTTCTATCAAAGGAAAAATTCTAAGGTTGCCTTCCCTATCTATGATGGATTGCCATATTTCTATGGCCTGTTTCCACTTCCTACTCCTTTTATAAAGAATGGCTAATCTGTTTTTGGCATCCAATATAATGTTTTGGTCTTCACCTTTTTCTATACACTTTGAATAGCAATATATCGCCCTTTCATCGTCACCTTGATTTTCCCACGACTTTGCTAAGCCTAACCATTCATAACAGTTAAGACCCACCTGGTCTGGACTTTGATATATTTGAGACAGTCTAATAAACAGGGCTACCATGGCTAAAATATCCTTTGTGTTATGATCCAAAACCTTACCTATAAGGGTCTCATCCCTATCCTGTAAATATTGGTAATATATATTTGGTATTTCCCGTCCAGGTATATCGTCCTCGCGATAATATTGTAATATTTTTTCTTCCAAAGAAGTTAAGCTACAGCTGTCCAGCATAGAGGACCAAATCCGTCTAGAGGGATGTAGTAAATCAATATGAAGATTATTATTCTTAGCAGTACTTATATATGATGATATCCTATTAAAAACCATCCTGTTTTCTAGAAGAGGATAATCATAGGATTTACCGTTAAAACTAACTAAAGCTTTTCTATGACCAATTGCCTTGGCAACCTCATTCAACATGCTAAGTTCCTCATCAAAATCTCGCATTACATGTTGCTCTACAACAAAATTATTTTCCTCAAAATAACCTAATCCTATTAAGAAAGCCAAAGTACCTACACCAAGGGATAGGCCAGTAGTTTCAGTATCTAGAAAAATTAGGTCATGGATACTAAAGCTAGCCAGTGTTTCATCTAATCTAGCCCATTGAGATACTATGGAAGGATTAACATCTCTAATTTTCTTAAAAGTTACAATACCATAGGAATCATCTATGGGGTATATACTTTTTTTACAAACATGATGACCCCATTGGCTACTTATGATATGGCCGCCTAAGTTACCTCTATTATATGAACAGTCACTCTTATTGTCACTGTTTTCAGTTTTAGGTTTGGAATGGCAATTGGTAGAAATTGCTTTTAGCTTTTCTCTGAGATTGGGTATCACCGAGTATCCCTCCCAATATCTTAAGGGCTATATTTTTACTGTTGCCTTCTTCTCTAACAGATGGCCCTATACAAGAAGGACATCCTTCTGTGCAGGAACAATTTTCGATTATTTCCCGACACCTATCAAAGACTTCCCTATAGATTTCATATATTTTATTGCTAAACCCAACCCCACCAGGATGACTGTCATATATGTAGATAGTCGGTTTACGGGTAAAGGGAGAGCGAGTATGATAAACCACATTTATATCTCGAATATCACACATTAAAAAAATAGGACAAATATGACCTAGAACATGCGCAATTCCCATTAGGCCATTTTGCAGATCATCCTGGCCAAATTGATCAGTTATAGTCTCTGGAATACTAAACCAGCAGGCAGTTGTATGGGTTTCCATCTCAGGAAGGTGTACCCTGCCCCATCCCAAATTTTCATGGGTGTGGAACTTAATTTTTTTAAACATAGTAACCATAGCAGTGACCATGACTTCGCCATAGGCTCTGATTAGTGTATTAACCTCCTGCTGTTCCTCAAATACATCTAGTACTTTCAGGTCCACTGCCAGATTTGCATCAGTATAGTAATCCACATCTACCCTTCTAACATAGGCCTTCTTTTCTTCGAAATCCAATTTTTCAACCTGATATTGACTACCTTCGTGAATATATATGGCCTCTTCATGAAGGAGCATAGGTGCACTGAAACTATCTGTTTCTCCAATAACTCTTGGTTCAGGCCTAGTTATATCTATGATTATGAAATTTTCATCGGATGCACTTCTAAGACTAATGCTGTTGGCAGGAAAATTATCTGTCATCCAATGCCAACGGTTTCCTACATGTCTTAGTACTTTTTGTTCTTCCAGAAAGGCTAAGATCTCCTCCAGAGTTTCCACACCAAATTCTTCACCCTCTTCAAAAGGAAGCTCAAAAGCCGCACATTTTATATGGCTAAGCAATATATAAAGATTATTAGGGTTTATTAACCCACTTTCCGGTGTGCTTTCCAAAAAGTACTCAGGATGCTGGATAATATACTGGTCCAAAGGGCTGCTACTAGCTACCAAAATAGCCATTGAAGTGCCACTACGTCTTCCTGCCCTACCAGCTTGTTGCCAAGTGCTAGCTATGCTACCCGGATATCCACAGATTATAGAAGCTTCTAAAGAACCAATATCTATACCCAATTCTAAGGCGTTAGTGCTGACTACTCCCATAATATCACCAGATCTTAGTCCTTTTTCTATCTGCCTTCTTTCCGTAGGTAGATAGCCACCCCTGTAACCTCTTATCTCCTTGGAATTGCCCAGCTTGTCTTTGACCAGATTTTTTAAATAAGTAACCAATACCTCCACCATCAACCTGCTTCGGGCGAATACAATAGATTGTATCCCATTACTTATAAGTTGGCCAGCTATTTGCCTTGTCTCTAAAAGAGAACTACGCCTAATTCCCAATTCCTTGTTTACCAATGGAGGGTTATAGAATATTAGGTGTTTTTTACCAGTAGGTGCACCATTCTTATCTACTAACTCTACTGGCTCCTCTATAATTTTCTCAGCCAGCTCCTGAGGATTTGCAATAGTAGCAGAACAACAAATAAATGTAGGATTGGATCCATAAAACCTACATATTCGTTTTAGTCTTCTTATAACATTTGCCATATGGCTACCAAACACACCTCTATAGGTGTGCATTTCATCTATAACTACATATTTTAGATTTTCAAACAATTTAACCCATTTAGTATGGTGAGGCATAATACCAGAGTGAAGCATATCGGGATTGGTAACTACAATATGACCAGCCTGCCTAATGGCTTTTCGTGCAGTGACCGGGGTATCTCCATCGTAGGTATAAGTCTTTATATCCCTTCCCATAAGGGTAATCATTTCGTGTAATTCACTGACTTGATCCTGAGAAAGTGCCTTGGTAGGGAAAAGGTATAGACTCCTGGTATCCTGGTTATTAAAAATCTCATTTAACACTGGCAAATTATAACATAGGGTTTTACCAGATGCTGTAGGAGTAACTATTACTACATTCTTGCCCTGCCTAACTAAATTCAAAGTGAGGCCTTGATGAAGGTATAGCTTATCAATTCCCTTTTTATTTAATACCTGAACAATCTCCTTTTCTAACCAATTAGGAAAAGGCACAAAGATACCTTCTTTGGCCTCTATAGTTTTCCAATATGTTACATTGCTCATGAATTTTTTATCTTTCTTGATATAATCCGTCAGTTGCTCGATATTCATAAGGCACCCCTGCAAAAACTTTTATATCATTTATTATATCGATTTTCTACAATATTGTCCATGACATGAACAATTTTATGCCCTTAACTCTCAAACCTACTTAAAAAGGCTTTGGTGCGTTCATTTTCTGGATTGTTGATAACTTTACTTGGGGAGCCTTCTTCAACAATTACACCATTATCCATAAAGATAATGTGATCCGATACATCTCTTGCAAAACTCATCTCATGAGTTACTATTACCATGGTCATTTTTTCTGCTGCCAGCTCTTTTATAACGTTTAAAATTTCGCCTGTTAGCTCCGGGTCTAAGGCCGACGTAGGTTCATCAAAGAACAAAATCTTTGGATTAAGTGCCAGTGCTCTTGCTATGGATACCCGTTGCTGCTGGCCTCCAGATAATTGATAGGGATAGGCATCCTCTTTATCGGCTAATCCGACCTTTTTTAGCAATCCCCGCCCTATCTCCATAGCCTCATCTTTAGGCTTTTTTTGCACTGTAATGAGTGCATCGATTACATTTTTTATTACTGAAAAATGTGGAAACAAATTGAAGTTTTGAAATACCAGACCAAAATAGCTTTGTATTCTCTTTAATTGTGCTTTATGTGCATAGCTAGCCTTACCATCTATATCAGTAGTAGCATGCTCTCCTAAATATATTAATTCTCCTGAATCTATGGTTTCCAATAAAGTTGCACATCTTAGAAGAGTAGACTTTCCAGAACCAGAAGGTCCAATAATACTTACTACCTTGCCTTCTTCTACATTTAAAGATATGCCTTTAATAACTTCAAGAGTGCCAAAGCTCTTCTTTAAATTTTTTATTTCCAATAGGTTCACCTTCATCACCTACCTATAATAGCTTAATTTTTTCTCTATCCACCCCATTATAAAGTCTACGATAAGATTAAATACGTAATAAAAAATACCTGCAATAATAAAAGCCGTCATATTAGTCTGAGCAGCGGCTATTGCTTTAGCTACAGTAAACATTTCAGCGTAAGAAATAGCAAAAGCTAGTGCTGTATCCTTTATTAGGGTAATGACTTCATTTGTTATGGAGGGAAGTATCCTTTTAATAACCTGAGGCAGAATAATCCTAATAAAGGTTTGAGCTTTACTATAACCCAACACTTTGGCCGCTTCATATTGCCCTACAGGCATTGATTCAATACCACCACGATAAATCTCAGCAAAATAGGCTGCATAGTTTATAACAAATCCTATAATTACAGCATAAAAACGGTAACCGCTAGACAAGGTTATATTAAAAATATAAAAGGGGCCAAAATATATTACCATCAATTGAAGTATCAACGGTGTACCCCGCATGATTGAAATGTATAGTCTTACAAAATTTCTTAGTAGCAAGTTCTTAGACATACGGCCAAATGCTACAAATAATCCCAAAGGAAGAGAAAAGAGCAATGTTAGAGTAAATATTTTTACTGATTCTAACATGCCCTCGCTTAATTTAAATATCATTACTGACCATGTCACTTAAGATACCACCTTTACTTTTTCATATGTATTTAAGGGCTATCTTATATGGATAGCCCTTAAGTCATACTTCATATTCTATCCTATTTCACTATTATTTCCCGATTATAGTAATATCATCATCAAACCATTTTTCTGATATCTTTGCCATAGTACCATCAGCTGCCATCTCTTCCAGGGTCTTTTGAACTTTATCCCTTAATTCTTCGTTACCTAATAAAAATCCTACTCCATATTCTTCTGGGGCTAGAACCTCATCCAGTATTCTAAAGATTCCGCCTCTCTTTTCATTCTGATATTTTGCAACTACCTCATCCATTGCCACTGCATCTACTGCACCTGCTTCCAAATCCATAAGTGCCGCATTGTAGTTGGGTGCTGTAATATACTCGCCAAAGCTTTCTACCAGCTCAGGTTCGTCCTCTAAAGCCTTTTCTGCACTGGAATCTACCTGAACAACTACTGATTTACCAGCCAAATCATCTAGAGTCTGAATATCAGAATCTGCTCTAACTACGAAAACTTGATTGTTTTTCAAATAAGGCTCAGTCCATGTATACTTATCTTCTCGTCCATTTATAGTAAATCCATTCCAAATACAGTCAATATTTCCCGATTCTAATTCAGCATCCTTGGAATCCCATGCGATAGGCTGTAATTTTAGTTCCATATCCAGCCGCTTGGCTACTTCTGCTGCTAACTCTAAATCAAATCCTGTAAACTCACCATCGTCCCCTACAAAACCCATGGGTGGAAAGTCCTGGTCAAATCCAACTGTAAAAGTTTTTGAATCCTTTGATGCACTGTTTGAACATCCTATGGCACTTATTACTAGCACTGCTATTAATATAAACATTACTAATTTCTTGTTCATCATTAAGTCCTCCATTCTTTACACACTAATCTTTTTATTATCTTTTTATTTCACATCGAATCTTTCTGTTGTACATTGATATATTAACACTTTACCATGGTAAAGTCAAGAGGGAATTATAAAAGACTTAGATTATTTTCTAAGTCTTTTTGATAGTACTATTTAGCGAAGGTTTAAGAAGCTTCTATAAAAGCAAACTGGCTATTATACAAAGAGGCATAAAATCCTTCTTTTTCAAGCAGTTCCTTATGATTACCTGATTCTACTATATCTCCGTCCTTCATAACCAATATTAGATCGGCATCCCTAATGGTAGATAATCTATGAGCAATTATAAAGGCTGTTTTTCCCCTCATTAGATTTTCCATGGCTTTTTGTATAAGTATTTCAGTTCTAGTATCTACTGAAGATGTAGCCTCATCCAAAATGAGTATTTTGGGGTTGGACAGTATAGCTCTAGCTATTGTAATTAACTGTTTCTGACCTTGAGATATGTTTGTGGCTTCTTCATTAATGATCATATTATATCCATCAGGTAATGTGCTGATAAACCAATGAGCATGGGCAGCCTTTGCTGCTTCTATTACTTCCTCATCTGTTGCATCGGGTCTACCATACCTTATATTTTCCAAAATGGTACCTGAAAATAGCCAGGTATCCTGAAGTACCATACCAAATATATCTCGAAGATCTTTCCTGGTAAAATCCACAATATCGTATTCATCGATTAATATTCTACCACCATTTAGGTCATAGAAACGCATTAAAAGTTTTACAATAGTGGTCTTTCCCGCTCCAGTAGGCCCCACTATAGCAATCTTTTGCCCAGGTTTTATATCTGCTGAAAAGTCCTTAATAATAATTTTGCCTTCATTATAACCAAACCTAACATTTTCAAAGGTCACCCTTCCCTGGATCTTATCCAGTTTTACAGGTGAGGCGGTCTCTTCAACTTCTTCTTCCTCATCTAAAAACTCAAACACCCTCTCTGCTGCTGCTATAGTAGATTGAAGTAAATTACTTATCTGGGCTACCTGGGTCACAGGCTGGGTAAAACTTCTTATATACTGTATAAAGGCAAGTATATCTCCTACATCTATGATTTTTCTTACTGCCAGCCAGCCTCCCAGGATGGAAACAGCCACATAGCCCAAATTACCTATAAATACCATAATTGGCATCATCATACCTGACAAAAACTGAGATTTCCAGGCTGAGTCATAGAGATCATCATTGATCCTATTAAACTTATCTAGGACCTCTTCTTCTGCATTGTACGCTTTCATGACATTATGGCCTCCGTAAACCTCTTCTATATGGCCATTGACTTGGCCTAAGAAATGTTGCTGTGCTATAAAATATTTTTGGGATTTATTTACTACTACCATAACTGGAATCATTGATACAGGCAGCATCAATATAGCAGCCAAGGTCATTTGCCAGCTTATAGATAACATCATAACTAATACACCTATTAGTGTAGTAGCAGAAGCAATTATTTGGCTAGTGCTTTGACTTAGGGATTGGCTGACTGTATCAACATCATTTGTAAGCCTTGACAGAACATCGCCATGGGTAACGGTGTCAAAATATTTTAGTGGAAGTCTATTTACCTTTTGAGATATTTCTTTCCTCAAATTATATGATACCTTTTGGGATATTCCAGATACTATAAAACCTTGTAATAACGAAAACAAGGCTGACAATATATAGAGTGCGATAAGTGTTAAGATAATTCTAGCTATATAATCAAAATCTATGCCACCACCAGGAATACCAGATATTTTGGCTACTAGTCCTTCAAATATATTAGTAGTAGCCCGTCCTAGAATTCTTGGCCCTACTATGGAAAAGGCTGCGCTGCCTATGGCCAGAATAATAACTACGATCAATTGTAAATAATAGGGTTTTAAATATTTAAGGAGTTTAGAAAAAGTAGCCTTAAAGTTTTTGGGCTTGTCAAAGCCTCCCATAGGTCCAGGACCGGCACCATGACCTCTTCTTACTCTTTTCATAGGCATCTTTTTTGTCTCTTTTTTACTCATAGGGCAAGCTCCTCCTCAGATAACTGTGATAGTGTAATTTGCCTATATACTTCACAGCTTTTTAAAAGCTCCTTATGGGTTCCCATACCCACAATTCTGCCTTCATCAAGCACAATAATATTCTCGGCATTCATAATAGTACTAATCCTCTGTGCCACTATCAGAACTGTTCTATCTCTTATCTCTTTAGCCAAAGCTTTTCTTAAAGCAGTGTCAGTTTTAAAATCTAAAGCAGAAAAACTATCGTCGAATATAAAGATCTGGGGTTTTTTAGTCAAAGCTCTTGCTATGGACAATCTCTGCTTTTGTCCACCGGAAACATTAGTACCACCTTGTGATATTTCAGATAATATACCCTTTTCCTTTTCATCTATAAATTCTTTGGCCTGTGCTATTTCTACAGCCTTCTCCACATCCTGATCTGTGGCTCCAGCATTTTTGCCATACTTTAAGTTGCTTTCTATGGTACCGGTAAAAAGAACACCTTTTTGAGGAACATATCCTATCCTTTCCCTTAGATCATGAAGTTTTATATCTCTTATATCAACACCGTCTATAAGGATCTGGCCATCTGTTACGTCATAGAATCTGGGAATAAGATTTACTATAGTCGATTTACCACTTCCGGTACTGCCAATAAAAGCAGTAATTTCCCCTGGTTTTGCGGTAAAGGATATATTTTTAATAACGTACTCTTCTGCACCCGGATATTTAAAACTCACATTTTTAAATTCTATTAGCCCTCTAAAATCCTTTCTACCTTGAACTGCTTTGTCAGGATCTTTTATAGCTACATCTTTATCCAATACCTCGGCTACTCTCTGTGCTGATACTGAAGCTCTAGGCAGCATTATAGAAACCATGGATATCATTAAAAAGGACATAATTATCTGAATAGCGTATTGCATAAAGGCCATCATATCTCCTACTTGTATGGATCCATCATCTATTTGATGAGCACCCACCCATATAATAAGCAACATAACACCATTCATGATAAGCATCATGGCAGGCATCATAATAGTCATTAGGCGAGCAACAAAAAGGTTTGTCTTGGTTAGGTCCTTATTAGCTTTTTGAAATTTACTCTCTTCTAGTTTCTGCGTATTAAAAGCTCTAATGACCATTATACCGCTTAATGCCTCTCTCATAACTAGATTAACCCTATCTACAAGCTTTTGAACCTCTTTAAACTTGGGAGTAGCAATAGAAAATAATACAGTAACCAAGGTCAAAACCGCCAATACCCCTACCGCCACTATCCAGGCCATGGAGGTATTGGTTTCCAGCGCCCTAATAACTCCCCCTATACCTAAGATAGGAGCATAAAATACCATCCTAAGGAGCATTACTATAAACATCTGTACCTGTTGTATATCATTGGTACTCCTAGTTATTAAGGATGCGGTGGAAAAATCGTCAAACTCTACGTTGGAAAAGGATATAACCTTTCTAAAGACCTTTTCCCTAAGATTCCTACCCAGAGCTGAAGAAACCCTAGCCGATAAAAAGCCTACAAATATAGAGGCAGCCATACTCAGTAGGGCTATAAGAAGCATTATGCCTCCTATATATAAAATATAATTTGACTGATTCCTTTGAATGTTTACTCCAATAATTTCATACTCCATTTTTATGAAATTTATTGCAGATTGGGTTATAAGAGATTCCGGCATCTTTCCAAACTGTTCATCAATCTTGGCTTTTATTGTTTCCAGCTGCTCATTAGGTAAATTCTTTAAGGCTTCAAAAGGTTCAATACCTTCAGGTAAACCTTCAAAATGTTTGGAAAGTCCTTGTTCTGCATCACCTTGCTCTATTCCCCATACAATTAATATGGCTTTTGCTAAAACAGAATCTAGCTCTTTAATATCCTTCTTTGAAGGCTTATTTAGAACATAAAGGTTCTCCCTTCCCAATAAGGGATATTTATTTAAATATTTGCTGTATTCCTTTTCTGATAAACTATCTCTATCTATTAGCTTATAGCTTCTGTTTACCAGGTTCATTCCTTCCTGGCTCAAGAGTAGTTTTATTTTTTCCAGCTGTTCCTGCCTAATTACCTCTGGTACAGCATTTTCTATACCATTTTGCTGTATTCCAACGTTGACTATATTGGACATATAATCTGGAAGAGCCAGTTCTGACATAGCCTGAGCAAAAAGAAGTACAATAATTATTAGAATTGTTATAACAAAAGGCTTAACTTCCTTTATTATTCGAAACATTGCCCGCCTCCCTAAGAATAAATATAAGTATTAAAAACCTTTTTCCCTAATCCAGTTTGCTATATCTTGAATCATATTCTTTCTTTCCACGCCTATATCTGCCTCTAGTAATGCTTGAGCCATGTTTTTTGAGTGGAATGTACATCCTTCTAAAATTCCTGGAAGCATTTCTATAAAAGATTCATCCATGGCATCTGAATACACAAATGCTTTTGCTATCCTTCCATGTTCCAGTCTAAGTAATAACTGAATTCCTCCCCATGAAAATCGAGTATCAAACTCAATATCAAACTTTGGTGATTCGCCAAATCTCCATTCCCAGGATTTATACTTATTATATAATTCATCGAGGACAGATTGATCAATTCCCTCTTCCCCATGCCTGATATCAGTAGTATCTCCATATACTTCTTTGAAAGACTCTATTAAAGTATCAATCATCATTTGTATATCAATACTAGGGTTATATTCCGTAAGATTTACTACTCGTGACCTTACAGACTCAATGCCCTTGGATCGTATTTTTTCCTTTGGTACCTGTAAGTATCTAGTCATCTTCTCCATATCAGCTGAAATTAGAATGGTTCCATGATGCAATGCAGATTTTTTTCTAAAACAAAATGCATTACCAGAAAATTTTCTATCCTCTACAGTCAGATCATTTCTTCCACTAAATACAGCCTTAATGCCTAATTTCTCTACCGCCTTTAAAATAACTTCTAACTGCTTATGGACATCATAATACTGTCTGTCAACTAAAAAGGAAAAATTCAAGTTACCGGTATCGTGGAACACTGCCCCACCACCAGAACTCCTTCGAGCCAGTTTACCACCTTCCTGTTCTAATAGCTCGGTTCGGCATTCTTTCCAAGCATTTTGATTCTTACCAATTACTACAGTATTTTGATTCTGCCATAAGTATAAAATACATTCATTGGGTTTTACATTATCCAATAAATATTCCTCCATAGCCAGGTTGCGCCATGGATCCAGGTTGCTTGTCAGTACTATTCTTGTGTTCATAAAACTGGGCATATATACTCCTAGTCTTGGCTAAGAGAAATAGTGCCCATCCTCCTTTCAACATGTTTTTATTGAATTTAGCTTATTATACTAGTTTATTTTATTGATACATTAACTATTTATAAGAGAACATTCAATAGCCAGAAATTTATACAAAAAATGTATCAGTTATCATCTATCCTATTATATTAGGCTAGACTTTTCAACCAAAAAAATATAAAAAAATGCGTCCTGATGACGCACTTTGAATTGTTAATCATTGATTTTTGCAAGTTCCATAATCTCCTCTAAAACTTGCTGTCTCTTGGCATTTACCCTTTCAAAATCCATGGCATCTACATAATATTTTTCCACCTGACCATGAATGGCTTTTGCTCTGGAAATAAAATCAATTACTCGATCTATGAGATGATAAAACCGTTTCTTTGCCTCCTCGATATCCCGAGAATACTCTCTAATAGTCCTATAGTCTAAACAATTATCAAAGTTTATATGAGCTTCTATTTTTTTATTGTCACAATAACTGTTGTTTTTACTCAAAACCTGGCTTACATTAACAACCACACATTTAAGTGAGGGTATTATAACCATATCCAGCTCATTAACATCGATAGGACTATGATATTGCTGTGTCGATAACCCTAGCTCCTGAGCTTCTTGTGCTATTCTGCCAACAGCTTTGTGAACACCTGAACCCGGCATCCCCGAAAAAGCATATACCTTGTATGTGGGATCCATAAGACTATCTGTATAATTATAGATTCCCTTGCCGCTAATAGCCGATGCAAAGAAATGGGAATGCTTTGCATTATGGGATACCTGAGTTGCCTCTTTAAAAATATCCTCCATAACCTGCTTTAGGGCAATATTGTACTTTTCTTCATTAAAAGCATCTTGAGCATAGGAGCGCCATTCATCATAAACTATTCCAGCCTCTCTTAGGTGGTTAAAAGCTGTTTTAAATAATTTGCCAGCTTTTTTACTAAGCTTTAGAATCTCATATTTTGATTCCATAAGCTTTTTCTTATCCCAATACTCTCCCAACCAAATAATATCATCAGTTATACCAGGATTTCTCGGCTCAATTGCGTGAGGTGCCGTTCCATCAAGCAAAGCAACTCCTATTTCTGGTATAAATATGGCATCTAAAGAATCAGGATCAGTAGCGCATGGGTATTCCTCTACCTCAAAACCTTGCTCCAGCATATGCTGCTTTATACCAGACATAAATGTGGATTTACCCGCACCTGGTCCTCCTTTAATTATGTAGCGTCTGGTATAATTGTCTCCTGTTATATAATTAAAGAAAGAATAAAATCCCTTTGCTGTATTTCCACCAGGAAATACCCTTTTTACTTTATGGTCCTTGCTCATATATGCTCATTCCTTTCCAAGTTATTATCCCTACTGTTTATAATATGCAGAGCCAGGAATTTGGGAAGGTTATTTATCCGTTAAGAAATGAGGCTAGTACCATAGCTAATCCGGTTACCTGATAAATAAGTAAGGTGTTGGCGTTGGCCTGCACCAATTTTGGTATGTTGTTAAACTCTCTTTGAGCAATTTTCACTGATTTAACTGCTAGTGGGATACTTATCCACCCTAATAACCAAAAAGGATTCCTATATATTATGGATACTAAAATCAAGGAGATATATGCTAATACAAATAGAATTGTATATACCTTGATTCCCTTTTCCTTACCTAGCCTTACTACCCAATTCTTTTTATTGCCTTGCTTGTCAGCTTCATAATCAGGGTATTGGTTGATCCACAAAACGTTAGAGATAAGAAAGCCTATTGGCAGTCCCACTAACATGGCCCTATAATCAAATTCTTGGGACATAACCATAAACATTCCCAGGGTAACTAAAGGGCCAAAGGTAAAGCCAACAGCAAATTCTCCCAAGCCTGAGTAGGCAAATTTAAAGGGGGGAACACTGTAAAATATGGAAATTAATACTCCAAGAAGCCCAACCCACAAAATATCAGGCTCTCTAAACAAAACTATTATCAATCCAATTCCACAAGCCAGCAAAAACGTAGCTATGGATATATATAAGACCTCAATTAGAGAAAGCTTTCCTTGAACAATGGTCTTTTTGCCGCCACTGAAGGGGGTTCTATTTTCAGGCGCTATATTTCTATCCACGCCTGTCATATAGTCTACATATTCATTACTAGAATTCTTTCCCGTTTCAATTAGATAAATACCCACCAATGATATTAGGAACCAGGGAAGGCTAAATCTCCCCCTGGTTCCATAAGCCAATGCAGCTCCCACTAACATAGGTACAGTTGATGCAATCCAACTTCTTGGATCAGCAACCTGCCAAAAACCCTTCCATAATCGCTTTACTTTCATCTTATCCATAACCCACACTCCTAAAACTTACAGCTTACTATTTTGCTGCTCTCATGGAGTTTATCACTGCAATAAGGGCCACTCCCACATCCGCAAAGACTGCTTCCCACATTGTAGCTATACCAACAGCTCCCATTAGCAGTACTAACCCCTTAACAGCCAAAGCTAAGATAATGTTTTGCCATACTATCCTTTTAGTCTTTCTGGATATCTCTATAGCCTTAATAAGTTTATAAGGTTCATCTGTCATCAGTACAATATCAGCAGCTTCGATGGCTGCATCGGATCCCAGGCCTCCCATGGCTATGCCTATATCCGCTCTAGCCAATACAGGAGCATCATTAATTCCATCCCCTACAAAGATCAGCTTGCCTTTGGATTTTTTATCCTTTTCTAGCATTTCTAGTTTTTCTACCTTATGTTGGGGTAAAAGATGAGTATATACTTTATCCAACCCCAGCTCCTGTCCTACCTGTTCCCCAACCTCTTTGGTATCACCAGTAAGCATGGCTATGGTTTTAACTCCCAATGCCTTTAAAGCCCTAATAGTCTTTTTTGAATCATCTTTTATCTTATCAGATACTAAAATATGACCAGCATATTTTCCATCTACTGCAATATATACCACTGTTCCAGTTGTGTCAACTCTTTGGTAATGAATTTTTTTCTGCTCCATTAAAGCTAGGTTACCTGCTAAAATCTGATGCCTGTCAGTATCTACAACAATACCATGACCGGGTATCTCTTTATAGCTTTTTATTTGCTCTTTGTCAATATGACCACCATAGGCGTTAATTATAGACACAGCAATGGGATGAGTCGAATGACTCTCTGCTATAGCACCGTAATGCAATATTTCCTCTTTAGTCATCCCAGGTATGGGATTGACTTCCGTTACATAGAACATACCTTTGGTCAAAGTACCGGTTTTGTCAAATACAACAGTGTCTATCTCTGTCATGGCTTCTAAATAATTGCCGCCTTTAACCAGGATCCCATGTCTAGATGCGCCTCCAATTCCACCAAAAAAACCAAGGGGTATTGATATAACCAAGGCACATGGACAGGATACTACCAGGAATACCAAGGCTCTATATATCCACTGGGAAAAACTTTGATCTGCTAAGACTAGCGGAGGTGCTATAGCTATTATCAAAGCCGAAAACACCACTATAGGGGTATAATATCTTGCAAAACGCGTTATAAATTTCTCTGTAGGCGCCTTTTTACTGCCAGCGTTCTCAACCAAATCCAATATCTTAGATACAGTAGACTCACCAAAGGCCTTGGAGACTTTAACAGACAACAATCCATTATTATTAATAAACCCGCCTAATACCTCGTCACCTTCCCTTACGTCCCGTGGTGCTGATTCACCGGTTAGGGCCGAAGTATCCATAGAAGACTGACCCTCTACAATAAAACCGTCCAAAGGAACCTTTTCACCAGGTCTTATAATTATTATATCACCAGGCTGAACCTGAGTAGGAGAAACCTTTATGATCTCATCTCCTCTTTTAACATTGGCAAAATCCGGTCTAATGTCCATCAAATCCGCTATGGATTTCCTGGAACGATGAACGGCTATATCTTGAAATAACTCTCCCACCTGATAGAATAGCAAAACTGCTATACCCTCAGGATATTCGCCTATTGCAAAGGCTCCTAATGTAGCAATCCCCATTAAAAAGTTTTCATCAAATATTTGCCCTCTACTTATATTATTGACAGCTTTTTTGATTACATCCTTTCCAATAATGATATAGCTGATTACAAACAAAGATACTTTTAGCCAAGTAGTAAATCCAAAGACTAAAGCTAAAATAAAGGGAATAACTCCTACTATTAGTTTAAGCCATTCTTTTTCAAATTCATCTTTCATAGAGTCTGCAACATGCCCCTCATTATCATTTTTTTCCAGGACTAAAACATGGGGCTCTAGCTGACTGACAACTTCTCTAATCTTTTCTATTATGGAGTCTTTATCCTCGCTTGATTCCACTAGCATAGTCTTGTTAGCAAAATTGACCGTTGCGTTTTTTATGCCATTAATGGTCTTTACCTTATTTTCTATTTTAAGCGCACAATTTGCGCAATCTAAACCCTCCAAAACAAGCTTGCATTGCTTGTGCATAAAAACCCCTCCAAACTCATATCATTCATTAACATGGGCCAACCCTTGTTCAAATACATGACGAATATGATCATCATCTAATGAATAGTAGACCACCTTTCCGTCCTTCCTGTATTTTATAAGTCTTGTTTGTCTGAGTACTTTCAGCTGATGAGAGATGGCTGACTGACTCATAGATAATAAGGCAGCCAAATCACATACGCACATCTCTGATATTGATAGAGCGTATAATATTTTTAATCGAGTAGGATCTCCAAATACCTTAAAAAATTCAGCCAAAGCCATAACGGTCTCATCAAATAGCATTCGCTCATTTACATCTCTGACTACATCATCATGAATGATGGTTTGCCCACAAAATTCAATATTATTTTTTTCTTTTTTCATTCTATCAACCTCATATCATATGAATACTTGTTCATATATTATAGTGTAATTCTAACAAGAAAACTGTGACATGTCAATCATCTTTTGACTTGCCCAATAAGAAATTACCAACAAAAAAACCACCATTTTTATGGTGGTCATCACTCAAAAGCCAATATCCCTAGAGCTTCATATGTCTGTTGATCAACAAAATGGGTATTTGGTAGCCCCATATCCTTTTTAAATTCCAGTAAAGCCCGTTTCATACCTTCACCGTATATCCCATCCAACGCTCCTTGATAATATCCTTTGGCCTTTAGTCTGATTTGTACTTCTAAAACATGGGATTTTCTATCCCCAGGCTGTAAAACCTGCAGAGAACTGCCTAGATTTCTATAAGGTCCTCCATAGACATATACTTTAGTCTTATAAGGTACGATATCATATAACTCCTCCACATCTGTATTATGCATTCTAAAACAACCTGCAGATGCCATTCTCCCAATGGAGCCAGGCCTATTGGTTCCATGGATACCATAAGACCCCCAAGGTACATTTAATCCCATCCACCTGGTCCCAAAGCCTGTACCCCAATTCCTAGCTTTAGAGATAATTTCCCATACTCCAATAGGAGAAGGGCTTTTACTTTTCCCCTGAGCAATTACATATTTTTTTACCAACTCTTCTCCTTTAAAGAGATATAGCATGGATTCGGTAAGATCTATATAAATATTATATTCAGATTCCTGATCTGCAGCTATGCTTGTTTGACTTGAATCTTCTTGTGAAAAACCATTCTGATGATTATTACCCATAGTTACATAAAGTATTGATACTAATAATATATAAAAGACAATGAGTCCAAATTTTTTATAGTCTTTTCCACCCATGTACCCAACCCTCCATTTCATTTTATTATATTCATATCAATGGAGAATTAGACCTGATAGGCCTTTACATGGGTTTATCAAATGGTAAATTTTAGTCCAAATAAAAATACAATTTTGAAATAAGATATGGATAGAAAAAATTTAGCATTACTCATGCAAGGGAGAATTAATATGTACAAAAAGGAATTAGGAAATTTGATAGACAGTGAGGGAATGAACCTTGAGACAAAGAACAAAATGCTAGAAGTATTCGTAAATGGTGAGTACACAGGTAATATAACTAACAGCGATAGCCCGCAAAATCAAGTTCATGAAATTGACCATCATCTGAAAAAAGCAGGATTTACAGATTATAACATAACCACACAAGAAAATGAGATCAATATTGTTTTAAGCACCAATTACAATCACACAATAAATAACTTGAAAAGCAATTTACAGGAATATCTTAAAAGCCATTAACTACCTCTAAAAAAAAATGGGAGAAAGATAGTTAGAAGATCTTTCTCCCTTTCATTATAACTCTTATTAATTATTTTTAAAACCATATTTTCTGCTTTATAACTCTAATTAGGGACAGCAAGTAGTTCAATAATTCGCTGGTTGAGGTTTTCATAGGATTTCCAAGCATTCTTTGGTACAGCGATACAACAGCTTAAAAACTTCCTTAACATGTTTAATATCTCAGTGCTATCATAACCAGTTTTGTGTTTAAGCCATTTTTCATTAATGGATACAATCTCATGAGCCGCCTTATGTCTAGCTTTTATTTCAACACTCCTTAATTCATTTGCTAGTTGTATTACATGGGGCTCTCCCTTTAATTCAATTAGTGGCAATAATACTGCAGCAGAAGGCTCAGAATTACGATAATTTTGATCAAATGCATTATCAAGGGCATCTAGAAGATCCCTTGGCAACAACTCTCTGCACAGCTTAAGAGTTTTATGTTTTTTAGGTCCTGTTTCTTTATAATAATTATCTATATTTATTCCGCATTTTTCATGAAGGTAGATTTCAAACAGACTGGTTAATATTGGCGATATGGCCCGTATAAAATCTGCCAGTTCACTTCTATAAGCTTTAACCTGCAAATTCAATATATACTCAAAAGCCATGATAATGTCATCCTTGAAGGCACTTTTTGATTTTATTGTGGTTAAACTGTAACCTATATTTTGTGCGTGCATTTTCGCTAACCCTACATCTAATGCCAGCCTGCGCTCACCAGCTGCAATTAAAGTTTTTGCTTCCTTTGAAATAAAATCTGGTATAGTTTCTACGATATCCAGAGCAGCTCTATAATCATAATTAGCAATATGCTTAACCATTATCTCTTTTTTAATCAAGGCATTCAAATTCCTACTTCGCACAACTCTACATCGATTAACAAAGTCTTCTACATTATCTTCATTTAATTCCCATTCTATCTCTAAATCAAAGTCTTTCCCTGCATACCTTGTCTCATTGGATTTTCCTTCGGGTGATCTTACTTGTACAGGAATCAATTTATAATTGCTTAGAACGCCTATGACTTGCAGTGCGGATTTCATCTGGGGTGTACCAGACGAAAGGTTAAGTATTATCTGGCTATCGGGATTTTGGTCTATTATTTTTTGAACATACTTGGTAAAATCATCATAAAAATAATCAAAATCATCCGCATGAACTAACTCTTGTTTCTTTATTTTTTTTACTTTGCATTCAAAATCCAACTTTTTACAAAGCTTGTTCAAATAAAGTTCGTAGCGATTATCTAGCTCGTCAAATTTACACATTTCCGCTGATAAATATAAATATACTTTTTTCGGTCTATAAATCCTACATATATGAATAAAAGCACCATCACGAAGACCTCGAGTAGGATCTGTTGTACCCACAGGTGAAAACAAAATATAGTCCTTCATGTAAAATTCCCCCATTTATCATTTACTTCTATAATGTTCTTGTATAACATTACACCCACCCATACCCAGAGAGGTTTTAATGCCTACACCTGCATATTCCGCAAAAGATAACAGCATCCCACATAAGCGAGCCAGCTGTTCTGGCCCCCGTATAGATAATATCACCCGTCCAATATAACCAGTTATGCCTGCATCTTTAAGATGAAAAGTAGCTGTTCGTAATGAATAATGAACAATTTTAGTGTAAGCCTCTAGGTGATCAAGAATCTCATCATCCTCTAAGGAAAAACTATTTGAGTAAGCAGAAAAACGCATAAGCAGATTTTGTAATATTAACCTAGTACTAGGAAACAAAGTATATTCCCCTCTACTCTTATGGGTACAAGGGGTTAAAAATTCCAACCTATATCTTCTACAAGGAGTGTCCACAGCAAAAAATTGGGCTAAAAAATCCTCCTCAGATTTTATTTCTCTGATAACAGAAGTTACATCTAAGGTAATTCCTTTATGATTAATATTAAAATGAGTAAGAGGCAAAATGATTTTTGTCATAATATCGGAAATATCATTATCCCATATACCTATATGCCACTCTAACTCATTCTCAGATAAAGGTATCACATATTGAGAATAGGGATTTAATCTACTTACATGAAGAATTTCTACAATTTCAATAGGCAATAACTCCATCAGTAACCCATGCATAATAGAACCCCAATTATATGAAGCCCTCTCTTCACCAACAAAAGAACATTTCAATATTATTTTTTGCAGCATTTATATTCTTCCTTTCTATCCGTCCCCATCAGGGATATATAGTTATTCTACTAAAGATGGAATTAATGAAACTCAAGGATTTCCGTCCCCTTGCGGAGGTGAGTTGTAACTATGTTGAAAGGTAAACTATTGAAGATTAAAAATGAATTTCCGTCCCCTCGCGGAGGTGAGTTGCAACAGCACCCTCTCCAATCCCTTGTCTCCCAAGGGCTCTAGATGCTATTAGTGCGAACATCATAAAACTAGTATTTTTAAACTACCTGTTCATTCATTAAAATCCAGCAAAGCCTTGCTATAGCTTGAGTGCGAAGCTCCCAATGTTTACGGGACAGCTTGGGGTTCGCACCAACCGTGATCACTAGGCAAATGTTATATGACATTTGCCCATTCCATAATATCTGCCCTTATACACAGTAGTTTTTAGGGTATGGGGTGAAACCTTATGGACAGCAGTATCTTTTTCATGCTTGTGCTTTGGAAATTCTTTTATCATTATCTTTTGTACAAGATCCAATGCTCTATCACGGTTTTGTATTAAAGGATAGGAAATAGTTTTTGTAGCATAACCCGCTCCTCCGCCCAGTATTAAGTTTCCATTTAACTGAATATTTTCAGTATCCTCCCTTCTATCCCTAAAGTAGCTGGAAAACTTTCCATGATATAAATCCATAAAAACATCTAAAGCATCCTGAATATAATCTAGATCTATACTCCATTTTGATAGCACAGGTTTATCTAAGGTCATGTAAAACTCAGTAGTTGTACCTGGTATAAGACATTCCCGATAAATGGGCAATACATTAGTGTTCCCATCAGGTTTTCGATCATATTTCCCGCATATAGTTAAGTGTTTAAAATCTATCGATTTGCTGTCACTAATTTGTATTCCACGCATACAGTCATTTACTGAGTTATACCATTTTATCCGATCTGGATATTTGGGATCTTTTAAATCCAATTTATTAAATAGCCCACATTCTAAATTTCTGGCTTCTCTATTTGTGTAATATCTAAAATCTTTTTTATTAACATTACTTACAGCTTTTTCAATATTTGATATGTTTATTTCATAATTGCCTTTTTGAAGAAGTTTTGCAGCAATTGCAGTTCTTATTGCACCCTTTAAACTAGACCCAGGTATGTAAGGCAAACCATCAGCACCTTTTACAAATGTTAATATTCCTCTAAATTTATCTTGATTTATTATTTCACTTGCATCTAGAGTGTATAAAGTAAATTTATTATAATCTGATTTGCCTACCTTATTTTCATATAAAAAATAATATAGATCATTATTTCTAGGCTGCAATAGATATCTTTCATAAGCTTTTAGCATTGTTCTCTGAGCTAAAAATCCAGTAAGCTTGCCAAGATCCGGTATATAAATTAACTTTCTTTGTCTGTCAAAAATATATTCCTTCTTTGTCAAACTTTCGCCTGAACCGATATAAACGGGCGTAAGTGTTTTCAGTTTTACCTTTACCAGTTCTAAGTGGCCATATTTCATAGGCTCACCCCCACAAATAGTGTTTTACAACAGCGCCATACAGGATGAGCACCGCCTTCATTAGAGAGGTCCAATATAACGCCGTCAAATCTTTCTTTTAAACAGGAACCTGAGGACAATGCAAATATAGTTCGTTTTTTCATTGGGGTTTGGGCATAAGTTTCTGACCTTATAAACCCACCTCTCCGTAAAACCCTATACCACCCATCCTCAAGCATTTTGTCCAGCTCTCTATCTTCAGGTAATCCTATACCCAGCAACATCTGATAATCAGCTTTTTCTTTATTTAACAAAGATAATAATAACTTAGGTACAGTAAACTTTTCTACACTAAATTTTCCAAATCCTGATGATTGTTTGCCACCTATACCTGATAATCCAAGATCCCATAAGCAATCTTCAAATATTGAAAGAGCTTGTTTATCTTCATATTTAACTATTATGTAAAGGCCGCTGTCCTGATTAAATCTCCAGTAAGCAAGGTTATAAGGCATAGCCTCAGAATAACCTTTAATAGCATTTTTTGTTTCTACTACCATAGTACCAAATTCATATTCGATGCTGTCGGGATCAATTATATCTTCTGAAAAGCCTTGTAAATAGGCGTTAAATTTTGAAAGAGGCAAATATTCTATGTCCTTCAATTTCTTCTTTTTAATAGCTGAACTGTTTTCTTGCTTACTGTTTGGCATAAATAGAATAGGTTTTGGAAGAAAAAGATCGTCCTTATAAAAAGGCAAGGCATCAGAGATTATCAACCTATTTTTTTCAAAACAATCATATATTTCTTTTATTCTATTGCTTTTTGTACTTTCGCAGCATAATGCTGAAAAAAGTGTATCCGAATGTATGGTCATACTCCCATCATCAAGAGATGACCCTCCTACATGCTTACCTATATGTAACCCTGTAGAAAACTTAAGCTTGTAAAGCGAATATGCCATATTCCTCTACTCCCTCTAATATTTCCATAAGCTTAGATGTATCTATAGTAGAATCTCCACTTCTTTGCTCAACATCAAAATTGGAAAAGACTACTTTACCATAACCTCGGGAACCATGTCCTCCTAAATAATCCATGGATAATAATTTTAGTGCTTTGGCAATATTCTCAAAATCTTCTTCTATTTCTTTTTCATTTACTATATCATAAACCATCATTATGCCGAACTGGGCACCTCGTACTACTCTTTCAATCTGTCTTGGGTTGGCAACGGAGGTAATTCGGTTAATGGTATTTTCAAACTTAACCTCGGTCATGCCTCCTCTTGCTTTAAGCACATCAGCATTTATCAAAAAAGCATCTGCAAATTGTAATCGAGCACATTTTGGATCTTCACCTTTGTCCCTGTTGCCAGGGGTACCGAAAAGGCGCTTGATTTCCTCAGGGTCATCCTTACATTCCTGGGTTACATAATGATTTTTTTTAGCTCTTGCTAGTAAAGTTCGCATTTTCCCTTTCAGGCTAGAACCAGGTAACATGGGCTCACCTGTTAAAGCATCTCGAATTACCGGGCTATCCACTGAACCTATAGCAGAAAAGGCTGTAGAACCTCCTATATGCATACCAGTCAAGACAGTAAGTTTACATTTAATTGTAATCTTGCCATACATATAAAATCCCCCCTGTTATTCTCCTCCACCATAGTAGAGATGATAAGCTACTAAAGCCTCCATATACCGTACAAAAGAGATAAACTTCTTTTTACTGCTACCAATACCACTGATGATTTCATCTAAACCTGCTTTTTCATAAAACTTCTTTACCATTCTTTCTCTACCACATTCATATATAAGTCGAACTTTTAAATGCATAATCCTATCTTGTATTGCAGTGGGTAGACTATCATCTTTTTCTCCTAATACATCATTATAGATTTCATTGACCATGGATAAAATGTTTCTTATCTTTGACGTGGTAAAATTGTGATAATATCTATCTTTCCGAAGCTCTAAAATTACCTTTTCTGCTTTAGCAGTGTAGTCAGATGTATTCATCTCGTCATTCCCCCTTATCATTTCTTATAGTGTATACTAAAATAATTATGGCTGTAATAAGCTGTCTTCTGTCTTCATCATCCAATGCCCATTTGTATATATTCCTGGTAAAGTTCTTATAAGCTTCTTTTGCTGATAATGGAGCAGATCTAGCAGGTTCCCTTCGGGCTAATAGATAGGCTAATCGCGCAATATTAATCCTATCCTTATCCGCTTGTCTTAGAAGTCCAATAATGCTATATAAAAAGCTATTGCCATAATCATGGCACTCATTATATAATTCCTGAATTATTTTATATTTTTCCCCTAGAACTTTTTCTTCAAAAGCTTCCCAATCATAAGTGTGTCGATCAACAAGGCTCCCTTCTTCGTATTCTAAACCAAACAAGGATATAGAATTTTTGGTGCCGCCTTTGTATTCATGCATCTTTGCTCTCTTTTCCAGCTGAGCAGTCTCCTCTGCCATAAGAGAAATAGGATATTTATAATCATAAAAAGCATAACCAGCCGATAATGTCAATGCACCACTTGTGTACCGTGAAAAGGCCCTCCTAATATCCACAGCTGCTGCAAGGACCTCGTCCCATGCTCCCACAATAAACATATCATCTCCACCAGAATACACAATAACAACATTCCTAGGACCATTTTTGCCTGTTAATGAAAATGAAGGATTAGATAGAATATCGTTTATATAATACTTGAAAAATATGGATAAACTACGGGATAAAGTAGCAGTCCTTGAAATTGTTACATACCTATATTTATCTGTGTCGTCCCTTTCTCTAATAAATCCTTTTACAATAGTCGAACCTAAATCATCTACGTCTGCTCTAAGAACACCTACCCTATCTATTCCAGAAGATTGTTTTGCTAATTCTTCAAAAGTTTGTAAATTCCCATTATGATCTTTGGCATAGAAATCACCCATCCACAATTTGGATGATAAAGATAAACCTGTCCTAAAAGCATTCTTACTATAAATTCGAACAATCTTACCTGGTTCTTCTTTTAAAGCTTGTCTGGCTATTTTCTCTGTCATGGAATGTAGATATAAATTTGAACCTGATCCAGAGAACAAAACAAGATGATCTCCCTGCATAGGCTGTTTAGAAACTACTAAAACATTGCTAGGTCTTATCAATTCATTAGATATGTCTATAAAAGAAGCACAACTTTGGCAAATAATACCTATATCTTTATTATCCAATAATTTTTCTGATATTCCACATACAGAGCACTCCTGGCCTTCTCCATCAGAACTTGTGGAATTTAGTTTTCTAATATCATCGGGAGAATAGCGGCGTAATTTCATAGAAGAAATTTGCATAGATAGATTCCTAAAAATATTAGAATAGCTTTCCGGATCTTGAGTTTGTGACATTAGTTCGTTTGCAGAACAAGGCACAAAACCATATGCAATAAAAAGATTTGACTGGAATGCATCTATAAGTCTCTTATTTATGTTAGTTATGATATTTTCTATATTTCTTCGACAGGATTCCGTATTAGGTAAAAGTGCATATGCATGACCTCCACCAGTATATAAAATATTAGCTCGTGTCAATCCACATGCATACATAATTTCATCCATAGTATTTTCAAGTAATATCTCCAGATAAAAAGATCTTGAACGTAAAGCTTTTAAAGCACCCTTTGAAGAAATTGAGTATATAAACTGCTGGATTCCAGAAATATCTATAGACAACATTGCAAAGGCTTCCTCAGCCAAAAATTCTTTTTCATTTTCAAAGAGTTCACTACGATAATTAGTTTTCTGGTTGCTTTGTAAGTATAAAGCTATACAGGCAGTAAATGCTGCCGTAATCTTTAAATGATCATATAAGGATATATCTGACACTTGACCTTTATGAGTTGAAGAAGGTACATAGGATAAATTTGCTTCAGTAAGTTCCAATAAAGAGTTAATATATTCTCCGTTAAGAAATATGCCTTTCAATCCTTGGGATATATGGTCAAACAGTTTATTATAAGCATGTGATAAGTCCTGGCTAGGTTTGGAATCTGGATATTTTACAATTTTTTTGATCTCAGTAGGGGTGTACGTATCATTACCATTCCTATTATTTAATAAGTTGTATATAGATTCCAGTAATCGATTTTTATCAAAACCACCACCTACACCTTCCATGTGTCTTCTATCAATTCCTGATGAAATATTATCTGCTATATAAACTAAATAGGCAGGGCTATCCTTTTCCAGTGAAACATTTTTAAGGTCATCCTTATGATGGTAACGGATACAATCTAATATTTCCTTATCATCAATATACTTTTTTATAAAATCAGTTCCCGAAACGCTATGAGCACGTCCATCTATTCCACTCCCCCGATATATAACTTTACCAATATCATGAAGTAAAGCACCAATAATCGCTTTTTCTACTTTGTTTTTCAAACTATCACCCCTACCACCCCATTATTACCATTTATTTTATTTACTTCTAACATATATTATACTTTATATCTTCGCTAAAATTTTCTAAACTCCTTCTAAAATCTAATAGATTCTACATATGAAAGACATTGATCATGCAGTCATATATAAAAACCTGTTGTGCTTAATAAAAATATCTTCTATTATCCCTCTATTATCATAATGTTCTATTGATAAGTAAGGTGAAGATCCAAAAGTCATTATGATAATAGATTAAACATACACAACAGGTTATAATATTATAAATCGTATATTTCAATATCCTCCAAGGCTCTTTGAATCAAGGCTTCTGCATTCACAAAAGTCTCGGCCTTTCTTACCCTGTCCAGCTTGGGTCTGGTAACTGGATGTCTGGGAACAAATACGGTACAGCAGTCCTCATAGGGCAATATTGATGTTTCATAGGTATTTATCTTCTCAGCTATTTCAACTATTTCGTTTTTATCAAGGCCAATGAGAGGTCTAAAAACTGGCATAGATACTGCATCATCGGTAGAGGCCAGCGCTTCCAAGGTCTGGCTGGCTACCTGTCCTATACTTTCCCCTGTAACCAGAGCTTGTGCGCCTTCATTTTGGGCGATTATTTCAGCAATTCTCATCATAAACCTTCTCATCAATATAGTAAGAAGTCCATCAGGACATTTTTCATAGAGTTCCTGCTGTATTTCAGTAAAAGGAACAACATGAAGTCTTATTGGCCCACAGTATTGGGTTAGTAATCTACATAGATCTACTACCTTTTCCTTGGACTTATCGCTAGTGTATGGAAAGCTGTGATAATGAATAGCTGTTAGCTTGACCCCTCGTTTGGCAATCATCCATCCTGCTACGGGACTATCGATTCCACCTGATAACAGAAGTGCTGTTTTGCCATTTGTACCCACTGGCATACCCCCAGCACCAGGTATATTTTCATGATAGGCATAAGCATGTTCCCTAATTTCTATGTTTAACTTAATATCTGGATTGTGTACATCCACCTTTAAGCCAGGAAAGCTTTTTAAGATAAATCCACCCATCTCCCTGCTTAGATCCATAGATCCTATAGGAAAGTTCTTGTCAGCTCTTCGAGATTCTACTTTAAAGGTAATATTATCCTTAGTTGTTTTTTCTAAAGCATCTTTCATAGCTGTCTTTACCATAGTTTTAATGGATTCTAAGTCTTTGTCGGTTTTCCATGCTGGATTTATACCTATAGCACCGAAAACTTTGGAAAGGCGATCAAGTACTACCCTTTCAACCTGCAGGTTTTCTACGTATATCCTTCCCTGTGCTTTAAAAACCTTTGGCTGCCCAAAAGGTTCCAAAGTTTTTTTAATATTATTAATCAATGTCTTTTCGAAAAAGGGTCTGTTCTGACCCTTTAGATATATCTCTCCGTATCTTATAAGGATTAATCTTTCCATAAGCAAATCTTACCTCCTAGTAAATCTTTTTACCTGATTAACAGATCTCTTTAATATATTGGGCACCTGGGATAATTCTTCATTGCTATTTAAGTAGGAAAGGCTGATTCTTATGGAACCTTCAGCCACTTGTGGAGAAACACCAATAGCCTTCAGGACATGACTAGTCCTCACATTTCGAGAGGAGCAAGCTGATCCAGTGCTTACATATACTCCATAGGATTCTAAAACATGAAGCAATGTTTCGCCTCTTACACCAGGGATACTAATGCTCAAAATATGAGGTGCCCCTTCTGAAGGATTTGGTCCAACAAAAACCACTTCGGGAATTTCCCTGGCAATTTTATTAGCTAGTTCTGTTTTCATTTCCTTAATTAAGGTTCCGTCATTTGATATTCTCTCCTGTATCCATTGGGCTGCTCGCCCAAATCCTACTATGCCCGGTAGGTTCTCTGTCCCACTACGAATGCCAAACTCCTGTCCCCCTCCCCACTGAAGGCTGGAAATAGGAGTGCCCCTTTTTATATATAAAGCGCCAATACCCTTTGGTGCATGAATCTTGTGACCACTAATGCTTAACAGATCAATTCCCCATTCTACAGGTTTTATAGGCAGTCGTCCATAGGATTGGACAGCATCAATATGAAAGACTGTTTCAGGATAATTTCCCTTTAAAAACAACCCCATCTCTTTTATAGGCTGAATTGATCCTATTTCATTGTTAACATGAGCTATGCTTACAAGCACGGTGTCTTTTCGTAGTGCTTCTTTAAAATCTTCAAGCCTGACAACTCCATACCTATCTACTGGCAGATAGGTTATATTCCAACCCTCCTGCTCTAAATAATGGAAGGTATTGAGAACAGAAGGATGCTCTATCTGAGTTGTTATGCAGTGATTGCCGTATCTTTTACGAGCCCTGACAGTTCCCAGTATAGCAAGGTTATTAGATTCAGTCCCTCCAGAAGTAAATACTATATCCTCAGGCGAAACCTGTATAAGTTTTGCCACCATACTCCGTGCTTGCTTCATATGTCTTTCAGATTGTAATCCAAGGCGGTGTAAAGAGGATGGATTACCAAAATCTTCAGTTAAACACTTAACTACTTCCTCCACTACCTCTGGCAACACCTGGGTAGTAGCTGCATTATCCAAATAAATTTGCTGCTTCATTTTTGCGCTCCTTCTTTTAGCTAACCTATATTTTATCCTTTTAAAGTGATTATTACAAATTATATTTTTTTAGCAATTATATTTTATTAATCATTTAGTGACAATAAAAAATCCCCCAAAGAAAAAGGGGGACCCTTTGTTATTTTGTTTTAACATTTCTAGGATTATATATTTTAACCATCTGCACTAACATATCGCTAGGTTCAAAAACTAACAATGTTTTTTTCCCTTCGTGCATAAATACGGCATAGTATAGACCGCCCCCGCGATTTAAAAAGTAATTCAACTTCTGCTCTATGCCCCTGTGATTTAGCATCCTTTGGAAGCCTTCATCGCTAGTAGGTGCCATAATCTCAAATTCCCTAACATCAGTTGATAATAGCCTTTTCCTCTTAGCATTGTTAATTACTTTGGCAATATCTAAAATACCGTTAGTAAATGTGTAATCATATTCTATACGCTGATTGTTTCTCAGAACAAAACAGCCGTAAGCCAGTCCTCCAAAAACCAGGGTTATAATGATAATAGGAATATTAATATTACCATTAAGTATTGACATGAAATTCATCAATGCAATGAAACCAAATAAGATCATACCTACAAAGGCCAAAACATATATAAAGGTATTTAGGCCAGAGTTTACTTTGCTTACTGATTCTTCTCGAAAATGATCCAACAATATCAGCCCCTTAAAATATTAATTAGTTGTTATTATATAATTATATCATCTTTTTAATATATATTAACTATTACTTATTATTTTAGCACGTTTAGAACATTAGTAAAAGGCCTTGTTTAGAAATTTTATACAGTCGAAACTCAAAATATTTCTCAAAAAAGAAGGAATTTGGAAGAAAAATGCGAATTTTATATATGTATCAAAAGGAGGAAGATAGCATATGTTTTGTCCATCGTGTAATACCAGAAATAAAGCTTATAACAATTATTGCTATTATTGCGGCTATAAGCTAAGAGATAAAGATAGTAATAAAAAACATAGTTATGATCAAGAAAAGATGTATGTAGATCTTGATCATGATATGGATCTTGGGCTTGAAGAACAATATAGGAATGAGGAAGATTCATTTGAAGAATCATTTATCATTGATACTGAGTTTGACAGTACCGATGATACCACCCATGATCCTGGTTATGATAAAGCTTATGATTATTTTTCTGAAAAGATAGAACGGGATGCACTGCTTGATAGCGATGATGATATATTTGATGTAGAGACACCAGATCTGGACTTGACTACTCAAATGCCCCTGCGGCGGTATAAAAAAGATAAAACAGCCTATAAACGTAAAAGAGCAGCTAATATAACACTAACCATATTTATTCTAATTGCACTTGCAACTTTGATATTTTTAGCTGCTATGGTTGGAATGCGGAAATTTGCTAGTAAAAATCCTGATGTTCCTAATATTGGTCAATCAATCGCTGTATCATCTGCTGTTGAAGAGACAACAATACAGGGTAAAAAAGCCTATAGAATAGTTTTTAATACTGTTAATGGTCAAGAGGTAAGCTTTTTAGGAGATGTTTTGGAGGTTGACAACGGCCGTGCGGAGTTTATTGTGGAAGAAGGGTTGCTCTATTCCTATGACCCAGAGCTGAATGAAGACGGATTATACGAGGTTCATTTAGATGCGATTATATCGGCACCAAATCTGGAGAATGCAGTTGAAAGAGTGTCCATAACCCTATCACCTCCGTATAATTATGCTCCTTTTACACTGCTTCAGCCTTCATCTTCAGAAACCGAATTTCAGGGAGATAGCACCACAGTTTCCTTTAAAGTTCAGCCTGATTCAGAATTGTATATAAACGACCAAGACTATACGAGCGCAGTTTCCGCAGATGGCAGATTTGAGCAAAAGTTTAGTCTTCCTGCAGATCAGGAACAACTTATTCTAAATATTAGGGTTTCTTCACCAGGTTACCTGGATAATATCCAGCAGATTATACTTAGAAAATCTCCCATGGATGTAAAGTTAACTATCAATGAGACCTCACCTATTTTCTCCGATGAACCATGGGTAAAGATAAGCGGTACCGTTGAACCCGGAGCTATTATAGAAACTAGCCTGGAGATATTCGAAGAACCTGAAATTAACGAGGAAACCGGTGAGTTTAGCCTTTATGTTAAGGCAGAGAGGCCCGGTTATACTCTTTGCAATTTAACGGCTAAGTTAAATGGTAAAGAAACCTCTACTGAGGTGGTCCTGGAAAGAGAAGCCAATGTGCATACCTATACCTCTACAGCATGGAAACCCATCTATAGTGATCTTCAGCAAGACGAACAGCTCAGCAATGGAAGACATTTTGTCTTTAGTGGCAACATTAAGGAAATATTAGAGACCGGCGATAAAAATGTTTTCATTGTCAGTCTTTCAGAGCAAGGGGAAGAAGAGGAGCTGTTTTATGTAGAGTATTGGGGAGGTTTCGATTTTAATACCGGAGATCCCATAAGAGTTTTTGCCAACCGTTGGGGCAATAAGGATGGAATTCCCCGTTTTTTAGCCAAATATATATATGAAATATAAATAAAAGCCAGATTTAATCTGGCTTTTATTTTATCCCCCTAACTGCTGTAGCTTGATAGGAACTACAAACTCCTTTTCATCACGCCACACAGTAAACTTAACAATATCTCCTACTTTGTACTTATTAATCTCTTCTTTAAGTTCGTCAATGGTCTCTACTCTTTTCTCTCCAACTGCGACAATTATATCTCTGGGCAACAATCCAGCTTTGTCTGCAGCGCCGTTAGGCATAATCTGATAAATGGCTACCCCTTTGGGGAATCCATAGGTCTCGATCATTTCATCAGTAACTTCTACAATTGTTACTCCTATACCCGGCCTTTCTATCCTGCCCTCTTTTATCAATTCCTCTACTATAGGCATGAATACATTGGAGGTATTGCAAAACCTAAACCTTCTGCTTTGGATTTTAAGGTGTTCATTCCAATTACTTCACCATTTGCATTTACCAGGGCGCCTCCACTATTGCCAGGATTAATAGCTGCATCGGTTTGGATCATAGTAAATTGGTTACTGCCATAGGTAATCTGCCTGTTCACAGCACTGATTACTCCCACAGTAACAGTGCCAGCTAAAGTGTGGCCTAAAGGATTTCCAATAGCTATAGCCAACTCCCCTTGTCGTACTTTATCAGAATCGCCTATCTTAGCCACAGTTAGATCTGGCTCATCAATTTTTATTACTGCAACATCGGTCATAGAATCCTGCCCTACCAAGGTTGCCTGTACCTCTTTCCCACCTTTTAATATAACAACCAGTTCGTCTGCATTATCTATTACGTGATTGTTTGTGACTATATAACCGTCTTCACTAATGATAATACCTGAGCCGTAGCCTTCCAGTTCTTCTTCGTATATATTTCCGAAAAAGGGCTCCTGCTGTTTTATGATACTTCTATTGGTTATGCCTACTATGGCTGGCCCTACTTTTTCCGAAATCTCAACTACAGGATTATCTGAGCTAATAAATAGGTCTCCTTTAGCTCCCAATGAAGGTAATTCACTGGACTGGTCATCTTCTACATCCTTCTCAACAGTGGTCCTATCCTCCTGGCTTATATTTGTACCAGCCAGGTTACTCCCTGGCTCTTGAAGTTCTGGGGAAATATAGTACATACCAATGGCACCTAATAACAGAAATATAAGTGCTACAGCAATATATTTCCAAAACCCACCTTTTCTCTGATAAGATCTTTCGTCAAATTCATAGAATTCATTCATATTCTTCCCCTCCATCCTCTTGATACCTTTATTATAAACTGGTTTTTTGAAAAAAATATGAACTATATGTAAACAATTTAGTAGTTATTATGAGGATGCTTCTAGAGAGAAGATAAAGGCTGAACCTTCTCCTGGACTGCTGTTTACCCATATATTTTCATGATGTTCCTCAATTATTTTCTTTACAATTGACAATCCTAGACCTGTCCCTCTCTCTTGGCCGGTCCGAGATTTTTCTACCTGATAAAACCTATCCCATATATTGGCGATTTCATCTTTCGGCATACCGATTCCTTGATCCTGAATTTTCACATATACCTTTCCTCTCTTTTTCCATGTTTTTATTATTATTTTGCCTTGTTGACGATTAAATTTAATAGCATTATCCAAAAGATTTATTATTACCTGCTTGATACGGTCTGGGTCTGCCTTTACCATACATTTGTTGGATTCAAACTCTATGACTACATCAATTTCCTTTGCATTTATTCTTTCTTCTTGAGCTATTATTAATCGCCTAAGTTGTTCATTTATGTCGAAGGATATAATATTTAGAGGGAACTGTCCTGATTCAATCTGAGACAAATCCAGCAGCTCATTAATTAACTTATTTAATCTTTGGGTTTCTTCCAAAGCAATTGTTAAATACTTCTCCTGCTCTTCAGGATCAAAGGTCTTATCCAGTACTCCCTGAATATACCCTCTCATGGAAGTTAATGGAGACCTTAACTCGTGTGATACATTAGCTACAAAAGTTCGCCTCATATCCTCCAATTTTTCCAATGAATCGGCCATTGCGTTAAAACTTATTGCTAGTTGTCCTGTCTCATCCTTACTAGAAACCTTTACCCTCCGTTTATAATTACCACTTGCAATTTCCCGAGATACCTCACTCATTTGACTCAAAGGTTTTGATATTCTTCTAGACATCCAATATAAAAGCACAGCGGCCAACGCAGCAGAGAATAAAGTAGCTTTCCAAATATCGGCATAGATATCATATAGTATGAGGTCTAGCTCCTCAATAGGAGTATGAAAAAATATAGCGCCTCTTATTTTGCCGCTTATTTTCAAGGGTATACCCACTGTAAGAACAGGTGCAGAAAATCGGTCCCCAAATTTACCTATATTCTTTATAATATTTCCACTTAAAACATTGATTATCTCTTCCTTGGAAAAAGGAGTTACCTCCATTTCCCTATCTGTTGTACCCCTTGGATTATACTGAAACTGTAAAAGCCCTATATCCCCCACTACCCTTACTACCCATATACTGGTATTTTCATAACTGGTTATTCCATCACTTATAAGCTCCATGTATTCGCGGGACACCCAACCTCTGTCATAAAGCTCGTAATGCCTGTTTAGCTCTTTTGCCTCTCTTATTAATTCCTCTTCCGTAGTCCTAATCACATATCTTTGCAAAGCACTAGACAAAAACAGGCTTAAGGTAATTAATGTTATGAGCATTATTACAAAGTAAGTTACCATTAGACGAGAAAACAAAGAACGAAACATTATTTCACCTCAAACTTATAACCCACACCCCAAACAGTCTTAATAGCCCAGTTACTATTTTCTACCTTTAGTTTTTCCCTAAGCCGTTTAATATGGACATCAACTGTTCTGGAATCACCGTAAAAATCATATCCCCAAACCTGCTCCAATAACTGTTCTCTTGTAAAAACCTTGTTGGGATGTGAAGCTAGAAAATAAAGCAGCTCCAACTCCTTGGGAGGACACTCTATATTCTCTCCTTTTAAAGTAACCGTATAATCCGATATACTTATTGTGAGATTGGGATAGGTAACCACCTGTTCATCTTCATTTGTACTTATAGTCCTCCTAAGTACTGCCTTTACCCTGGCCATCAGCTCTTTGGGATCAAAGGGTTTTACAATATAATCGTCAGCTCCTAATTCCAGCCCTAAAACCTTGTCAAAGGTTTCACCCTTGGCTGTAAGCATTATTATAGGTATATCGCTTATCTTTCTTATATTCTTACATACTTCCCAGCCATCCATACCTGGCAGCATTATGTCAAGTATCATCAGATTAGGGGGATTGCTTTTAAATGCTTCCAGGCATGATAGCCCATCCATATAGCATTCAGTTTTATATCCTTCCTTTTCCAGGTATAATCTAATTAACTGTCCAATATTAGGATCATCGTCCACAACCATAATTTTTATACTGGATTTATCCATCTCCCTTACTCCTTTCATGGACTTGTCTATTCATTTTAATTATATAGAAAAAAATGTATCTTGAAAAGGTATTGCTTCTTCCAATAACTTGGAATAAATTATCAAAATAAAGAAGGAATAAGTATAATTATGTAGAAATTAATAATGTATGGATAAATTATCTAACATTTTCGTAGAAGTAGCATGAAACAGGAGGAATCGCAATGAAGAAAGTCCAGAGTTTTTTGCAAAACAAGAGTAGTTTTTTAAAAAATGCAAAGAGTAATTATTCTTCAAAAGTGCCAAAGGGCAACTCAACTAATAAAATAAATAAAATAGGTATACATAGTATTAGACTAAAGCTCATTGCAGCCTTTTTAGTACTTATTATACCAATTATTATTCTGGGCACTGAGTCCCATAGATTGGCTTCTAGTAAAATTATAGACATAACCCAAAATTCCACCATTCAATCAATGGAACAAGCTGAAAAATACCTGGACCTGGTCTTTTCACGAGTAGAGGCCATGACCAAACAATTTTTAGCCGACCCTTCAATTAAGGATTATTATGGTTACAGAGGTGGAGATGATAGTGCCAGCCTTCTTGAGGAATATAATTTGAAGAAAAATGCTACATCAGCTCTATCCAGTGCCATGTACGGCATGGATTTAATCTCTGCTATTGTTCTATTGACAGATGCGGATACTACAATATATTCTGCTGCAAACTTTCCACTTACTGAATTAGATTGGGATGCGGTAATAGAGGCGCCCTGGTATCAGGCGGTTTTGGAAAACCGGCAAGGAATGTGGATTGACGATCATCATGAAATTGATTTGACCATAACTTCTGATACAGGTGTCAGAACAGGTCAAAACTATATTTTTTCATATGTATCTGAATTTATCGATGTAAATACTGGTAAAAACCTAGGAGTAATTGTAATTGATATAAGTAAAATGAAAATCCGAGAGTTATTAGAAGGATTGCAGCTAGGTGAATCAGGAGAAATTCATCTAATTACACCTGGTGGTGTTGATATTACAACTGTAGAAGGCGATGAAGAGGAAGTACGGTCTTTAACCGATTATGACTTTTTTACACAAATAAAAGAGGATCCTGAAACCAGCAATTTCATGCATGTCAACTACAAGGGCAGCGAACATCTACTAATGTACAATAAGGTTAGGGGAACTGGCTTTGTTTTAGCGGGCTTAATTCCTATGTCTGAGATATTAGCGGAAACTCAACAAATACGGGTTGACACTATAGTATTAGTTATTATCGCAGGACTTATAGCACTATTATTAGGATTATTCATATCCTCAAATATGGGCCGTACTATCAAAGATCTGGTAAATGTTGCTGGACAAGCTGCTGAGGGAGATCTAACTGTAGTTCCTAATTCTAAGCGAAAAGATGAGCTGGGTATACTGACAACAAGTATTAGATCCATGATTGCCAATACCAGACTTCTTATCGAACAGGCCTCCATAATCTCTCAGAAGGTTTCCAGTTCATCATCTACTGTAGCTGCCACTTCTGAAGAGGCATCTGCTTCTTCCCATGAGATTTCCAGAGCAATCCAGGAGATATCTCAGGGTGCAGCAGAGCAGGCGTATGAAGCTGAACAAGGTGTAACTACCATGGAACAACTAGCATCCAGAATAAACATGGTTATGGAAGATGCTAAGGTTATCAATGATATTTCCAAAGATACCACAGAGTTAACCCACCAAGGACTGTCTTCTATTAATAACCTAAATGAAAAAGCTGCTGAGACAACAGCTATAACAAAGAATATTATAAATTCAATTCAACAGCTGGATGAACACTCTAGATCAATAGGAAAGATTATTAGGGTAATTGACGGTATAGCCGATCAAACAAATTTA
>JAAYGY010000057.1 GCA_012735575.1 Clostridiales bacterium
TCTTCATCTTCTCCTGTTGTTTTCTTATCCTCAGCTATTTCTTCATCCTCGCCGGCTACATCTTCTACCTCTTCTGCTTTTTCATCTTCTTTAGCCACAGCTTTATTAGCAGTCAAATCTGCACTTTCTTTGGTTGCTTTACTTTCCTCTTTGCCGTCTGACTTTTCTACTATTTCTTGTCCAGCATAAGCGATAAAATGCTTGTCTGATACCTTTTCAATATATTCATAAATGGGTTCTATGACTGTCTTGCCTTCTGCATTTTTAATCCCATATTTACCATTATCATAGAACATATAGAACTTCTCTTTTCCCTCTTCAGTCCTAGGAGGATCTATTTTATTTCCCTCTTTATCTATATAAGTCCATTTTCCTTCTTTATAAAGTTCAATATATTCATAGCCATAAACACTTGAACTGTAATACCACCTATCAAAATCATATTGATTTTTAAGTTTTAAGAATTTATCCTGTTTCGGGTCATACCTATAAAGTACCTTTTTCCCTCCTTCTATTTTATATGCCATAGCTGAACCATCCAAGTAAATCTTGGCATCAACAAATTCGCCTGGTTCAGAGATAGGCACCAACACCTTTTGGTTTTGTACCTTGGCTTCTGCTAGGACCTCAATAGGAATCAAACCCATGACCATAAGAAAGACAATGATTGAAGCAATAGTTTTTTTAGTTACTCTTTTCATATGTACACTCCTTTACATATATAATATAAATATAGAGGCGATTCTAGACTATAAGCTACAATCTCCCCTATTTTTTATCATTGCAAAGGCCCATATATTAAATTTAAGGTTCAACTAATATAAAATAATTATTAAGCAGATTTGATATCTATGGGTGGTTTAGATGATTGAGATCAAGAATCCTGTTGTTAACAGCTACCCCCATACCTAACAACATCCAAAATATAGGAGCTACAGATACATTGCTGTCATAAAAAAAACTACAAATAATGTAATTAGTAATACCAGATAATATTGCTATAAACAAAAAATATAATTTTTGGTTATCATCGGTAACTTTCGTATTATTTACTATTTTATAACAAGTCTTGTAATAATTCAACAGTATTATCAAATAAATTACTAATGAAACTAGCCCGAAATTAAGTGCAACCTGTACAAACATATTATGGGGCTTGTCTATAACCATATTGGCTGAGCTATGATAGTTTATTTTTCCTGCAAAGTCATTCTGCGGTATATAAAAAACCCCTGTATCGGCACCATAGCCTTTTAAAATTGTGTTTTTTAGAAGGGGAAGGCTTATATCCCAAATATAGCCCCTGCCTGTAGCTAACCTTAAAAAGTGCTTGTTTAATCCCAGTCCTGGATCATTGTTTATTTTGTCCATTAAATATCCATTAGGTCCTAAAACATAATATTTACCATTTCTATTGGTAAAAAAGATAGTTGAGTTTCCTTTTAGCAGAACACCAAAATAATCATCATAATCCGTTATTACAAGGCCTGGAAATTCTTCTCCCTGGATTATATATTGATTCCCCTCTTTCCTAAGGGCAGCAGGCTGGTTATTTATATAAATGTCTATCCCCTCATCCTGGTTGTATAATATTTTTAGCTGCTGTTTATCTACACTCCTAATAACTACACCTGTCTTTTCCAAATTTATCTCATTTATAAATAAACCCTCTTTAATTTGATTGTCTTCCAGGGGTTGATTCTTTGATGATATATTTAGCACACCCATTTTTTGAATGGAGAAGATAACAGCAAAAAGGGTTAAAGAAAAAATAAATATTCCCAATACCTTCTTGTATATAAAATGTTTTCTATGTAATAAAAATTGAATTGCTAAGCCTATAAAATAAGCAATGATAGCTGTTTTAGCCCCTGATAAAAATAATGTCAGAATTGAAATAAAGCTAGCGCCAATATAGAAAAAGTATTGATAACTATTTTTATGACTACCTGGATTATACAAAGCTTTAAATAGAATAGGTAATAACAATACAAGAAACTGGCCCACATAATTAGGGTTAGCAAGGGTTGTGGAGATCCTGCCTAAATATGAAATCATTTTTAACTGACCTAACTGGTTCCATTGCTCTCTAGGCAGTACAAGATATTGTATCAGCCTTGTCTCCAGAGGACTTTTCCAAAAATATTCTATTATTCCTATGGTACTAATTATTATTAGGATCTTTGGGATGGATTGCTCTATGTAATTTATGTAAAAAAAGTCATGAAAGTAATTAATACTCATCAAAAATATAACAATATAGCATATCCAGGTTAGGGTTCCTTCATAGGAATTTGGTGCTCCCAGCAAAGATACATTCTTAAATTCTGAAAACACGTAGGATAGTAGAACAAAAATAAAAAAAGTCAATGATAAAGCCATATACTTTTTATTTTCAGAATATTTCATCAGTCCTGTAGGGATTGGCGTGTCTGGAAATATCCTTTCTCCAATGAAAAACATAACCAGCAGAGATGTTATAAGGATAAAAAATATGTTTTTATAATACACTACCAAATCTACTATAAACCCATTGTTTAAGGGAAAATAAGGATACATTTCTGGAGAAGCACTTTTAATTTTAAGCCTAACAATAAGTGGCAATATTAATACTGCTGAGCTGAATAAAAGCCCTATTATTTTTTGATGTTTTAATATTTTAGTATGCTTTCTTGCTTTACCTGTTTTACTTTTTATCTTTTTCATGTTATTTATTTTTCCTTTACCCATTGCTCATTTTGTTATTAATGCCGCATTTTGGTGAAATTGGAATAATGCTAACTTATATAATTTTACTAGCTATCTTCCAATAATGTCAAGAATATCCTGTATGCTGGATTAGTCTTTGTCCTTTACATTCTCTTTTATTCATGTATACTTGTATTCAAATATACAATAGAGATTGAGTAAATAGAGGTTAAGTAATATGTCCAACAAGAAAAAAGAAATCATGGAAAAATTAAAAAAAGCTATACTCTCATTGGAGTTGAAGCCTGGAACTATTGTTAGCGAAACATCCCTTTCAGAAAGGTTTAATTTATCCAGAACCCCCATCAGGGATATTTTAAAACAGCTGTCCATGCAGGGATACATAGATATTTATCCTAAGAAGGGTAACATTGTTTCCTATATTGATTTAGAATCTGTAGAGCAGAGCTTTTTTGTGGAATCTAATCCAGCAGTTTAATGTACACTATATGCGCTATCGCAAGCTTCATGCCTTCAAAGAAGAAAAGTTAACAAAGCTGCAGCAGGAACATGAGAAAATTTTAGACTGTATTGTCCTTAGCCAAAAAGACAAAATAGAGGATTTAGTATATCACCACATTCGGGCTGATATAAATTCCCTCTATTTAAAGGAAAATTTTATGGATTATATTAAAAAACCTTTGGATTAAAATCAGACTATAGTTTTAAATTTTCATCCTCATGATCCTTTATCTGATAAGCCAGCGCACTAACAGATATCTGTACCTCGTATATAAGAATTATAAGAGATATCATAAGGGATATAAGGCTTATGGCAAAGCTTATTTGTCCTCCCACCTGCCGGTTTAAAAAAAGCATAAGCATGGAAAAGACACACAGAATGAAGCTAAGAACCCCCATTATCTGCATCCACCTTATAAGCTGTATTCTACGGCTTAAATTCTTCATCTGCTCCAATATCCTCTCCTCCGGCCTTTTTCTATATACAGAGTCCAGCTGTCTAAGAAGCTGCGCCAGAGTCAAAAATCTACTGGTATATGCTGAAATAAGCAAGGATATAGCAGTAAAGAGTAAAGCCGGTGTTGTAAGTTCCAGTTCCATACTATATCAACTCCCTACTTTATCTGGTTTCCTATTTTATTTAGGTATGTAGTTGTTTATTTATCAATCTATCTTTGTTATATGGTTATTCATGTTATTAGTTAGCTATATCATATATTTCTTTATTTCCCCTCTGAACTCCAGGGTTAACTCTTCCAGTTGACTAATATAATTCATTAGCTCCTTTATCTCCTCCGAGTATTCAGTTACAGACGCACTCATCTCCTGAGCCGAAGCTGAGTTTTCCTGTGCAATAGCCGATAGGGAATGAATATTCTCAAACACGCTGGTCATTAGAGCAGTTTCTTTACAAAGGGCATCTACCAGGTTTGAGATCTCCTGTGCCACTGATGATACCTGCTTGGTTGAATCCATATTCTCCCCCAGAGCCTGTGCTAAAGTTGTACTGCTTTCCTCGAGTTGTTCAAACCTGTTGTTAAGTTCTTCAACTACTGAATTGATTTCTTCTGTAAATTTAACCAGGTTGTCATTTATTTCTTTGACAGATCCTTTGGTTGTCTCTGCCAATGTTCTGATTTCATTGGCCACTACTGCAAATCCCCTTCCTGCCTCTCCGGCTCTGGCAGCCTCAATGGAAGCATTTAAGGCTAAAATATTTATCTTATTGGAAATAGATTCTACAGTCCCTACAATATCTAAACTGTCATTAGCCATTGCAACCAGTCCTGTTGCTCGCTGGTTTACTTTTTCAAAGCTATCTCTTACTTCTATCAGCATCTTGCCCACATTCTCTATATGTCCGTGGGATTGCATTATAATTTGCACTGACCTGTCCAGATCCTGCTTACCCTTGGTCTCCTGGTCTGCAATTTCATTAATGTTGACTATATTGCTGTTTAGTTTCTCTATGGCGTTTTCTGTCTCCTCTGCTTGATGAGTAGCACCATAGGCCACTTCCTCCACCACTGCAGATATATTGTCAGAGAGGTTTGACATTTTATTGGCTATTTCAGAAAGTTCCCTGGTAAAACGGTACATATCATCGGTACCGCCTTTTAACACCAAAAAGCCCTTCCTGACATTTTCCTTTATGATATTAAAAAGAGTGAAAAATCTCTCAAGCCTATCCCCTGTCTTTATATGGGTGGTCCCCGAAAAATCTAAATTACTCATCTGCTCTAGCTCAGCTCTAAAATCTTTCATAGGATATAATATACCCATGGATACTATCATAGAAGTAAGGAAAATTATGCCTGAGTAGATAGCTCCCCCTGTCAAGCGGTTTTGTATGTCAGGTAGAATATAGGCAAGTGCAAATATCAATGCTGTATAAAGGGAGATCTTTACGGGTATGTTTTTAATAAACCCCAGGGACAGGATCCTGCTTATAATATGATGCCGTGTCACATCTTCCTGTTTTTCAAATTTTAGTCTTGCCCTTAAAAACCCTTCGCCTGCTTCAGTTTGACCTCTCTCTAGTTCAGACCATTCCAGCTTCTCCTTAAACACCTTTGCACTACCTTCCAACAGGCCAATAAAATAGTCATAAAGCTCCCTTTTTGAAACATATCTCAATTCTATTTCTTCCGGTGACAGGTCTTTAACCAGCAGGCGTGGTGGTCTTGCCCCTTTTATTTTTTTGGTTATCTGGGTATGTACATCATCCATTAAGGTTATAAAGCCTTTTAGAGTCTTTCTTTCAAAATAGGAAGGAAACCATTTTTGAAAAGCAAAGATATTGTTACGCCCCAGATCCCTTAAAATGGTAGACACATCATGGCCCACCTCTTTAGCAACAGAGGCAAAAAAAGCCTTTATCTCTTCATCATCTATATCCTCCAAGGGAGAGATAATTCTTTTTGGCTGCCAGCCAATAGCCTCTAGAGCCCTGTCTACCTTCTCTTCACCATAAATCCCTCTAAAGGTTCTAATCCATAACGACACAACTGTACCTTTCATGTGCTCCTCCTTTATAAATCTTATTATAAGATTTTCTCCCTATTCAACAGATTAAAAACTTCCTCACGAGGCACTGGTCCGCTAAAATAGTATCCTTGAACATTATAACATTTGAGCTTCTCCAAATATTCCACCTGATCCTTCGTTTCTACACCTTCTGCTATTACCGATAGACCTAGCTTCTGTCCCAGCATTATAATCATGCTTGCCAGGGTTTGACCCTCAAAATTCTCACTAATTGAATGGATAAAACTTTTATCAATCTTTAGAGTGTTTATGGGCATTTCTATTAAGTAGTTTAAAGAAGAATAGCCTGACCCAAAATCATCTAAAGCTATTGATATACCCCTAGAGCTTAAAAGCTCTAACTTTTCTCTAACATCTTCATAGGATTCAATGAATACCGATTCTGTAACCTCCACTTCAAGATATCTAGGATCCAGTTGATGTCGTTTAAGAGTCTCTATAACCTTGTACACAAAGTCATGCTGCATCAGTTGTATAATAGAAACATTTATTGAAATACTGATATGAGAAAAGCCACTCTTGTGAAGTTCTTTTAAAAAGCTGCATGCTTCGTTTAGCACCCAGTCGCCTATGGGGTTGATTAAATGAGTTTCCTCGGCAATCTCTATAAATTTTATGGGGGGGACATTTCCGAACCTTTCATTATGCCATCTGAGCAGGGCTTCAAACTTGAAAATCTCCCCGGTGTCTATATTTAATTGAGGCTGATAGTGAAGTTGAAACTCATTTCTTTCCAAAGCGCCTCTAAGTTCATTCCCCAGTAGCATTCTCTCCTTGAATTCAGCTTCCATACTCTCGTGATAAAAGATGTATCTTCCCCTGTCCTTTGATTTTGCTTCAAACATTGCTATATCGGCACATTTAAACAGGGTATCGATATCCTTCCCATGCAAGGGATACAAGGCAATACCAATGCTTATATTAATATTTAATGTATAGTTAGAAAAAACAAAAGGCTGGCTAATAATTCTGATTAGCTGCCGGGTAAAGTTTTCAACCTCTTCTATATCTTCATATTCATGTATAAATATAACAAACTCATCCCCACTATTTCTATATGCGGATTTATTAGCATCTGACAGGCTGCTTAATCTTTGCCCAATAGCTATAATTAGCTGATCTCCTACCAGATAGCCTACTGTATCATTTATGTGCTTAAAGTTGTCTATATCAAAGAATATTAATGCCTTTTTCTTGTCGGGGTATTTTAGTATGTGCTCTGTAACTGTGTCAATAAAGGATATCCTGTTTGGCATTCCGGTTAAAAAGTCCCTGTAGGCCAGCCCCTTCAGCCTTTCCTGGGATATTTTAAGATCTGTAATATCACTATGAGAGCCTGCACTTCGTATGATTTCGCCCTTATGGTCAAAGATCAGTTTAGATTTAGATAATATCCAACGATATTTACCATCCTTAAACTTTAGCCTGTATTCACATTCATAATAGGGATCTCTGTTTTGCTTATGCCAGGAAAGCTTTTGTCTTACCTTTCCAATGTCTTCGGGATGGATCAGGGCCATCCAGTCTCCAATTCTTTCAATGTCTTCTTCAGTATAGCCTGTAATCTCATACCATCTTTCGGAAAAGAACCTCTTCCCTTCTTTTTCATCCCAGATTCCGTCATTTGTTGCTTCGGAAATCAATCGGTATCTTTCTTCACTCTCGGTAAGTTCCTTAATTTTTTCCTGTAATTCCTGATCTATTGCAATAAGCTCTTCATTTTTCTTAAGCAGAGCCTGATCTGCTGCCTGTATTCTTCTTAGAACTCGCATAATATAAACAAACAACAGAATACCCGTTATAATAACGTAAAGAGAGCCTTTAATTGTGGACATCTTTAATGCAAATGGATCCCTTATTAATATATCATGCATTATCTTGTCAGAAAATAGTATCCAGATCATTCCCACAACTGCATAGGCCAAGGATACCTGTAATGCCGCTTTCACAGGATTATAATTTTTAAATGGCTTTTTACTTCCCGCCATAGATTCCTCCCCTTTTAGGTGTTCCTTATATTTATAACATATTATATCTTGAATGTAACAACATTTTAACAATTATGTCAAATCCTATAGAATATCAGTGAAATTCACAAAAAAAGGGTTGGAATAATTATGCAAATTATTCCAACCCTTTATTAATCATTTTCTTTCTTCTCTTACAATATAGGGATCGTATCCTTTGGCCTTTAGTTCCTTAACTAATCTCTCAGCATTTTCCCTCTGGGCAAAAGCACCTATCTGAACCCTGTATAAAATTTTGGGAGGATCCTCTGCCGGTACATAATTTACACCCAGATAATTACATACTCCCTTACCTATAGCCTCTGCAACCTTTTGCTGGTAATTTTCATCTAACATAAGCCTGGCTTCTTCCAGATTATCCATAAAACCACATTCACATAAAACAGCAGGCATAAGAGTTCTTCTAAGGACATAGAAGTTTTTATACTTTACGCCCCTATTTCTTAAGCCAGTAGCCTTTACCAGTTCCTTTTGCACCAGCTCTGCTAGTCTTTTTCCTTTACTTGACCCAGGATAATGAAAGGTTTCTACTCCACCATGTGTCCCCCACTCTCCTTTGAAGGCGTTATAGTGTATTGATACAAACAAGTCTGCCTTTGCATTATTAGCCCTTTGTACTCTAAGGGACAGCTCCGTGTCTTTCTCGGTATTACTTACAAATACCACATCCAAACCGCACCGTTTTAGCACCTTTCCCAATTTTTGCGCAGTAGGATAGTTAAATTCCCACTCCCTGATAACTCTACCGTCAGGCATAGGTGGAGTTCTTTTTCCCGGCGTATTTAATCCGTGCCCATTGTCCACAGCTATCTTATATGACATATCATCTCCCCCTTTAGCAGGCAAGCTACTACCAAATTACAAATCTATATATAGTTTAGATTCCTTTCATCTCTTTTCAGGATATATTTTTAAGATATATATAGTATCATATGTTGTTAAATATAATTTTGTTCGCAGCCATAGGGGGCGATATATTCAATTAAATAGCCTAAATAGCCTCTGCAAGTGATACATTGTACAATGAATAAAAATATCCCTTATCCTCCATAAGTTCGTCAAAGGTTCCGTGCTCAATTAATCTTCCTCTATTCATCACAAGGATCTTATCGTATTTCTTCATAGTACTCTCATTAAAGCGATGAGTAACGATAATCCTTGTCATTCCCTCAATATCCAAAACCGCATTTTCAACATTTAAGGCAGTTTCGTTATCCAATCCGCTGGTAGCCTCATCCATAAGGAGTATTGGTGTATCCCGGATTAAACTTCTAGCAATAGATATCCGCTGTTTCTCTCCACCTGAAAGGTTCTTTCCCCCTTCTCCACAGGAATAATCCCTGCCCTTTTCCTTTATTAACTGTAAAAGACCGGCACGCTCTATGGCACTGCTTAGCTTAGCTTCATCAAAGGATCGAAACATGGTTATATTATTTTCAATGCTGCTATCAAAGAGAAATACATCCTGTTGAATAATAGAGATTTGATCATAAAGACTGTCTAGATTTATTTCTCTTAGGGGAACACCATCAATTAATATGTCTCCATCATATTCATTATAATAACCCAGGATAAGCTTTAAGATTGTTGACTTTCCGCTTCCGCTGCTTCCTACAATAGCATAATTTTTACCTTTTTCAAAGACATAGCTAAAGTCAGCCAAAGCTAAATTATCATTTTCATAGCTAAAGCACACATCTTTAAATACTATGGTCTCTTTAAATTCAGCTATCTGTATCCCCGTATCTGCTTCAGTTTCTTTTTCCTCTACCTCTTTTTCAATACGATTAATCAATTCAACAGCAGCCCGCCTATTGCTTATTAAAGGGGCTAGTTCTACTACCGGGGTTAATATATAGTTGCCCAATTGTATGAGAGCTATAACCGTACCAATTGTCATATCCCCTCTGAAAGCCAGATAAAAACCAGCAGTAAATATGGTAGTAAAAACAATTATGGAAGAAATATTACTATTTTAACAAGTTTTTTCCCATATTTTAAGGAAAACAATGTACTTATTATACAGACTACAGTCACAGTTAACCCTACCATCCAGTTCATCATAATCATTACAACGGCTGCTGCAACAAAGGCCAGTACTACCCTGATCAAATCCAGGCTTCCTATTAGATAGTGATTTTCTATTGAATGAAGATCATTAGAGAAAGCAGAAATTAATCGGGAAGAAACACCTCCCCTGAACTCTGAAATAGATTTATTCAACATTTTCGAAAAAACGCAATCCTTATATTGAGATAGAGCTGTTCTAAGATACCGGTTTTTATAGTTTCGCATGTATACAGCAATTACGGCATAAGTCAACATATAACTCCCTGTAATGATAAGCCCTCTTCTCAGCAATTGGTTGCTTAATTTTTCTACGGATTCTATAAAGTATTTCAGCATAAATGCCATGGCTATGTTCATAGCTGCATATAAAAGGATGGTCAATAGGGTCATAAAAAAATTAAGCCTATTTCCTTTAAAAAACTGTTTTTTGCACTCTATATTACCTTTTTTCATGAAGTAAAGACTCTTTTTCATTTTACCTTCCCCCGTATTTCCTCTATTGTGCTGGCACCTTGTTTTTTGATAAAACAAATTGAAAAAGCTAGTACAAGAGGTTAAATTGTTCAAACAGGTGCCTTTGATATGAAAGTTTCTTTAACTGGCTCTTCTACAATTATTATAATCATTGTATAAAATATGTCAATATCTAAATTAAATAATTTAATATTATATTCCGTATAAATTAATATATTTAATGTCAGTATTAATATGTGCCGGAGTGGAAGGTTTCTGTTGCTTCAGGTATATGTGTATGTGTGAATATAGTAACGGGCCTATTTATCTATATTTGGCTTCATTGCCTGCTCTTTTTAAGATTTCATTAGGCGTTTCTTCTATAAAAGTCTTATAGAGGCTTTCAACTGTAAAACCTATGTATCCTTTTTTATCCCTCATTTGCTCCCGCTTTTTAATGGTTTCTATATCAGGGTTTAAAACTATAACATAAGTAGGGCAGGGTTTTAAAAGATCTACAAAGTACGAAAGTTTTTGTTCCAGAAAATTATCCTGCACAACAACAGTAAAGCCATTGTTATAGTATTCTATAGCTACTTTTGCAGCTATTGAGTATCTCATATCCAACTGCCTTAGAGCCTCTTTACTTGGATTTTCACACATTTCCTGTCTTCCAGTTACAATCATCCTCCTAAAAATATCACCGCGAAGATGGACGCATTTATCTAATTTTCTTGCCAATGCTTCAGCAACAGTTGATTTTCCGGATGCCATTACGCCGGTAATTACATATATGGCTCTCTCCACAATAATCCTCCATACTTCTTTATAATTTTTAATAATTCTATTTTATACCATATTAGTATAAAAATCACCTGGATCTTTGAATTGAAAGTAATTTTTTCTTTTAACCCTTGCATTCTAAAGAGTTTTACTATAAAATAGTTTTTTTGGGCTTGCCTGTGTCTATGCTATAAATAGATTGAAAAATTGGATAATTCAGGTTATTATCTATAACTGATAAATAATAGATAAAACAAACTCTATTTTTATGGAAAGGAGGTAAATCAAATGGCTGAGTATTACGCTACAGATGATATTTACAGCGAAGATGGGATATTGCTAGTAAGTAAAGGCAAGAAAATAACTAATAAAGCCATTCAAAAGCTTCAACGATATGAAAATTTACAACTCAAAGATCTGATTGTACCAGCCAATAATAGACTTAATAAACAGAGTAAAAGGCTAAGTAAGTACACTGATCATACAATCGAATCATTTGAAACAAGGAAAAATATACGTCCCAGTTATAACCTGGAACGAGCCAGCGAAATACTAGGCTCAATAATCTTTGAATCTAAAACTAAACCTTGGTGGATTTACGTTAATTCCTTGGGCAACTACCTGGACAGGCTTTATACCCACTCTATCGATGTAGCCATAATTTCACTGATAATGGCTATAGAACTAGGCTACAGCAGCAAAGAGCTTTGGAATTTAGGAATAGGAGCTCTGTTACACGATGTAGGAAAACTGTTGATCCCAAAAACCATACTGGAAAAAGATGAACCTTTGACCGATATAGAGCAGGCTTTTATAAAACAGCATTGTGAATTAGGTGTAAGCTCCCTTGCAAGCTTTGAGTTTTCTGAACAATACACAGACATTGTCCTTCAGCATCACGAACGAATTGATGGCAGCGGCTTTCCAAATGGATTAAAAGGTGACGAGATTTCACAGAATGCTAAAATTGTAATTGTTGCTGATGTCGTTGATTTAATCACTACATATCGCGCTCATAATAAACCAAAGAATATGAATACTGCAATAAGAAAATTAAAGATTGCAACAGATAAATATCCTCAAGATTTAGTTGACCTGTTGGAAAAAATCCTGGAACAATAAAAATATCGAAAATAATTACCAACCTGAATTATCCGCGTTTTCCAAATCATGCCAATTAAGCTAGATTATACTGCCTCATCTAATTATTTTTTAATCCTACACGGCGATAAGTTCTAAATGCTAATATATCCAAATTGTCCCATAAATTCTGTAATCCAGTTTTGCAAATTGATCATCCTTACCATTTTTATTATATATCTAACTTTTTAAAAAGTAATAAGCCAAAATATGTTACCGTATTCTCTCCATTAATATATTTTATATTTGCCAATCTAGCAAGGCTACTGACCATTATACCAAAACCTTCAACAGACGGAAAGAGCTTATCAGGAAATCTACAAGGCTCATATGGATATGTACACTTGTTACATCTAATGCAACCTTCATTTGACAATAATAAAAAATCTGATAATTTGCCTTTCACCAAATCAGCAAGTCTGTCACAAACTTTTTTAAACTCTTTGTGTCCATACATCATACCTTCATAATCAAAAGAATCTTCCAAATCATATTTTGCACTAAAAACCAAAGCCTTGTCATATTGCAGACATTTTTCCCTACACTCAACAACTGTGCCAACAGCAGGAGGGCAAGCCCATGTTTTGCTGTAGTTTCTACAAACATTACCTTGGCATAAACTACGTACTTCATCTGAAAAAACAATTTGTTTTGTTTCTATTATCCCATATTGATAAATACCAATATTTTGCAACAAAGATTTCTCAAAGACCATATTACCCCCACAAATTAATTATCTTATTTTTGCAACTACTTTTGCCATAGAAATAATTTTATATTATATAAAACTATCAATCTATATCATTTATCTCTATTTTACACCATATACTCTGTAAAAACATCTATATTCTTAGAACATATCTAAAACACACTCCTCCCCAAAAGTGAAGCTTGGAAATTGGGCTTGTACATGCTGAAAGCGTAAAAACTAGTAATAATGAGATTACTAGTATACTCTTTTTCATAATGAATTTCTCCAAATAATTGTTCTTACTTATACAGACATATGGATAATAGCATTGTAAAAAGACTTTGCATCAAAATCTACTGTATATCAAAATGCTAAAATAATAATAGACAGCTAAATTTAGCTGTCTATTATTAAGGTCCTTTATATACTTATTTTATAGGTCTTTATTTCAAAAGGCTTAATCTCTATGTCAAATCCATGGTCGCTTAGGGTTACAGGCACTATCTCCTCTTCAATCAGATTGCATTCTGTTATGGAAGATGCTTTTATACCCAGACTTACATGAGCCTTGGTCAATGCCCTGTCGCACTCATACATACGAACAATGATTCCAGACCCATCTTCAGCCTCTTTTATAGTTTCTATAATGACGTTACTCTTATCTACAGAAATTAATGAGCTTTGACTTCCAGGAACTCCCCCTTTAAGGGCATAAGCCGGCTGGTTTAGCTTGTAAGCTTCTTGCACTGTTCCACCTTCTCGCCAGTTACCAGCATGGGGATACAGGGCATAGGTAATATAGTGTTCTTCATAATCCGTCACAGGATTGGGCTCAATACCAGATTTAATGAGAGTAATGGCCAGGTTTCCATCTTTTACTGAATGGCCATATTTACAATCATTGAGTAGGCTTACCCCGTAATGTCCCTCTGACAGATCAACCCACTTATGTGCACAGCTTTCAAACCTTGCCACATCCCAGCTGGTGTTGGTATGAACCTTTCTGGTTACATGGCCAAACTGGATTTCAAAGGTGGCTTCATCGGTATGAATATTAAGTGGAAAATGTACCTTTAGTAGATGCTGATGTTCTTTCCAGTCAACATAGGTCTCAAAGTCAATCCTTCTGCTATCCCTGTAGAAATAAATCTTTTGCTTTATAAGGGAATTGCTAATCTTGCGATCAATTTCAAGGGTAGCACGAAGAGTTCCCACTTCAGTCCATTCCAGTCTTTCAACCTGGTCAGCATCCCAATATTTTTCAGTATAGAAAATGTCAATATCCCAGTTATCATAGTACATGGGCTTATCTTCATACATACGGAACAGGTTAGCCTGCTCACCATCCTGAAGAATCTGCCTTTGATTTTCTTTATCATATATTTCAGTAAACATTCCATTTTGGCCCAGTTTAATCCTATAGAAAGGAGTTTCCAGGTTATAATCATCTTTCAGGATAAAAGATTCAGAAGATACGTCTATTTCTTCTGCTACCACTTCTTCTACAATTTCAAAGGTTTTACTTCCCTTTGAAGGAATTCCTTCTACATAGGCAATTGCTCCATCAGGTGTCTGCTGGACGGGATATACATTACCCTTTTCATCTTTTAATCCAGCTGCCTTAAGTTCACCTAAATTAATAATATCATCCCGCTTAAAGCCCAGAGTATTATATACTGTAAGCCCCTTTCCACCATCTGTTAAAGCCTTAAGTCTTTCTTTAAGAAGAGATGTAGCTGTCTTTTTTACCTCAGCATACTCTTTCTTGGTTACCTCATATACCTCATATATAGAAGTTCCCGGTAGTATATCGTGGAACTGATTTATAAGTATGGTTTTCCACAGCCTATCCAATTCTTCCTTGGGATAGGGTATGCCTTTTAGTCTCTGCGCCAGCACAGATAATAGCTCCAGATCCATTAAGAGAATCTCGTTCTTTCGATTAGAACGTTTATTCCTGCCCATTGAAGTATAGGTTCCTCGGTGATATTCGAAATAGAATTCCCCTTCCCATACCGGAAGTCTTCTGTTATCCTTAACCCGTTCTTCCAATTCCTCGAAATACTTTCGGGTAAATTCCTGCCTGACTTTGGGTATGCCTTTTATACCCTTTTCCATACGCCTGGATGTCTCCAACATTTCCCTGGTTGGGCCTCCGCCTCCATCACCATGGCCATAGGAAATCAAGATATCGTTATTTATCTTCTTATTCTGATAACGTTCCCAGCCACCCATTATAGCATCAGGATGTAAAATACCGTTATATGTGGTAAAGAAGTTTTTATTTGGATCTTGGCCTATTCCAACAGTGGTAATAAAGTGAGCCAGCACTTCGGTACCATCAATCCCTCTCCAACGCATTGTATCATAGGGAATTTTGTTAAACTGATTCCAAGCCAGCTTTGTGGTCATAAAATAATCAATTCCGCTTTTCTTCATAATCTGGGGCAGGGCACCGGAATAGCCAAACACGTCTGGCAGCCAAAGCACTCTATTATCTACTCCAAACTCTTCCTTAAAGAATCTTTTTCCATAAACAAACTGACGTACCAAAGACTCCCCGGAAGTAACATTACAGTCGGCTTCAACCCACATACCGCCTTCTGGCTCCCAGCGTCCCTCTTTTACCCTTTCCTTAATACGGCTATAAAGCTCTGGATATCTTTCCTTCAGGAAATAATAAAGCTGAGGTTGGCTGGACATAAACTTGTAATTAGGATATTCATCCATTAGTTTTAAGACGGTGGCAAAACTTCTGCTTACCTTTTCTTTGGTCTGTTCTACTGTCCACCACCAGGCAACATCAATATGGGTATGACCGATACAGGTTGCAATAATATCACTGTAGCCTGCCATATCTTCATATAGGGTTTTATCGATATAAGCCTTGGCTTCATTCAATGATTTATAGAAATCCTCTGAGTGAGGCCTTCTTAAATCCAGGTAGTTAATAGTGTTATTTAAAATCTCCTCTATTGCAAGCCGGTTCTGGTCTTCCTCGTCCATACGGGAAAATGCCTCTAGAGGTACCTTTAGGTCATAGTACAATTCTACAATTTTAGGATCTATCTCCTGAACTTCTGCAATAAGCTGAAATTCGCTATGTTCGGTTCCAGTATAAGCCTGAAGATCAAAACGATATGTATCTCCTGCTTTAGCAGATCTGGTTATTAGCACCTCTCTATGATTGGTATCAAGCCCTTGGGTAGCTACTCCATTTACAAAGAGAAGAAACTGAGGGTTTCTGGCATCCCATCCCTCAATTTGTGTTTTCACCTTTAACCACATGGGTTTATTATCCAAGCACTCCGGAACTGTGAAATCTATTCGGAACCAGTAATGTTGATCCGGTCCATACCAGTACATTAGTTTGCTATCGAAAGGCTTAAACTCCACCTCTGAAGCATCTGCATCCTCTGGGCATAAATAATTGCCTTCCTTGTATAAAAGGTTTTCTATGGGAATCTTTTGAACTGCTGCTAACTTTGCCAGCTGATCGCAAATTACTCCAACCCGTTTATCAATATATCTCATATTATCCTCCAGCAACTTAATTTTATTGCCTTAGCAAATATAATATTTGCTAAGGCATATATAAAATATACTAACATGATATATATTAAACATTAAAATTTAGTATACAAGTAATTATCATAGAGGATTCTCCTTCATATGGTTAATCAGTTCATCTACAGTTGTAAACGCTAAACCTGTAACAGTATCTGCACAACCATAATATATGGCAATCCTTCCAGTATCGGCATCAGTTAAAGCTGCACAGGGGAATACTACATTTGGTACATCACCCACGCACTCATATAGCTCGTAGGGTGCCAGGATATAGTCTTTTGAACGCATCTTGACCTTCCAGGGCTCATCCAGATCAAGCAGGGCACATCCCATACGGTATACAAATCCATTACAGGTGGTTATTACTCCATGATAGATAAGCAGCCAGCCTTCACTGGTTTCAATAGGTATAGGACCAGCACCAATCTTTGTAGACTGCCATGCTGATTCATCCCCTTTTACAGTACCCATGACATAGCGATGACGTCCCCAGTACTCCATGTCAGGGCTTTGGCTGTAGAAAATATCCCCAAAAGGTGTATGCCCTGTATCACTGGGCCTGCTTAGCATGGCGTATTTACCCTTTATCTTTCTGGGAAAGAGCACGCCATTTCTGTTATAGGGCAAGAAAGCATTTTCCAGCTGATAGAATTTCTTAAAGTCAAAGGTATAAGCTACACCAATGGTAGGGCCGTGATAGCCGTTACACCATGTTATATAGTATCTGTCTTCAATAAAACATACACGGGGGTCATACCTGTATTCCCGCTTTAAAATCTCCTCATCTGCACCTTCAAACTGAATTGGCGTATCACTGATTTTCCAGTTGATACCATCATCACTAAAGCCTGCAAATATATCCATGCTGATGGATTTGCTGTCGCATCGAAAAACTCCTGCAAATTTTCCTTCAAAGGGTACTACTGCACTGTTGAAAATACTGTTGGATCTTTTTGTTTGATTCCTTTGTATTATAGGGTTTTGGCTGTAACGCCATACCGGATCCTTACATCCTTCCGGCTTGTCCTGCCATGGTATATTAGGCAGGGATTGTCCAATAATTTTTGCTGTCATTTTATCCTCCTTTAAGCTGTTTGCATGTATAATTTTATTTTTATGTATAATATTATAGGGAATTCGAAAATTCCCTATAATATTATGGCTATTCATTTTTATTTAAAAGCTGCATCAATCTGATTTTGTGCTTCTTCCATAATCTTGTTGAAACCAGCAGCCTCCAGCTCTTGTGTAATGGTTTCTACCAGGTCTTCAGGATTTCTTGCACCTGTTAGAAGCTCGCTTCTGTACTTATTCCATACAGCACGGCAGTTGGTCAGCTCATTCTGGATGTTAGTAGGATCTAAGTCAAAGCCTAGTAGTACAGAACCTACAGCTTTTTCATTCAGCTCCTTAACTTCAGCCCACTGATCAATCTCACCAGCAATAGGACTTACAGTAAAGAAGGTTCCCTGAGTATATCCAGCCATTGTCCAGTCGGTATTTAGCTTTTCTACCTCTCCGCCTTCTGTGTACTTGAAGTTATCTCCCTCAAGTCCATAGTAGAAGGCATCTCTGACATAAGAATCCAGGTTCACTAGCTGTAGGAACTCAATAGCCTTTTCAGGATTCTTAGCACCTGAATAAACAGCATTCAGGGAGCCGCGAACTGTACTGTTGGATAGAACTGGTCCAGCAAACTGAACAGCCTCAGCTTCTACACCCATGGATGGACCCCAGGTTGTTTTTGCCGCAGAAGGCCAACCCTGTGCTATAAATGTAGTTCTGTAGCTTGGGGCTTCACCAAGTGTAGGAGCATCCGCATTGATTATGCCTTCTTTATACCAGGTATGAAGGGTTTTAAGATTATTCATTACATCTTCCTGCTTAAGCACATTAACAACAGTACGGCTCTCATCGTCAACCCTTACTCCAATAGGTTCAAGTTCTGAACCCATAGCATCATACATGGTAAATATTGCACCAACACCATTTTGGTCAATTACGAAAGGTGATATTCCTTCGCCTTCCTTAATTGTTTTAAGAGGCTCTGTCAGACTTTCCAGCGTCTTGTGCTGTTGGATATCTATATTGTATTTATCTGCCATTTCCTTATCCCATACAATAAACTGAGTCATAGAAGAGTCCTTATAAGTAGGTACAGAGTAAATCTTTCCATCTACCTTTACAGCTTCCCAGTAGTCCTCAGGAATATAACTGTATAGGTCTGCAGCTTTGCTTTGTACCAGTTCTGTAATATCTAAGTAAGCACCTAGCTGTACTTCACTAAGGTATCTTCCCATATCTGTAAATAGGATATCAAAATACTCTCCAGAGTTAACGATAACGTTTCGTCTGTTATCCCAGTCACCCCAGGAAACAATCTCGGTATCAATATGGACACCTATCTTGTCCTCCAAATATGCATTGATGTTTTCTCTCCATGCATCATAGTTGGAAGGCATTCCACTACCTACTGCAACCCATTTCAAGGTGACAACTTCACCCTCAGACACTGATTCTGAATCATTTGTGTCATTGGTGTCATTTGTCTGCTTGTCATTAGTATCAGCTACATTACCTTGATTATTAGTGCTGTCATTATTCTTAGCACCACCGCCACATCCTGCCAGTAGCGCAGCTACCATTACTGCTACTAATAGGAATGCAAAAATCCTTTTCATAGATGATAACCTCCTTATATCTTTTGTATATTTTTTAATTTTTAAAAGCAATTATGCTTTTAAACCTATATTCTAGATTAAGCTGCTAAACTTAGCCCTTGACCGCACCTATGGTTAATCCAGTTACAAAATATCTCTGGAAAAATGGATAGGCACAGGCAATAGGCAAGACAATTATTACTGCTATGGCCATCCTAACTCCTTCGGCAGGCATCTGATTTACATATTGTTGCATAGAAAGTCCCGCAGAGGGGTTATTTGCCAGATACTCTATATTTTTCTGAATATTGTTTAACAGTGCCTGTAAGGATAAGAGGCTTTGTTCCCTTATATATAGAGAAGATTGGAACCAGTCATTCCAGTATCCAAAGGCCAGAAACAGGGCGATAGTGGCAAAGACCGGTTTGGAAATAGGAACAATAATTCTAAGATAAATACTAAGTTGACTAGCCCCTTCGATTTTAGCTGATTCAATAATGGACTCTGATATAGTAGTCTGGAAAAAAGTCTTACAGATAACTACATTAAATGAGTTAACCGCCAAAGGAAGAATCAAAGCCCATATTGTATTGCTTAAGCCCAATATATTTGCATTTACTACATAGGACGCAACCATACCACCGTTAAAGATCATTGGGATAAATACAACCCAGGTAAAGAAGTTCTTTAACTTGTAATTGGATCTGGACAACACGTACCCCATGCTTGTAGTTAAGGCAACACCAAGAAGGGTACCCAGTGCCGTTACAATTACGGATATGCCAAAGGCATTTATAATTACATCCTTTTCATTCCATAGAAATTCATAAGCACTAAGGGACAAGGCATCAGGGAAAAACTGATATCCATTTCTCGCTATAGACCCTTCGGAACTTATGGATATAATAAAAACAAATATAAAGGGTATAATACACATTAAAGATAGAATAATAAAAGTTGTATTAAACAATAGGTTAGTAGAACTTTTTATACTGTTTAACCTATTAGTACCTGCATTTTCCTTCCCCTTATTCATTTTTACCTCCTAAATAATTGCATAGTCTTCGTCGATTTTCCTAACAATCCAGTTTGCCAGCAGAATGGTAATACAGCATGCTACGGATTGGAATACTGTGGCAGCCGATGTCATGCCGATAGGGGTCGAAGACAACAACGCATTATATACATAAGTATCTATAGTTGAAACCGTATCATACAAAGATGCTGGAATACCTCTGGTTACTTGATAGAACAATCCAAAATCTGAGTAGAATATCTTGCCTACACTCAATATGAACATCATTATGATAATAGGTCTTAGGCTAGGCAGGGTTATATGTTTAACCTGTTGCCACTGGGTGGCCCCATCAACTACAGCAGCTTCGTATAAAGAAGGATCAATACCGGTTATACTAGCCAAATAAACCACCATATTATATCCTGTAGATTTCCACAAACTCATGAACACCAGTATATAAGGCCAATATTTTGATTCCATATACCACTGTACTCGCTCCTGGCCAAGGGTTTGCATCAAAGAATTTAGAATACCTTTGTCGTAACTTAAGAATGCATAGACAAAATAGCTGACAACAACCCACGATAAAAAGTGTGGGAAAAACATTGCCGTCTGGTAAACCTTGGATTTCCTTTTGCTATATATCATGCTGATCATTATAGCCAAGGTAACAGGAATTAAGATACCCAAAACAATGAATATCAAATTATACCCTATAGTGTTTCTCAGCAATATATACAGACTTTTGGATTCGATTAAGTATTTAAAATTGGCAAATCCTACCCATTCACTATGGATAAGATTGTATAGAAAACTCTTACCAGGAAATATTTGATATCTTTTAAAAGCAATAAATATACCAAACATTGGTAAAAAGCTGAATAATATATACCAAACAAAAGTGGGTACAGCTAATAAGGTGAGCTCTGTATCATCTCTTGTCCACCTTCTTCGCTTTGTTTTTCTTACCATATTATCCCCCATTTTCTATTCTTCATTCTCCGAAAGAAACTTCGTTTTTTAACTTTTATATTTTAACACCAGCTTAAAACAAAATCAACTTATATTTACTTTATTTTTTACTTTTGTTAACTAATTGCCGCTATTTTGTTAAAAATAAAATCATTTAGCTATTATATAATAGTTTTGCCCCGTTTTCCCACAATTATTAATGCAGCTATATTTTAACATGTGTTATAAATATAGTCAACATTTTTAACATTTGTTAATTTACATTGAAAGCAAAAATCATATATATTATAATTAAGCATAAATTTTTTGTGTATTGTATATTTGTCCAAAATGTAATTAGTCAAACAAATATTTTGACATATATATTTAAAATAATTTATAATTTGAGTAGAACAATATAAAAGGGCGGGGCAGAACATAATGGAAAAGGTTACTATGCAAGACATAGCCGACATGCTTAACATATCACGAGTTACCGTATGGAAAGTTCTTAACAACCAGCCCGGTGTATCAAAAAAACTTCGAGATAAGGTCTTGTTAGCAGCAATAGAAACCGGCTATATAAAAAATGATGACAGATTTAAACAGTTAACTGAGGAAAATGGCATAGCAGATTCAAATAAAACCGTTTCTGTAGTCATCTCCAGAACAAACCCCAGTATATTCTGGCTTAACATTATCCACTCCCTTGCCAAGGAGCTGGATAAATGCGGCATCAATCTAATGTATAATTATATTCCCTCCAGTTATTACAAAGGATATACTCTTCCCGATGTTTTAAGCAATGGAAAAGTTGAGGGGATGATAATTATGAATGTCTATGATACTCAACTGCTTTCCATGTTAAATGACCTGAGTATCCCCAAGGTTTTCCTGGACGTTTCATCGGATTTTTCCATTGGTAAAATAACTGGAGATCTGATTGTTTTGGAAGGCAGAAAAACTGTTAAAACAATAACCAGTGATATTATAAAAAAGGGCAGGACTGAAATCGGTTTTATTGGAGATATTCATTACGCCTTAACCAACAAGGAACGGTATGAGGGGTTTGTTGCTGCTATGGAAGAGAATAATTTAGAAATACAGAAAAAATACTGCATGACTGGAAGAATTGGTATACACACATACTACGAGGAAATTTCCAGCTTTTTAGATTCCCTGGATAAACTACCTGAGGCTTTTGTGTGTGTTAGTGACTTTGTTGCAAACTTTTTGATGCAGTATTTGATAGAGCATGGGTATGAAGTTCCCAAAGATGTAGCCATAACAGGCTATGACGGTAGCACCGAATACTCTATGGTATCCGGCAAGCTGACTACAGTGAATGTGGATACCCTGCATTTGGGAAAACGCCTTGCAAAGCAGCTGCTATATAGAATGGAATATCCCAAATCTCCTATAGAAATAACTCATATCCGCTCAGATATCATTTGGGGTAAATCTACGGACTTTTAATTATAATTTACAAAAAACAATGCCATATACCAGGAGTTCATATACTGGTATATGGCATTTTTAATTAATCAACATGGATCCTAAAGGTGGTTTCCAGTCCAGTCAGGGAGCTGCCACCAACATAAACTTTAATATTTCCCGGCTCTACACAGAAGACCATATCCCTGTTCCATATACCTAGTTCTTCTCTGCCTAATGTAAAGACAAGCTCTTTCTTTTCTCCAGGATTTAGATCTATTTTCTTAAACCCTTTTAATTCCTTTACACGCCTTGTAACACTGGCTTCCAGATCTTTAATATAAAGCTGTACAACCTCCTGGCCAGCAATATTTCCTGTGTTTTTTACAGTAACCTTTACCCTTACTTTTTTTCCTTCTTCTATATCCTTAGCAGTTAAATCCTTATCTAAAACTCCCAGATCACTATATTCAAACTCAGTATAACTTAGACCATGACCAAAATGGTATAAGGGACCTGCTTCCATATCCAGGTATGAAAGTTCCCTGCCCATATCCTTATGGTTATAGTACACTGGCAATTGTGCAGATGATCTGGGAATGGAAACAGGCAGTTTTCCCGAGGGATTATAATCCCCAAATAAAACCTGGGCTATGGCCCTGCCCCCTTCCTTGCCTGGATACCATGCACATAGGATTGCCTTACAGTTTTCAGCTATCCATGGAATAGCATGAGGCCTGCCCTGAATTAGTACTACCACAACTGGTGTTCCAGTCTTTTTTATCTCCTTTAGCAATTCTACCTGTACTCCTCCCAGCTCCAGATCGGCTACATCTACGCCTTCACCACAGTCCATTTCTGAGGGATCTCCGCCCACAATGGCAGCACCATTAATGTCAAAAACAGTGGAAAAATCTCTGGCGCTAGATCCACCTAAGGCCACTACGGCTATATCAGCGTTTTTTGCTGCATCTATGGCTTCTTTAAATCCAGCCTTTGACATATTGCGGATACCACAGCCCTTTGCATATATCACTTCTGTTTGAGGAGAAACTAAAGCTTTTATTCCCTGTAAAATTGTATGGCCTGTATTTTTCCTTTGAGGAGCAGTATAATCTCCTAGCTGATTATAAAGGTTATCTGCATTGGGACCAATTACAGCAATCTTCTTTACATTTTTATCTATGGGCAAAATCTTATCCTCATTCTTTAAAAGGACAATGGATTCCCTGGCTAACTGTAAATTCTTTGTTTGAGCTCTTGGTGAGTATACTACCTGGCTGGCCAGGTTTTCATCGGTATATGGATTATCAAACAATCCTAGCATAAACTTGAGCTTTAATACTCGCCTAACTGCTCTGTCAATATACTCCTCTGAAACCTTACCCTTCTTTACTGCTTCTTCCAGAGTAGTAAAAGCATCATCCCACAAACTGAGATCAACGCCCGAGGTTAGGGCCAGAGCAGCTGCGCCCTCATGGCTTCCGGTTAACATTATGAGTCTGTCTATGGCTGTGCCGTCAGCCATAACTATCCCTTCAAATCCCCATTCCTCACGCAGTATGTCTGTAAGCAGTTTTTCATTGGCGTGGCATGGAATACCGTCGATTTCATTATAGGCGGCCATACAGCCTAAGGCACCTGCCATGACTCCAGCCTTTGCTCCTGGTAAAAAAATCTCTCTAAGCTCTCTTTGACCAATAGACGCAGGAGCAGCATTGTGGCCACCTAAAGCAGCCCCCTGAGCACAAAAATGCTTCATTATGGCAATTACTTTATTATTGTTTTGCAGCTCTTCCCATGATTCCCCCTGCAGTCCTTTTACGGCTGCAACGGTCATCCGGACAGCATGATAGGGGTCTTCCCCAAAACACTCCTCGCTACGACCCCATCTGGGATCTCGTAAAATATCCAATAGGGATATTAGAGCCAGATTGCCTCCACGGGCTCTAATCTCAGCGGCCACCTGAGCCATGGCCTCCCTATACATATCGGGATTCCAGGTGCTTCCAACTCCTAGATTTGTAGGTAACATAGTCCCATCAAGGGCCTGGTGTCCATGAGGGCATTCTTCTGAAATGAGAACCGGTATACCCAGCCTTGTATTTTCTATTACATAGCGCTGAATCATATTGGCTACCTGGGCTGACTTTTCTACCGGAATGCCCGTATCAAAGGTTACTCCCGACCATGGATCAGATCTAAAGAGACCGTATAAAGCCCCCATACCGTTGCCAAACTCTACCGCTCTTTTAAATTCATCTGTAAGCTCTATCCTGTCTCCTACCCTTTTATAGGCCTTCCACCCATACATCTTCTGGTTTAACTGACCTACCTTTTCTTCCAATGTCATCTTTGAAAGCAGGTTGCCAACCCTTACATCTATATCCTGAGATTTATCCTTATACTTGTCCATCCCCTATATCCTTTCTATGGTTTTATAGAAAATGCATCTATTTATAATAGGCTTTTACAACACGCTTATTATACCACAACTCCATATAAATAAAAAAACCACGGTCAATGGTCATTAATTTCCTTGACTATGGTTTTAAAGTTTTACTTAAAAAAATAGAAACAAAGGAGAGGGAACTCCCTCGCTTCTATTCTTTTAATGATCCAATCATAACCCCTTTTACAAAGTATTTTTGTAGGAATGGATATAAGCATAGGATAGGTGCCGTGGAAACTATGATGGTACAATATTTAACCAGCATTTTATAAAAGTCAGTATCTACCAGCTGGCTGGCGTCCTGTACACGGGTCATTGCGTTTGCATCGTTGGATATAAGAATTTCCCGCAATATCAGCTGTAGTGGGAAGAGATCACGGTCCCTCAGGAAAATCATAGCATTAAACCAGGAGTTCCACTGTCCTACTGCATAAAACAGGGTCATAACAGCCATGGTAGCACCTGAAACAGGAATTACAATTCTAAATAAAACTGTAAAATCGTTAGCTCCATCTATTTTAGCAGATTCAATTAGGCTTTCAGGTATGCTCTGGAATGATGTTCTCATAACAATAAGGTTCCACACACTGATGAGGCTGGGTAAAATAACAGCCCATCTTGTATTTATCAGCTTCAACTGCATAACTACAAGATAAAAAGGAATTAGTCCTCCGCTAAAGAACATGGTAAAGGTTATTAAAACCATTATCTGCTTTTTCCATAGCAAATCCTTTCGAGAAAGTGCATATGCACCAAAAGCTGTAAGTAATAGACTAAGACCAGTACCTACTACAACATATATAATGGTATTAAAGTAGCCTGAGGCAATATTGGGATTTTCTAATACCAACTGATATCCTTTTAATGTAAAGCCAAGGGGATAAAATAGAATTCCTCTATGCTTGGCCAACAGCGAGGGTTTACTAAAAGAGGCAAAGAGAACATATATCATTGGGTATAAGCAAATAGTAGCCACTGCTACCAGTATAGCATGATTGAATACATCAAATATTTTTTCGCCTGTACTTTTCCTTTTCAAACTCATCTTATCACCGCCATTTTACCATAAACTCGTTTCGGAAACTCTTCTACTTATGAAATTTGCAACAATAATCAGCACGAAGTTGATTACAGAGTTAAAAAGACCTACTGCGGTACTGTAGCTATAGTTTGATTCCTGAAGTCCTTTTCTGTATACGAAACTGGATATTACGTCAGCAGTTTCATAGGTACTGGAGTTATATAACAAGATAATCTTTTCATATCCCACGCTCATCATACTGCCCAGACGAAGAATCAGCAGGATTATAATCGTAGGAGCAATACTGGGAAGAGTAATGTGAATAGTTTGTCTCCATCTTCCAGCACCGTCGATCATAGCGGCCTCGTACAGATTAGGATTTATCGCAGACAAGGCTGCCAAATAAATAATACTTCCCCAGCCAACTCCCTGCCATATACCGGAACTTACATAAATTGTCCGGAATAACTCAGGTCTCATAAGCAAATTGGTAGGTTTAACCCCAAAATAGCTAAGAATAGTAGTAATAAGACCATCAGTAGCAGTAAAATCAATAATAATACCGCACACAACTACTAAGGAAATAAAGTGGGGAAGATAGGAAATAGTTTGTATGGTTCGCTTAAAGACTCTGCTGTTAATTTCATTTATAAGCAAGGCTAATACTATGGGAGCAGGAAATCCCCATATCAGATCATATATGTTAATTAAAATAGTATTCCTGATTAAGCGTCCTACATAGTAGCTGCTAAAAAAGTCAGTAAAGTTTTTTAAACCTATCCAGTCACTTCCGAAGATACCTTTACCAGGTGAATAGTCTTTAAAGGCAATTATTACACCATACATGGGCCAATATGAAAATATGATAAAGAAAGCTATTACCGGAAGGACCATCAAATATATATACTTATTCTTTTTGAAATCACGACGAACAAGATCCCATTTCATATTTTTCGCTCCCTAACATGACATATTTTTTAAATCCAGGTGGTGGGCTATAATTACCACCAACCTGGATTTAAATAAGACAGACTCTTTATTTTCTGCTCATGTATCTATCCAAAGCAGCTTGTTGGATTGCGATGGCACGTTCAATATTCATACTCTTAATTTGCTCAACAAATTTATCAAAATTCTCCATGGGCTCTATTCCCATTATGAACTTAATACGATTTTCTTGAATGTAGGTATTGATATCAGACATTATGGAGGAATATTCCTTATTCTCCTCTAATGTCATTGTTATCATAGGAATTACTTGAGCGCTTCCAGCCTCACCCCATACATCCATGGCTTCATAAATAGTATCTGTCATAACAAAAGCCTCATAGTCTCTTAAGTATGGTCCCATATGCAGTTTATATTTATGAGCCAGGGTGATATAGCTTAAGCCATCAGGATTATTGGTCATTAAATCGGTGAACTTAGGTTCTCCGTCAACCATTTCATAGCTTACGCCCTCAATACCCCAGTTAAACAGCATGGATCCTTCATCGCTGTAGTGGTAGTCAAACCATTTAACTGCTTCTTCAGGATTCTCACAAGCTGTAGTAATTACAGCAGTTGTACCTTTGTTAAAGTAGTTCTTTTGCCTGAACTCAACTGTTTCTCCCTCATTTAATGAAGGTGAAGGTACAGGTGCCAGTTTGAAATCAGGATTATTGGGCTTTGCTAAATTCTCGTAGTAGTCAAAGCTTTCATAAGCTCCAGCCCAGGCTGCTATATCTCCGTTTAGAATCATTGATTCTGTGTTATTACCATCACGTGAAGCAAAGTCCTGATCCAGAAGTCCTTCTTCATACCATTTTGCCATAAGGGTGATAAAATCTTTGTATCCTGGTTCAATTGGACCAAATTTTACCTGACCGTTATCGTTGTAAAATTCAGGACCGATTCCATAAGCACTTACAAACAAGCCGGAACTGGTAAACTGCCAGCTATCTATGTTATAGTGCAAAGGAACTTCTATGCCCTTATCCTTAAAGGCTTTTAAAACATTTTCCCAATCAGCGATGGTTTTTGGAATGTCTAAACCTAACTCATCAAGATAGTCTTTTCTAATCATTCCACCCAACCATGGTGGCTCCTCTACATTTTGGATGCAATAGAAAGCTGCTATATTTCCATTATCAGTCATAGTTTCTGCAGCTATATCTTCATGAGATTCTCTTAGCTTTTGGTAATTTGGAGCATGTTCCATCAAATCGTTTAAGCTAATTATGACATTGTCTTCGATCGCTTTATCTAAACCGCCGGTATAGGAGAAGCTCTCAATTATATCAGGCAGATCCTTAGAAGCAATCATTAGATTTAGCTGCTCTGTTTCCTGCCCGCTTGCAGGATGAAGAAATTCTATCTTTACTCCTGTTATTTCTTCAAGCTTTTTATAGATTTCATTTTCTCCATAATTCTCTAGAATCTTAACAGCTTGGCTGTGCATAGGAACCCAATAAGTAAAGGTTACATCTCCGGTTTTTGTTTCAGTAACATCATCAGAAGAATCATTTGCATCATTAGTATTGTTAGTAGTGTTATTTGAATCAGTGGTTTCGGTATTTGCATCATTTGATGTATTACCGGTATTATTTTGTCCACAAGCCACTGTCAGGCTTATAAGCATAAGAATGCTTAAAAAAAGACACAGTATTTTTTTAGAAGACATACTTTTCCTCCTTATTTAGCTAACTTAAAGTTAGTTGACAAGTTTGTTGAGTCAGTTGCGGTACCACTTTTAACCTTTAATCCAGCTGGCAAACCTATTATAATCCAGCTGAAGGCAAAGGTAAATGGTCAGCTTTTTCTCATTATCAGACTTTTCCTTGATCTAATTTTCTTGAGAAAAAAGGGGTATATAAAGGATATTATCAGTTTTTCAGCTATGAAATTAACCATTTTTGCCGATTAACTATTTTTTCTATGGCTTTTTTATAAATTCATATACTGTCCTGGGGTTATTTTTTCGTACTTTTTAAAGGAGCGGATAAAACTTATGCTGCTGTAGTAACCCACCTTGTGTGCAATCTCCTCTACGGTATAATTCCCTTCCCTCATTAGGGCTTTGGCTTTTTCTATGCGAACACTATGAATAAAATCCAGGAGATTAACGCCATGGTGTTTTTTAAAGTATTTAGAAATATAAGGCAATGAAACATCAAAATGCTGTGCTACCGATGAAACATTCAGATTCATGTCAGCATAATTTTCATGAATATATTTTATTATTGCAGCTTTCAAATCTTCTTTATCTTCAAGCTGCTTTTCTTTATCCGCATAAGAATGCATATCTTCTAAAATACTGTTTGCAACCTGCTGAAATTCCTTTACATCCTCGCAGGCCAACAGCCTTTCAAAAGGCTTGGTTTCTTCAATAAATTTCTCTCCCAGAGTCGCACTTATTTCCCTTATGGCATTGATGAGTATATTGATTAATCCATACATTTGAAATTTCATTAATTTAACAGACTCTGAGGGTTTATAGAAATTATTTTTTATAATAGAGTTAAAGATATCTTTGGCCTCTTCGTAGTTCCCCGCTTTTATGCAATTAATAAATTTCTCTTCCTTCCTGGCAGTATTACTTATATTGAAGGAATCCCCCTTTATACTGTCATACTTTATGACACGAGGAACCTCACCGATGGTGAACTTTTTGTATTCCATGGCTTCAATGGCCTCCTGGTATGCACTATTAATATTTTCTATATCCTCCACAATACTGCTTATAGAAACTGAAATAATTATCCCAAACTTATCTTTCATGAAGAGCTGGGCTGTATGGGCAACTTCACTTATCCAGTCTCCATCTAAGTCGGCACTATCTATGTTTACAAGACATACCAGCATGTCCTCTATTTCTATCATAAGTCCCTGGGATTCTTTTGAGTTAATTAATTCTTCTACTATGTTTGTAATAATAAAACGAACCATCTCAATACTTTCATCTGCATTGAAATGCTCCTCATTCTTATTATAAAAAGCACTAAAGTCTTCTATGTAAAATAGAAGCACTGCAAATAGATGGCTTTTCAAGTTAATATTATAATTTTCAAAAGTAGACTGTATATAGTTGGGGTCGCTTATCTGCCCGGTTATTAGCCGGTTTATAAAATGCTTTTGTAATATCTTGTTTTGCTTTTCAAGGCGGTTTTGTAAAAACTGGTCCTTCTCTATCATAGTATCGATAGTTTTTTCTATATCCCTATATGTTATATATTTATTATCAGGTGTATTTCCGGTGATTGTTCCAACTGTATTTACAATTTGACGAATAGGCTGATAATTTCTATTGGTAAACACCCACGAAAGGATACCCCCTGCTAAAAGGCAGCAAAAAATACTGCCTATCATAACATTTCTTATAAAACGGGCTTTTTCAAGATATACTTCGGTAGGCATCATTACTACATATTTCCAATCAGTTACTTTTGAGTGTATATGTGATACTAATACCTCTTGACCATCTACGGTCAGATGAAAGGAATCCTCCCTTTGATTTAGGACATCAAAATTTATTTCCTCAGGAAGAGAAGCATTATTATTAGATATAATTACTGAATTATTACTATCTATGATATAAATATTACCTTTGTCAAGCCAATCCATTTCATCCAACCAGCTATATACAGCATCCATATCCAGCAATATCATAAGGGTAGCATCTGATTCAGTGTATTTTTCAAAGGGAAGGGAGCGGATATAAGCTATTAACTGTTTAAGCTGGCCTTTATTATTTATTGCCTCATATGGCATAAATTTGTTTTGCTGGGATCTGTTAAGCATATTAATCCAATCCTCATATACCACTCCTGATGATTCTACATATATGTTATAGTAATCTTTTACATGGCACATTCCATTGTTTGACAGAACAAAATCATTGTATTTATAGTAAATAAACAAACTATCAATATCGTTATTAGCCAGTTTTAGAGTTTTCAGGTTTTTTATAAAATTTGCAATGTTCAGTCGCTGTACTGAAGATAGGTTTTGTGCTGAATACCTGGATATAGACCTGCTTTTATCATTCCATGAAACTTCAATTGCTAGATTTTGAATATCAGAAAAAGTAGACTCCATCATTTCATTCAACTGCTGTAAGGAAGCGGCATGAGTTTTGTTTATTTCTTTTTCAATAACAGAAACAGAAAGCATATAAGATACTAATATCAAGACTATAGGTATTATTAGAATCAATATATAGGATAAAAACCAAGAAAAATAAATATTACCTTTGTCTTTAAACACTTTTTTTCCTCCAATAATGTCATAGTATATTTCAAGCTCTTCTCTTGACTTTAAAACTATACCACAGGCTTATCTGATATTTTAGACTTTTTTGATTACTAATATTAAAAGTACAAAAATAGTCTAGATAAAACTCCAGACTATTTCAGGCAAAATATCAGATAAATTTATCCATATATTCCCTGCTTAATGTCTCTATTTACTCGATGCCATACTCAACCAGCCGTCTCCTTATTTCAGCCTCCTGGGATATATGAGCAACAATGGTAGGATGATGAATACCCTTTCCTGTACCAATATGGGCAATTATCTTGTCCAGTCCGTCCAAACCTTCCAATACCTGGGTCTTTCTTCCGGCTTTACTAATCTTTTCATAGACCTCCGGCCATTGGGACTGTGGAGGTTTTCCATCTCCCGGTATCCATTGGATTCCATCCAATTCATCAATGTCTAAGATAGAATCCAGATGGGCCAGCTGCCCTGCGCCATCAAGATGATAGAAAGATCTATCTAATCTTTTGCAGGAAGCTTCCAATTCAGGCTTGCAAAATTCATCGAACATTTCAGGACCGATCATATAGCTAAAGTCACACTGGAGTATGTAGCTGGGCTTGTCGCTGTATATCTGGGACCAGTCAGAATAGCCAGGGTTTACAGGCTGTAATATATCATTTAATTCATTATAGAATCGGAACCAAAGCTGGTGCAGTTCCCAGGTTAGCCTTTTGACCTGGTCCGGATAATCATAAAGGTCCAATAAGAGATTCTCTCCAGGACGGAATGTGGAAAGTATGTCAAGCACTCCTCCCAGATCCGTCATCCCCATGAGTACCTGACCCTGCCAGCGTTTCATTCCTTCATAATATATCTCTTTTATCCGGTTCAACCAAACATTATCAGAATCATATTCAAAATGCAGTTCAGTAATAGGCAATACCTCTTCTGGGTGAAACCAAACCCGGCCTGTAGAGTTATCCAATCTGGCTCCTAGAAAGGCTGCTACTACTCCCGGGCCAAAACAATCCATGTTAAAATAAGGAAAACTATCTCCTAAATACACATTTTGGGACAGTTCATAATCGATTCTGTCTATTATTTCACTAGCCGGAATCGACAGATCGGTGCATGTTTCCTGTGAAAGTAGTGGAACACTTGGTTTTGCTCTTCCTGATTCATTTCCTCTTAGGACCACGGATATAATGGGTCTATCCAGTCTACCTTCCCACCAAAGCCTATAGGTTTCCTTAACCTTATCCCACTGGTTTTGAGAAAATTCTATGCCCATTTTCCTACCCCCATCATTTGTATATAAAATAATTTTGACCCAAAATCAAATCTTTAAATACCAAACCTGATAATATCTATAACAACACCTTTAGTTCTCATCTTTGTACTTTTCACATAATACAATACTTATGGTTAAAAATCAATTAATAGAATATAATCTCTCCACCATTGCAAACCAAAAAGGTATTATTCCATACCTATTGATTCTAGCAAACTCCTTGCTTTTTCAAGATTAGTTTCCTCTACCATAATATCAGCACCAAATATTGATCCCCCTGCCATTATTCGCATATGCCCCCCTGAGCCGTAATCTTTAATAATATATGGTATCTTGTTGTCATCTAATATGGCCTTAATCATTCTTAAATCCATCTCATTGAAAACGCTTTTAAGCTTTATAATATTAATATCATTCTGGTTAGCAGGCATTTTTATCCTCCTCTACCATATTTCTCTTATTCCATCCTCTAACATTACTTTTCTTGCATGCTGATTTATTTCTGCTCCTGTATATTTCTCTTTCTTTCTCTGTAAATAAAGATTTGAATTCTAATCTAAAAAACTAAACTCTTACTTTTATTCCACAACTGGTGCCATTAAAACCTTTCCTGTTCCGCGATATACATTCACCAGCCCTTCTCCTGAAGCAGCTGAGCCTAAAAGTGTTTTTCCCGACCTTTCTACTGTAAATTTTAAACTAGCAGACCAGGCTATAGCCATATTCCCATCAATCTTCAGCTCATCATTAATCAATTCTATTTCAATTAATTCCTCTCTTGGTACATAAGATTCAAGTGCAACAACTCCTTTACCAAAAAGTCCCAGATTGAAAAGACCCTCACCTCCTAATGCAGCAGAGGAAAGATTAGATCTCATAACGGTTTTGAGTTGTAGTTCTGATTCACAAGCCAAAAACAAACCATCTTCAATTACTATGCCACCATTCCATTGGTCAACATCAATCAGCAAAATATGCTTATATGTCGGCTCTAATACAAGGATACCTGATCCTGTGTATTCAGGTTTTATGGCAGACTCATTTGTAACTGAGCCTCTAATGGATTTTTTTATAAAGTCCCCTACTCCTTTGAGTCCTGTAGTAGCTTTAACATCACCAACCGTCCACTGCATAGATCCTGCTTGAACTGTAATGTTAGAAAGGTTTACATTACAAACTAATTGTCTCCTTCTAACATTCATTTGAGAAGCATAATAGGCATTTTGAGCTGTGGAATGGTCTACACTTAAATCTCTCTTATATTCTACTACCTGAAAAGGTCCTAGCTCTTCCACAATTTTTACATTATCACTATCTTGAAAATTTCTTATTTTAAACATATGCCTGTCACCTTTCTTTTCTATAAATATTTCATATTTTATAAGGACATTGTATGTACTTCCACTCATAATTTGAAGGCCTGTTTAAAGGCTCTACAATTACAGACATTTATACTTATATAACCATTATATACCATTATCATAGTATACTCTATACATATGTGCAAAATTCTTTTTTATGGAAGTAAATAAAATTCAATTATTTTCAGGTTCTATAATGAGTAAAAGACACCACTTTATTTTCTTTAGCATTGCCTTATTTAATTCTATAACGATTGAAACTATTAAATCTTTAACACTGCCTTTGATAATTGGTATTGACATACTTACCATCAATAAAATAACCATATTTAACCATATCAAAAGCCTAAAGAGTCCTATAGGCTAATGTAAATATAGTTCAATATGGTTCTATATATAGTTTGTTTAAATGATATGTATAATAGTTTATATTCATAGTCTCCTTCAATTTTGGTTTGATTCTTTGTATTTGGCATCTTCTTTTTCATAATATTCTTTAAGCTCTAAAAATGCTTTTGTAAGTCTCTCTTCCAAACCTTCTTCATAAATATCACTATATAAGAAATCCTTTACCCAAATCTCTTCTCTGTTATCATTGGGTAAACCGTCATCCTTGCGAGGTTTTTCTAATGCAAAATCTATAGCATAAAAAGGCACATCTTCTTTATCAAAAATCTCTTTCAGTTCCATTAAAATTTCACTTGCCTTTTTTATGGTGACTTCTTCGCTTTCTATATAAATAGTGATATGCCCTGCTGTTTTTGCTAATTCTTTAACATCATATTTCTTATCAAGTTCTAGATCCTCTAAAACCAGTCCATAAGCTGGCCTAATAGGCCCAATTTCTATATCCGTTTCTTTAATTTCTATAGAACCAAAATCAATATGGCTATCATAAGGAAAATCAGGCGCATTAAGTACTTTGTCCACCATTGTACGATATTCCAAATCTATACGCTGCCAGGTATTCCAGCCACTTATAACATGGCTTTCATATGAATCATAAAGAATTTTTCCTGTCATAGAGATATCTAAATTAAAGTGTGTATCAATACTAGTTTGCGATTTAATTAAAGCATAATAAGATCCGGTCTTAAAACTATAATTAACCCTTTCAACCTTCAAATCCAAATTGGGATAATTTTTTTGTATGTATTTTGATGCACTTTGTTTGGCAAGGGTCTTTGAAACAGGATTCCCAACCATGCCATTAGCAACAAAAAGCAATATACCAATTAATATAATTGCTGTTATTCCCGCCATAATTTTAATTGTCTTTTTCATAATCTACCTCTTTTCTAAATGCAAATTTGAGTAAAAATGCAATGACGATACCAAACAAAACCAGCCCACTGTAGATACAGCTCAAAAATACAGGAGCATATAATAAATTAAAGACACTATCTATAGGGAAAGATCGATCAATAATATAATTAATTAAAGACCAGATATATGAAAGTATAAAAATAGCAATAGGAAAGTAGAAGGATTTTCTATTTAAAGCAAAATAAGCAATTCCCCCTACAAGTGGAAAAATGATAATGTTATAGAACATTCCTGGACCTTCCGAAAGGCCAATACCAATTAAGGTACCAATAATAACGGTTGCCAGTGCTATCAAATATAGTTGCTTTTTAATTTTTTGAATCACTCGTTTATCATTCATTTCTGGAAGGGTATAATTGCCACTTTCATATTCATTTTTGCAGCCTTGGCATTGACGGATGTGTTCAAATACCAGTTTTCTACTTTCTTGGCTTGCAACATTATCTTTTACCAATGGCATTAAGTCCAGACACACCTGGCAAGAAATTTTAGTCATTGCTCAAACCCTCCTTTTCTAATATTGCCCTGATTTTTCTCTTTGTACGAAAATCTATTACCCTAGCCGAACTTTCTGATATATTATATTTCATAGCTATTTCATAAAAGGAATAACCTTGAATTCGCATAAGCACTATCCCTTTTTTTATATCACCTTCATTCTCTAATAGCATCATAATTTTATTTACCATAGTTTTATTTATAAAAAACTTTTCAAGGTCTTCTCCTTGGCTCAAATATTCTCTAGCCAGATAATCGAAACTGGTAGTATATTTCTTTTTTCGCAAATACCCATACCATTTGTTTCGTGCAATAGAAAATAACCAGGTCTTAATGTCAGAGTTCCCTTTAAAATTATGTATGGATTTAATTGCAGCCAAAAATGTATCTGACACTAAATCTTCTGAAAGGGTGGGATCATGAGTGAGACTAACAAGATATATGTACACATCTTTCCTGTGTTTCTCATAGATGTCTTTTATACAAAACATAAAATCCCCCTTTCATATTATTAGTATCCTATTCATAAGTTTTGTTACACTAATTCTTGAGCATTTTTGAAATCCCTATTAAGCTCAATATACCGGAAATTAACAGCGATATCAAATCTTATTACAAATCTTCTCATCTAAAGTAGTTAACAGCACCTTAACACCGCTTTATTTTCTACTTCGATGAATCTTATCTATTTTCTTTTGTTCATCTTGTAGTCTTGAATATGAGCCATGCACTAATCTTTTTTTCCCATCAGACACACCAATAATATAATACTGGAAAACTTTGAGCCATTGTTGAAAGGTTATATAAGCAGGACAATCAGTCATGCTAAATCCAACATCCTTTGAAACTCGCTTTAGTTGTTTGTGGCTAAAAATCTATTTACATCTTTCTCTCATATTACCACTTCTTTTAAATATATAGGCAATAAAATCCCTATATAAATCAGCCTAGTCTTTATTTATAAGTGCCTTTTTTCGTTTGCCAATATGAAGTAATACACTATTGACACTAGGTACAGGACTAAAATCAGTTCTTTTTAGCTTATATATAATCTCCAAATCAAAATATGGTTTAAGAAGTAAGGAACGCATACTTTCTTTATTATAGGGATTTCCAGCATACTTTCTTGCTGCCTCTTCTTGAATTATAAGATAGGCATCTTCAAGCGGATTTGATGAGGGATCATTATAGTTTCACTTTCTTTGTTTTCCTGTATGACCTATACAGCTTGATAGAAAGTAATAACAAGCAATAGATTGGAATCATTAGCAATAAAATTAAAAAGAAATCCCGATATGCTAAATATGAAGTAGTTATAAAGCCTTTAATGCAAAGATGGCTGAAAAAATAAGAGATAGGTAACAGGAAAATCCTTTCCATTGCATTTCTTATATTGTCTTTTTTTCTAAAGATGAACAAGAGAATCCCACATAAAATTGCCAGTACTCCAACTATAACCAAATAATATCCAAGGAATAATCTAGGTAAGGTTCTAATTCCACCTCCAGGATTTTGGTCTTTTCCATAAATTAAAATATCATCTTTCCCATCAGTAGAGTAATAATATATGGATGCAACTTTATCTCCACCAGGATTCAATATTATGCTTTGTATATTATTTTTAAGGAAATATTGGTTGAAAATTGTATTCCAAGTAGTTATATGATAAATATCTCCTGTGCCGTCTCCTATACTATATTTCTCAATATCATATCCAGCTACCTTATGGTTAAATGTAATTATTATTTTACCGTCCTCATATTCAGTTAAAGACATATTATTATTAGAATAAGGTAAGTAGTCTGGAGATGTAAGATAGGCCATACCTATTATTACCACCACCAATACTAAAGCAACAGTTACAGTAACTATTTGAATTTGTTTTCTAAAAAGTTTTCTTTCTATTTTTTTAAAGGGTTCAACAATAGTATCTATTGGAATTTCTCCAGGATCTTGAAAAAACTCAAGCTGTTTTTTGCAATTTGAACAAGTCTTAAGGTGCTCTTCTACAAGTATTCGGGTATCATCACTTGCCAAGTCTTCTACATACAAAGGCAACAGATCATTAATTACATCACATGAAAGTTTCACTGATATTCCTCCATTTCTCTTTGAATTTTCTTTCTACTACGATGATAAGTGACACAGGCCCAGTTTTCTGTTTTCCCAAAAATATCTCCTATTTGCTTGAAAGACAGCTCTCCAAAGACGCGAAGTGAAAAGACTTCCTTATACGGCTCTTTTAATCTATGTAAAATTTTATGAATTTTTAAAGTATCTTCTTTTGAAACTATTAACTGTTCCAAATTTATTTCACTTTTACGCTCTGATATGGTATCTGTAAAGATGACTTTCTTATTCTTCCGTAAAAATGAAAAATAGCTGTTTTTTGCAATTTGGCATAGCCATATGCGAATATCACAGTCTCCCCTAAAGGTATCAATTGATTTAATGGCTCTGATAAAAGTTTCGGAGGTAATATCTTCAGCTATATGCTCATCTCCTGATAAGCTTTTTATATAAAGATATACATCTTTAAAATACATTTTATACAGACTTTCCAGCTCGGTCACTTTTTCACCTCCTCATATATAAGACGCATAGAACTTAATAATCTTACAGTTTATTCTAAGAGGAACGAGTTTATTATCTTTGATGCAACTTTATTTTAACTTGACATAGTTACAGTTTTAAGGGGTTAGGATTAAGGGATAATCTAGGTTAACTCAAACTGAAGCAAAAAATCTTTCCAGGTTCTCCGGAAGCTTATATGATTCTTTAAAAGTTTCTTCATTTGACAGAGTTTCTGTATCAGTATACACTTCACGTAGTATAGCATCAACAATCATTGCTTTTGGTGGAACATTATACTCTTTCCCTTTGTATATCCAGACTCGACAATCAACCTCATCATCACATAAATCTCCACAAGACTCACATAGAGATTCCTTAAATTCCATTTGTATATCCCTTCCGTTTACCCGTATAGTAGGAGAAGTCAAAAATTCGTGTTGTATTGCCTTCTCCCTGCTATTAATATGGATTTTGTTTACAACTATTTCTACGCCTGTTAATTCGAGTACCTTTGCCACATCCTCGGTAGCTTCTTCCAGACCTTCATCAGTTCCCTGGCACCGATTGCAGACATCTAGATCTAAATATAGAAAGTCAATGATTATTTTATTACTCTCCTCAATTTGGTCTAGTTCTGCACTTCCGCAACATCCCGTATTGCATTAACAACCCACATTTTGTGGCTGACAACAATCCATGACCAATCACTCCTTCTTAAATCCATGAATTATAAATGCTTTTTAATTTCCTCTACCGACGCAACTTTCCCGGATATCTTTACCTGTTCATCCACTACCAAAGCAGGGGTGGTCATTACTCCATAGCTGACAATGTCCTTAAAATCAGTTACCTTCTCTATTGTAGCTGCTATTCCTAATTCTTCTACTGCTTTTCTAGCATTCACCTCTAATTTTTTGCAGTTCCTGCACCCTGAACCTAAAATTTTAATAATCATAATCGAATCCTCCTTCTCTATATAAAGATATATGAAAATGCATTAAATGCATATCCTATTATAATTATCCCTACTACCACAATACCTATAAATAGAGCCAATAGTTTTGGCTTTATTACCTTACTCAACATTATTATGGAAGGAAGGGATAAGGTGGTTACTGCCATCATAAAAGATAATACGGTACCTATACCTACTCCTTTAGCAACTAGAGCCTCTGCTATGGGTAGAGTGCCAAAGATATCAGCATAGATTGGTAAGGCCACAACTGTTGCCAACAATACTGCAAAGGGATTATTCCCTCCTAATATTTTCTCTATAAAGGATTGAGGGATCCAATTGTGTATTGCTGCCCCTATGCCTACTCCAATCAAAATATATAGCCATACTTTATGAATAATATCCTTTACCTGATCCTTTGCAAAAGAAATCCTCTCTTCACGAGTCATTTCATCGGCTTCACTATCTATATTCTGTGCTGACCAGACATAATCTTCAATATGTTTTTCCATACCTGACTTCTCAATAATAGTTCCACCTATAACTGCAAGTATCAAACCTACAACTACATAGGCGATTGCTACCTTGGCTTCAAAGAAAGACATCAGTAATAGCAAAGAGGCTATATCTACCATAGGTGAAGATATCAAGAAAGAGAAAATAATCCCCAGTGGAAGTCCTGCAGAGGTAAATCCAATAAAAATAGGAATACTTGAGCAACTACAAAACGGCGTTACTGTGCCTAGTAAAGCACCTAATATATTACCTTTAATGCCTTTAAACTGTCCAAGAATTTTCTTGGTTTTCTCTGGCGGAAAGTAACTTTGAATATATGAAATCACAAAAATAAGTACTGCCAAGAGTAAAAATATCTTTATGGTATCATAGATAAAAAAGTGTATGCTGCCGCCTAGTCTCTCCTCTATAGGTAAGCCAAATACTTTTTCGACTAGGATTTGTACTAAATCCCAAAGCCATTGCATTTTTAAAAATTGGTCATTTATGAAACCAAATATGGCATTTATCGCATCCATAAAAACACCCTCTAACCGTCTTATTATAAGGTAAGATATTTTTGAAAAAGCCTATACCTTCTTTGTTTACTTTGATATTATTGCTGTCCATAATTATATGTCTCCTAACAATTAGGAGATATATTTATAGCAATTGAATGATTGTATTCGCATACACTCATATTTGCCGTACATTCTTCTATTAAATAATTTAATTTTACTTATCGTTCCTGCTAACCTTTTTCCGTTTTTGCTTTGTTCCTATAGAACTATTTTATTGCTTCTAATTCGTTCTGCTAAATCTTTAACTTTCTCTTCAATCATTAAAGCAGTTTTTCTAAATTCCTCTTCATCCTTACCAGTGGGATCATCCAATCCCCAATCCTCTTCATGCTTGGAAGGCAAGTAGGGACAAGCAACGTTACAACCCATAGTCACAACTATATCAACCTCTGGTATATCTGCAATTAGTTTGGAGTGTTGGGTTTCATTCATGTCTACCCCGTATAAGTCTCTTATTATTTTTACTGCATCCTGATTTATTTCGGGCTTTATTTCGGTACCTGCAGAATAGGAATCAAAAACATCTGAAGTAAATAGCTTGGCTAGTGCTTCTGCCATCTGGGATCTACAAGAATTGTGAACACAGATAAAGGCTACTTTAGGTTTCATAATTATCCTCCTTTCATCCATAAATAATTAACTATCAAAACATAGTTTCCCATCCTTCAAATCATCACAAGAAATCCCACTCTCCCGATATTGACTCAATCTGTTCAGATCTTCCCTACATCGTTCTACTTTAACTAATTCATTATCCAATATTTCTTTAATGAAAGGATATTCTCTTAATGTATCTTCATCAATTCTATAATAAACATACTGTGCGCGTTTTTCAGACTCCAATATCCTGGCATTTGCTAGTCTGTTAAGATGCCTAGAGGCATTGGATTGATTTATATCAAGTAGCGCTTCCAACTCACATACACATAACTCCCCCTGGTATAGTAAGTTTAGAATACGCAATCTTGTCTCATCGGACAATGCTTTTATCACTTGTATGAGTTCCACCTTGTCACCTCCATATGACCATATTCGATTATAATCATATATTATGCTTCTAATTATTATCTGTCAACTCCTAATGAAACTTTCTTCCCTAAATATGGTCCACTAATTTGTTAAATATGCATATTACAATATTGGTTCGTCCTTGCTCTGATCTTAAATCTATCTGACATCAACCTTAACAAAAAAACCATGGTCAATGGGCACTTGAAATCCCTTGACTATGGTTTTTTGACATGACTTTATTTACTTGAGGAACGAGTTTATTTTCTTTGATACGACTTTATTTGATTATCACAACTATTGTGCAAACAAAATAAACTCCCGCCAAAAATAAAATAAACATCTGTCACAAAAATGTCCACAAACAGCAGTAAATCAATGTTTGTTATTATCTGCTATTTCTTATCTATTTTTCCTTTTTTCTAATATTTCATCGCCTTTTTTACCATTTAGTTACAGAAATGAGAGCCAAAAAGAAAATAAAGATCTATCAGGAATAAGGTAAAAGGATCAAGGGATTTGGAGGTATTATACCTTCCTTATTCCTTGATCCTTATCTCTTTAAAGGCTGTAGTGTCAGGGGGTTAAGGGGTTAGGGGTTCTAGTAATTCTTCCTGATTTTCTTCGTGAAATTTATCATTTTCCACTTGTCCCTTATCCCTAAATTCCTTCACCCTGATAAAACTTTATTTTCTCTGACATAACTTTATTTAATTTGATGAGGGTTTATTTGCTTTTGACAACTATTGTGTAATCAAAATAAACTCATGCCAAAACGCAAATAAACTCGTTCCACAAAAGCCCCTGTAACCCCCTTCAAATCAACCTTTGTCATTTCTTAACTTTTCTAGCCTTTTTCCCCAATTCACTCTTTTTTTCTTATCCCATTCCCATTAAACTCCAAATATGGCAGCGATAAAAGTAAATAAAGTCGTTCCTTCGTTTGGGGGGAAATGGGAGTAGTATAAGAACAAAA
>JAAYGY010000058.1 GCA_012735575.1 Clostridiales bacterium
CCTGTTAATACACCTTTATGCCCTTTTTCCTTAAGATGGGTAAGAATTAAATTTTGCCAGCTTTTCTCTAACACCTCTTCACTACAATTCAGGGCAAACTCAAGGCCACTACCCCGCTCCCCTGGTTCCAACAATAAATGAACCTCTGCATAATGTTGCAATGGTTCAAAATGTCCTACTCCTTCCACGGTATTGGCTATGGTCTCCTTATATAGAACACTTCCTGAATCAAAAGTTACATCAATGCCTAAACGGTCCTTTATTATGCTTTGCAATATCTCTAACTGCACTTCCCCCATTATTTGTACTTGAATTTCCTGTAACTCTTCATTCCAAACAATACGCAGCTCTGGCTCCTCTTCTTCAATCTCCCTTAGCTTTGGAAGCATGGCTCTTGGATCACAGTCTTTGGGTAGTACAATCTGATAGGTTAGCACGGGTTCTAGTAAAGGGCCTCTAGAGGCACTCTCTATACCTAAGCCTTCTCCAGGCCGTGTTTGGCTAAGACCTGTTACCGCACATACTGTACCTGCCTCTACCTCATCAACCACTTCATACTTTTCTCCTGAATAGATGCGGATCTGGTTGACTTTTTCCTCCCATTCACCATTAGTTAATGCATCCCTAACCTTCAACTTTCCCCCTGTAACTTTCATATATGTAAGGCGATTTCCCTGCTCATCTCTGGCTATTTTAAATATTTTTGCTCCGAATGCCTCTGGATATGTGGGTGTCTGGGCATATTTTACAATACTTGTTAAAAAGGTTTCTACCTCTTCTAGTTTTAAAGCAGAACCAAAAAAACAGGGAAAAACCTTCCGCTCTTTGATAAGTCTTGCAATCTGTGAAGTATCTATGCGCCCTGTTTCTAAATATGACTCCATAACTGTTTCATCGCACATGGCCAGCTGATCATAAAAGTCTTCTGTATCATTATTTCCAAATTCTATACAACTATCATCTAAGATCTTTTTTTATTCTTCCAGCAATTTCTCCTTATCCGCTCCAAGTTGATCCATCTTGTTGACAAATAAAAAAACAGGAATTTTATATACATCAAGCAAACGCCATAGGGTCTGAGTATGTCCCTGTACACCATCGGCACCACTTATGACTAAAATAGCATAATCTAGTACCTGAAGGGTTCTCTCCATTTCAGCTGAAAAATCCACATGGCCAGGGGTATCCAGTAGAGTAATCTCAGTATTCCCTACCTCAAATACAGCCTGTTTGGAAAAAATAGTAATTCCCCTAGCTCTTTCCAGCTCATTGGTATCTAAATAGGCATCCCTCTTGTCTACTCTGCCTAGTTTACGAATCTTACCACTTATATAAAGCATACCCTCTGATAAGGTAGTTTTGCCTGCATCTACATGTGCTAATAATCCAATAACTAATTTCCTCATATCCTAACTCAAATCCTTCAATATAATTTTCTTAATTATATATGTAGTTTACCATAAGATAGGCTCTTCAACAATATTACAACAAAGGCGCCATCTACAATAATCTGATAAATGGCGCCTTATAGATTATTCTTTTATCTTATCCAACTTCATACAAACTGGTGCAATACACCATAATCTTCCTTTGGTAAATAGTCAAGAATTACATGCATATTTTCACTCATAATATCAAAGTTATCATCAATTATTTTACTAATTTCTAATAAGCCTTTATAATAATCATCGTCACAAGATGTTATACGCCAGTCTTTATGGCATGCTTTCCAAACTTCACAGCCTTCAAATGGGTTAGCTGTTCCTAGATACAAATCTTTACAGCTGTCTTGATACAATATTCTGCCACCATAATTGTTGCGATTCTTTAATCCATCTAAAAATACACAGTCAAAATTAATACCATCCCTTGAGGTATATAAATCGAATCCAATTGGATATCTAATTGCATCTAGTATTTCAACGATACTCCTGTAAATTCCTATTAATATATTCGTTACTGTTGATCCTATCCGCTCTTCTAATGCTTCTCTGTTTGTCAACAGGGTATCCAGGATTAATTGCATATTGCTAGAATCGTCAAAAGTAGATATAAGAAGCTTTCCTTTATGCTCCTGTATCTGCCATGCATAGACATTAAAGGGGTTATTAAAACCTGAACCAAGGCCGGAAAGGCTCTCCCGTCCAGACCAGAGTGGACTTCCACCTACTATCAGATCCCATTCATCACATTTGTTTATTCTTATTATATCGCAGCCCCTGGGGATAAGCCAGGATAAGGGTAAAGTCTTGGTTGCGCTTACATAAAGATGGTCTTTGAATACACCCATGGCAAGGGTGAAGACATTTGCAGGATCTCCAAATCCCTCATCTACAATTAAAGTCCAGTCATTTAGTTTTGGCACAGGTCCATTAGTCCTCCATACCTGGGCTCCGTTTTGATTGCTAACTGCAACATATAACCTATTATTAAAAACTGCCATATTGGATATAGGACCCGTTGGATTCTTTCGGGGATTAAAGCCAGGTGCATTTGGGTCTATAAGGCTTTCCCATGGATAATACTCTGGATCCACACTGCTGTATAAAAATGCACCAGAATTTTGATATTGATCACTTATGTCACTTACGGTAGACATATATATTTTTCCTTTATGTGATACCATGGCTCTTGATGAAGTCCCCTGCAGAACTGTATCAGACAAGATAAACCAATTTACACCGTTGGTACTCTTTAATATCTGTGGCCTTGGCCCTAATGTTGCGGCATAGAGGCAGGGGTTGCCTCCAAAGGGCCTATGGGTAATCATATACCTGAAACCTATAATCCCAGAACCTGCTGGGGCTTTATAAACTCTTTCCCAAGGAAGGGATCCGTCCTTTCTATATCTCCATATTTCCCCACGATTGTCTATTGGATCCGGCTTTATGAGTGTAGGAACTTGAGCTCCTGAAACAACAGCACTTATTATATTAAGAGGTATATTCCTGCCGGTGCCTACATATATATAGTCACCTAGTTCACTCATGGACCATGCATAGTTATTCTGCCTTGCATTATTAAGATCATTAAAGTCAAAACCATTTGTCGGAGTTAAATTCTCAAAACTTACCATTCTAACATTCCCCCTATCGAGATATATTGCAAGATATGTTTTTATATATACTTGCATTAACAGTATATGAAAAATAGGGGGATTTGTGATTGTTTTACAAACTTCCAATGATTATCGGGAAAATTTTTAATATGTTTTGATTAATATAATTAGTATGTACCAGTTAACCTTCAATGATTTTTACATAAAATGTTCTATTTCTAGGTCCGTCAAATTCGCAAAAGTAGATTGCCTGCCATGTTCCAAGCATAAGTTTTCCATTTTGTATTATTACGGTACATGAGGAGCCCATAAGAGAAGCCTTTATATGGGCGTGAGAATTCCCTTCAAAATGAAGATAGTCTCCATATACAGGATAGGTTTTTTCCAGTGCAGAAATCATGTCTTTTACAACATCCGGATCAGCTTTTTCGTTTATTGTGACCCCAGCTGTTGTATGGGGTACATATATGACTGCTATCCCATTCTGTACATTGCAATTTTTAATCTCACTAGCAACCTTATGGGTAATATCGATAAATTGTTGTGGTTTTGTGGTTTGAATTTTGTGGTACATTATATTTTTCTCCCCTTTCAGTTGTTAATTCGTGAAGGTAGCATTTTTATAGCTTGATGGAAACTTAGTTTGTTTGCTGTATAGAAAACAACCGGAATACAAATGTCTTTTAAGAATTGAACCTGAAAATCCAGAACAAATGATATGGTTTCGTAGAAGAATTTTTCTAACATCTCGTATCTGATAAGGGTAGCATTAAAAATATCACCGGTTTTCTCATCAAGAATTAATGTGTTATCATACATTGTATTACACTCATAACAAAGGGATTGATTAATATAGTTTATAATTCGCAAAGCCCTAAAGATTTCTTCTTTTTCCCTTTGGTTTTCCCCTTTATTCTGCACGATAGGTTGACAGTAATATGACTGACAATACACATGCTCATCACGAAACCGCAGACAAGTTTCTATATGCCTTCCTATTACCTCTGGTACCCTGGCTGAAAAATATATGGTGTCTATTTCATTAACATCTATGGGCTTGTCTTCTTCATTCAATAATATGTAGTAAATTGAATTAGCCTCCAGGTAATCAATTATTCTTCTTTTGGCTTCTTCTTTTGTCATCATAAATAATACACCTCATTTTAACAAATTATCAAAACAAAGTGAAAATGTATACTAAAAATCCCCTCCATATTTCTTAAAAAAATCATAATATATACGTACATTTTCCAATTCAGTCCATCTTTTCACATCTACGGGATTTTCATCAAGATCATATATTTTGGCCCCATTCATGGCTAGCAAGAATGGAGAATGTGTTGAAATAATGAATAGGCAGTCAAAAAAACGTGCTGAATCCTCAATAAATTTCATCAGCTCTATCTGTAGTTTTGGAGAGAGACTGTTTTCAGGTTCATCCAGCAAATAAAGGCCATTTTCTTGTATTTTTTCTGTAAAATACATAAATGCACTTTCACCATTTGAATACTCTCGTACGTTATCCATCAAATGTTTCCTTACATAACGTGACTGAGTCTTACTTCTAGCTGTGTTTACTTTTTTAAGTTGTTCATAATCTGCTATAGACTTGACTTGAAAATGAGAGTATTTAAGCTCCAGGAATTCGTCAAATAGCTCTTCTCGCTTTTGGTCAATTCCTTCGTTTAGATAGCGAATATTCAACATATAATCAAATACATCATCACTAGTAATAATCCTGCTATTTTGAGGGATATCTTTCTCAAGGCGGATTCCACACATATCAACGTAATGGCCAAAGAAGTTAGATTTATTATAGAGGGAATCACGATCAACGCCTGTCTTTTCCGCTATAACATTCAGAGCCGTGGATTTTCCTGAACCATTTCCTCCGTATAAAATTGTTATTGGCTCAAAATCTATTCTCTCAAACCCATGCCTTGACAATACTTTAAAGGGATAAAAGGAATCGTAACATGTTCTTTTTATCCCCAAAAAAAAGTCAAATTCCATTTCTTCATCTGGAAATGTAAAAACACTTAAATAGATCATTGTCATCTTTCCTATAACAGTATTTTACAAAGCTTATATTGTTTTCTTTACTTTTTGTAAGCTCTATTGTTTCCATTCAATTATATAATACATAACTTATGATAACAAGTCAGTTTTAAATAGAGGATAGCGTCAATTTACTGTAAGGAAAATAAGAAAACAATCCCCGTGAAATGTTGATGGTTTTCTTTGAAGGTTGAACAGAGAAGTTCTAAGAGTTCAAGCTCTTATCATTAATTGTTTCCAATAAATTCTATTTTAATTCATAAATTTAAGAATTAATGGAATTATAGAATTAAATTAACAAGTCTGAAATCCCAAAATAACAGTATTAAATTTTTGTCAGCAAAGGTGCGTCTGAGTTTAAAAGAACAAAATTATTTACAGTCTCCAATATTATTTACTCTTTTTTGATCTGTTCCACGATCGCTTGATTCAAACATAATATTCCTATAAAAGTCTACTCTGTGATCAATATTCATATAATCAATAATACCATTTTTTAGAAAATTCCCAACGGTACACAGATCTGGAATACCAGCTCTGCCTCCTAGCCTAGTACACTTTATCGCAGACACGGCACTAGATAATTTAGCAATATATTCGACATCCCATAGATGCCTCTGAAACCTTTATATCACTTTTTCCCAATCTTCTATACTCCATCTATGCAAACCTCCAGTAATAAAAATCTGTTTCATTATCTTTTTAAGTCATCAAAAAACTTAAGGTAGATCAATTTGTACATCTCCAATATATTTACATGCTTCTTCTAAAATTTGAACATAATCTCCGTGTATACACGCTACATGATGAATATAAGGACCATAGATAAATTTCTTTTCCCACTTAATCCAATCATCAACTTCAATCCAAACATAATTTCCATTCGTGCTTGGACCCTCAACACCAACACCTTTACCTGCGAATATTTGGTATTTCCCTCTAGCACCGTCGAATCTAGCTACTGTTATTTCTCCTCCTTTAAGCTCCCATGATCCTGTATATTGTATCAATGCTCGCTTCTCAGGATATCTGGCAAGAGTTTGAGGAAAGGGACCACAATGCCAGAGCAGTTCTGCATTATCATTTTCTGGATGTCTAATAGTTAAATCAGCAAGAAACGGAAAGCCTTTATTCAAAGATGCAGCTTTTAACATAGCCATAGTAATAGCACCATTTATATCAGTCTCACAAGACACTGGTAAGCCCCTATCTATTAAATCTCCAAATATAAAACATGACCTAATGCCAAATGCTTCTCTATAAGTCCTCCAGCATTCACTTGCCATTACATTACAATTGTGCTCCTTTGCTAAATCCATAAATGCAATCTCTACAGCTGCAATTTTATACATATCTTCATCGGAAATTGTACTACAATCCATTTTGCCTTTTATATCGGACACTATAAATTCTACTTCATCTTTACGATTTGATAAAATGTCTTTTGATTTTCCAACTATCTCTCCCTGAGTAATAGGAACTATTTCGATTCCAAATTTCTCTAAGAGTTCACCTTCGTTTACCATAACACTTAAAAATGGTTTTGGTCTTAAGCTTATTTGGCCTATTCTCATATTATTGAAAGTTTTTACAATTGATGCCACTTTCAAGAAATCCAGTAAACCAATCTCAAAAGCCATATCATCTAACCAACAATTGTGTATATACGTAAATGGCACTCCATATCTTTGTAGTGCTCTGCTGCTTGCAAATAAACCACACTGGGTATCAGTTATAATCTTTCAATAGCATGATATTGAGAACGGCATATTATAATGCCGTTCTCAGTTTGCAAATAATATCTAGATTAATAAGTAACATTTAGTTTCTGTGTTTGAATTGGGGTAGCCAATCAGCTTGAGTTTCAAACATTCTGTCCACCATTTCCTTAACCTCACGCATAGAACATACAGCTGAAGTCAAGGGGTCGTACAGACAGGCATGATAGATCTTTTGAGGATCGCCTTCCAGGGCACCTTCCACTGCTAGTTCCTCACATGAAGCATTTATATTATTTAAAATAGCTAGCTGTGGAGGTAAGGGTCCTACATGGATAGGGCTTAAGCCTTTCTTAGAAGCTAAAACTGGTACTTCGACACAACAGCCTTCAGGCAAATTATCAATCAAACCAAAGTTGCGTACATTTCCGTTAAATTCAAACATTGTATTATCGCCGAAAATAGCATTAAAGATATAAGCTGCATACTCATTGCCCCGCTTTAACTCGATGGGACCTTCCATCCATTTGTTAAATTCCCTAGTTCTGCGATCTTCATACGTAGCACCAGAAGCTTCAGCTTCTTTGCGCATCTGATTAATTCGATCCATCATATCCATGCCGGGATTCCAACCAGTCCCGTGAGTACAGTACTTTTCAATCAAATCAGGACGTTTACGGAACCATGCGTTATACTCCGAATTATGCCCGCTCGATTCAGTTACATAATAACCCAAGTGCAAGAACATCTCATTTCTTACTTGTTCCTCATTGTAAATGTCTTCATTTTCAGTAACAGCCTTATAGATCAAAGGATAGGCATCTTTTCCATTCCATTTGAACTCTAAATAATGTGCTTGATGGTTGATGCCTGCACAGGTGAAGGTAATTTCATCCATAGGAGCGCCAATCCATCGAGCTAGCATTTCTGCAGTGCCCTGAACACTGTGACAGAGCCCAGTCATAGTTATCTTAGATACCTCTTGAATAGTCCTACAAAGCATGGCCATGGGATTTGTATAGTTTAGGAATATGGCATCGGGACAATATTTTTCAATATCTTTAACAATTTCAAGCATAGGAGGAAGTGTCCGTAGGAATCTAAAAATACCTGATGGACCCCTGGTGTCACCAATGTTGATGGAGATACCATATTCCTTAGGGATCGCTACATCTTTTATAGCGGCTTCCATTCCACCAACTTGGATAGTCGTCAAAACACCATCGGCTCCCTCCAGAGCTTTAGCACGATCGGTTGTTGCTGTAATAGTAGCAGGATAATTGCCAGCGTTTACGATCTTTTCCACTGCACGTCTTGATAACTCTAGATTCTCCTCATTGATATCCATCAATGCAATCTCACAGTCAGCAAAAGCAGGAAAAGTTAAAATGTCACGAACCAAATTACGTGTAAACACGACACTACCGGATCCAATAAATGCGAATTTTTTACCCATGATAATCTCCTTTCAAAGTTAGTTCATTCCTATCTATATTTAGGTTTTTGTAAGAAATATTTTTCTCTGTACTATTCTATATTGCTGATAATTCTGTTATATTGCTCTGTCCAAGCATCTTCCAGTGCTGCTAATCCCTTGTTTTCATAGTATTCTAATAATTCTTGTATACTGGACTCAATTTTTGATCCATCAGGATCGATAATGATCGGGGAATATAAACAACAAAACGAAGAAATTACAGCTAAAGAGTATCAGGCAATGAAAAAACGTATTGCCCAGCTAGAAATGGAGAATGAAATATTAAAAAGAAGAAATTAATTATAATTAATTATAAAATTAGCAGAAGAGACCTTCTAGCAGCAAAGATGGTTTGGCATCTTGTTTAATTTTTAATTTAATTGCCTTCTCAAAATGTAATTTCGCTATGTTTTATATAGTAAAAAATAGTTTTATAATATATATTATATATTCTATATTTTGGATGCTTTTCCTCTTTTCATAAAAACCTATATACTGGTGTTATGTATTCCTTGATTTGATATTTTGCATAGTCTTATTAATAAAATTAAACCGCTAAACACGTTATTGCGACGAGTATAGCGGTTTAATTTTTCTCTTTAACTTCCTGATTTTCACTGTCAATCCTTCTATAGTTCTTTATTTGGCTAAGGCTAGCAGGGACATAACTCCATTGTTTCTGGTGGTGCTAACTATGTCTTAAGCTTGTCCAAACTTCCTATAGTATCTATTTGGACAATATATCCGTCTCAGTAACCACCTTATATATAAATTCTCCAAATAGGGAATTTGCCCAAGCAAACCAATGCCGTGTAAAGTTTTTGGGATTATCAACATCAAAGCCTTCATGCATGTAGTAAGTATCTCCATGGGTGGTTTCGAAAAGGTGTAATATCTCCTCTATTTCATCCCTATCATCAGATGTTAATCCCTGCATAGCAAGAGATATATGCCAGATATAATTCTCAGGTGTATGGGGGCTGCCTATTCCTTTGGCATATTTACCTTCATAATAGTAGGGATTATCCTTACTTAGGATGAACTTCCTTGTGTTTTGATATATAGGATCCTGGCTTGTAGTATAGCCTAAATAAGGTGCTGAAAGAAGACTTGGTACATTGGCGTCATCCATTAAATTGTAATTTCCAAAGCCATCTGTCTCGTAAGCATATATTCTCCCCCACTTTGGATGATGATATATTCCATAGGTTTTAATACCATAATCAATTTCTTTACCTAGCATGGAGGCGGATTTTTTTAGATTATCATCTTTATAGACAACTTCTGCGATCTCCTCCATATACTTAAGGATCACTACTGCAAACATATTGGATGGAATTAAGTATCCAAAGGTGCAGGCATCATCACTAGGTCTAAATCCTGACCAAGTCATCCCCGTATAATTTACAGGCATACCTTTACCACCATTGTATAACTGCCCGTGCTCTGGGCTATCCTCTTGTAATCTTAAGAAGCTATAAGGCGACTCTTCATGATGGCGTTGCTCTGTTTTCCACAGTTCAATGATTGTCTGCATGGCTTCCTTAAACTCTTGATCAAATATATCCTGCTTGTCCGTAGCCTTCCAATACAGATAGGCAAGTTGTATTGGGTAGCATAAGGAGTCAATTTCATATTTTCTCTCCCATATCCAATCATTGGTATCTGTAATATCCTTATGATAGCATTGCCCATTGGGTTCTTTATTAAATGCATTTGCATAAGGATCGATAAGAATGTACATAATCTGCCTTTTAATAAGCCCCTCAATTATCCTTTGTACATCAGGATCTTCTTTGGCAAAGGGGATATAGTGCCTTACCTGAGCACTGGAATCCCTAAGCCAAAGGGCTGGAATATCCCCAGTAAACACATATGTAGTTCCATCTTTAAGAAGTTCTGTAGTTGTTTCTAATGTATTAGTAAAACAGTTTTTGAATAATTTCTGAAGCGTTGGCCTGTGATCAAGCTTTGAACATATTTCATCAACTGCAGCTACTATTGAATTTGGTATTTTATTCAACATAAATCCCTCCTAAGTATTTTATAACAACCCTCAAACGACTATGACTATATTCTATATAATTTAGTAAGTCAAGGGGTTTTATGCTTTATATTTACATTTTATCTCCTGCCATCAGCCTTGCATAATTGTAAGCGCTTACTAGACTTTTAGTGGAGGCAATTCCTTTATAAGCAATATCAAATGCAGTACCATGATCTACTGATGTTCGAACGATCTTAAGACCCAAGGTTACGTTGACACCACTGTCAAAATCTAAAAGTTTCATGGGAATATGGCCTTGGTCGTGGTACATACATACAACCGCATCATATTCTTGGTTGACAGCCTTAATAAATACCGTATCCGGAGGAATTGGACCTACAACATCTATTCCCGACTGCCTTGCACATGTTATGGCCGGAATTATTTCCTCTATCTCTTCCTGGCCGAAAGCTCCGTTTTCACCGGCATGGGGATTCAATCCTGCTACAGCTATCTTGGGTTTGTCTATAAAGGAGCTTAAAGAATTGCGCGTTAACTCTATAACCTTTAGTACTCTCCCTTTCTTGACTGCATTTATTGCTTCCTTCAAGGATACATGTGTGCTTACGTGGGTCACCCTTAGCCTATCGGAGGCTAGCATCATGGTATAATCCTGTTGCCCGCATATCTCTGCAATAAGCTCAGTATGGCCGGTAAAGTTAGGATAACTTAAACGGGTCGATTCCTTGTTCATTGGCAGAGTAACAATGGCATCAATTACCCCATATAGCGCCATATTGGTAGCCTTCTCTACATATTTATAAGCTGCATAACCACTGGTTTTAGATATTTGCCCTATTTTAAGTGAAGATCCATCCATTAGCCCCAGATCATATACATTCAACATTCCCTGCATATATTGGCCTAGATCATCTATCCTGTGAAGGTGTGCTCCAATATCTAGCAGTTGATTGCAGAATTTTAAAATCTCATAATCACCTATTACTATAAAGTCACCTTTTAAAGCATCTCCCATATAAGCCCTGAGTACCAACTCAGGACCAATACCGCTTGCATCTCCCATAGTTATACCTATTAGCATATTACCTTCCCTCTTCTATTATAAATTTTATTAACTCCATAAGAGTGGTCTTATTGCCAAAACCACCAGCTTTGGTAATAAGAGCTCCCCTATATATATCACTTTCCATAATAGATATTGGTATCCCCGGCAGTAGCTCATGTTGGGGCAAGATAGCCATGCTGTTTAGATTTTTCATAATACCCAAAGCTGTATCTCCACCAAAAACTATCAATGTACCAATTTTTACTCCCTTCAAAATATCCCTCACCATTAAACCAACAGATTCCGTTATGGTCTCATACATATCCTTTCCAGAACAATCCTCTGATTCTTCCATTATGGAAACTACATCACCCTTATCATCAGCTGTCTTTAATATAAAGCAGCCATCATTAACTAAGGTTTTTTGAATGGTTTCTACCTGTTCTTGATAATCCAGGCTATCTGGATATGAAGGATCAATTAAATCCTTGAGGGACAATAATATACTTTTTATACCCTTCTTTTCTGCGTATTTGACTTGGGATAATGACACAACATTGACGCTGCCACATACCAC
>JAAYGY010000059.1 GCA_012735575.1 Clostridiales bacterium
AAAAATTAAAATTAATACTTGACAAGATCATAATTATATGGTAGTGTTATAAATTGCATTAATGTATACATTTGTTTTTTATAAGGCAAATTATTGGAAAGATAATGTTTGAAAAATTAAAAAAAGTTTAATGTATGATAATGGGGGAATAAAGTGTTTTTTTATGGGAATAATAGACAATAATGCTCCTTGGCATTTTTGCCCAATGGGTTTTTGGGTCAAGGGGCTTTTAATATTTCATGGTTATTAATTCTTAAGGGGTGAGATGTTGCATGGTACATCCAGTTAAGATGGGAAACAAGACTCGCATGAGTTATTCCAGGATAGATGAAGTTCTGGAAATGCCCAACCTTATTGAGGTACAGAAACGCTCATACAAATGGTTTCTGGAAGAAGGGCTTAGAGAAGTGTTTAATGACATTTCTCCCATCACTGATTACACGGAAAACTTGGTTTTAGAATTTGTGGACTATAAAATAGGAGGTAGTCCCAAATATTCCGTGGAAGAATGCAAAGAGAGGGATGTTACTTATTCGGCGCCTTTGAAGGTCCAGGTAAGGTTAATCAATAGAGAGACTGGTGAAGTTAAGGAACAGGAAGTCTTTATGGGAGATTTCCCTTTGATGACTGAGCAGGGAACTTTTATCATAAATGGCGCGGAGCGGGTAATTGTTAGTCAATTGGTACGCTCTCCCGGCGTATATTATTCAGATACTATAGACAGGACAGGAAAAAAGTTATTCTCTGCCACTGTTATTCCAAATCGTGGTGCCTGGTTAGAGTATGAAACAGACTCCAATGAAATCATTTATGTTAGGGTGGATCGTACTCGAAAGCTGCCTATTACAGTTTTACTCAGAGCTTTAGGTTATGGCACTGACAGCCAAATCAGAGAGCTTATGGGTGAAGATGAAAGACTACTTAGAACAATGGATAAGGATAACACAACCTCATACGAGGAAGGCTTGTTAGAGATTTATAAACGTCTCAGGCCTGGTGAACCGCCAACAGTTGACAGTGCCAAACAACTGTTCAATTCCTTATTCTTCGACCCAAAGAGATATGATTTGGCACGTTTTGGAAGATATAAATTTAATAAAAAACTGTCATTGGCTTCCAGGATTGCAGGAAGAAAATGTGCAGAGGATATTGTAAATCCTGATACTGGCGAGATACTTGCCAAAAAAGGAGACAGAATCAGTCTGGAAAAAGCTCAAGAAATCCAGAACTCAGGTATCAATCAGGTACTTATAGATGTTGATGGAGAAAAAATTGCTAAAATTGTAGGAAATAATTTTGTTGATGCCAAATATCACTTGGATTTTGATCTGGAAGAGGTTGGCATAAATGAACATGTCCATTATCCTACTTTAAAGGAAATAATGGAAGAATATAATGATGAAAAAGAGCTGAAGGATGCCTTAAAGGATAATCTGGACAGGTTGATACCTAAACACATAATTATAGATGATATAGTAGCAACCATTAATTATATCATTTATCTTCTCTATGATATAGGTAATGTGGACGATATAGACCACTTGGGTAACAGGCGTTTGCGTTCAGTAGGGGAATTGCTTCAGAATCAATTCCGAATTGGATTATCCAGGATGGAGCGAGTGGTTAGAGAAAGAATGACCATTCAGGATGTGGATGTTATCACACCCCAAGGCCTTATAAATATCCGTCCTGTTACTGCTGCTATTAAAGAATTTTTTGGTAGCAGTCAGTTGTCCCAGTTTATGGATCAGACCAATCCATTGGCAGAGCTTACTCATAAGCGAAGGCTGAGTGCTCTTGGGCCAGGTGGGTTGAGTCGTGAAAGGGCTGGTTTTGAGGTTCGTGACGTTCATCATTCCCACTATGGACGAATGTGCCCCATCGAAACCCCTGAAGGACCAAACATCGGGCTTATAGGTTCTCTAAGCACCTATGCCAGAATCAACGAATATGGTTTTATCGAGGCTCCCTATAGAAAAGTGGACAAGGAAAAGGGCGTTGTAACTGATGAAATTGTCTATCTCACTGCTGACGAGGAAGACGAATATATCATAGCACAAGGTAACGAGCCCCTGGATGAAGAAGGGCACTTTATCGACGATAGGGTAATGGCCAGGGTAGGGGAAGAAATCTACGAGGTTGACAAGGAAAGCGTTGAATTTATGGACGTTTCTCCAAAACAGGTAGTATCAGTAGCTACAGCTATGATTCCCTTCCTGGAGAACAATGACGCCAACCGAGCTCTTATGGGTGCTAACATGCAGCGTCAGGCTGTTCCTCTGATTAAAACAGAGGCACCAATCGTAGGTACTGGTATGGAGTACAAGGCAGCAAAGGATTCGGGAGTAGTAGTGCTTGCCAGGCAGGATGGTGTAGTTGAAAAAATCTCTGCTACATCTATTGATATTCGCAATGAGGCAGGCCGGATTACCACATATAAACTCCTTAAATTCAAACGTTCTAACCAGGGAACCTGTATTAATCAAAAGCCTATAGTAAAAGTAGGGGACAAAGTAGTAAAGGGTCAGATTATTGCCGACGGACCTGCTACTGATGAAGGTGAAATTGCCTTGGGTAAGAATGTCCTTGTTGGCTTTATGACCTGGGAAGGTTACAATTTTGAGGACGCTATTCTAATAAGTGAGAGACTGGTTAAGGACGATGTCTATACCTCCATTCATATTGAAGAATATGAATCAGATGCCAGAGACACCAAGTTAGGTCCTGAAGAGATTACCAGAGATATTCCCAATACAGGAGAAGATGCCTTAAAGGATTTGGATGAGAGAGGTATTATCAGAATCGGGGCAGAGGTTAGAGCCAATGATATATTAGTTGGTAAGGTTACCCCTAAGGGAGAAACGGAGCTAACTGCTGAGGAAAGGTTATTAAGAGCTATCTTTGGTGAAAAAGCTAGGGAGGTTAGGGATACTTCTCTTAGAGTACCCCATGGTGAAGGCGGTATTGTTGTTGATGTTAAGGTCTTTACCAGAGAAAATGGAGACGAACTGCCCCCTGGAGTAAATGAACTGGTTAGGGTTTATGTAGCTCAAAAGAGAAAGATATCCGTTGGAGATAAGATGGCTGGTCGTCATGGTAACAAGGGTGTTATTTCCAGGATACTACCCGAAGAGGATATGCCCTTCTTGCCTGATGGAACACCCCTGGATATAGTATTAAATCCTCTGGGAGTACCATCTCGTATGAATATCGGACAGGTTTTGGAAACTCACTTAGGTCTGGCAGCCAAGGCACTGGGCTGGGAGGTTGCAACCCCGGTATTCGATGGTGCCAGTGAAATCGATATAATGAACACCCTGGAGCAAGCAGGATTGCCAGCAGATGGCAAGATTATCCTATATGACGGACGCACTGGTGAACCCTTTGACAATGAGGTAACTGTAGGGTATATGTATCTTCTAAAACTAGCTCACTTGGTTGACGATAAGATTCATGCCAGATCTACTGGTCCCTACTCCTTGGTTACTCAGCAGCCTCTGGGTGGTAGGGCTCAGTTTGGTGGCCAGCGCTTTGGAGAGATGGAGGTTTGGGCCTTAGAAGCATATGGTGCTGCCCATACACTACAGGAGCTTCTGACAGTAAAATCCGATGATGTGGTAGGTAGGGTTAAGACCTATGAGTCTATAGTCAAAGGCGAGAATATTCCAGAACCCGGAGTACCTGAATCATTCAAGGTTCTAATTAAAGAGCTGCAGAGCTTGGCTCTGGATGTCAAGGTTCTTTCCGATGAAAGCCAAGAGATAGCTATTTTAGAAGATGACGATGATGACAGTGATCTTGACGTAAATATAGAGGGACGTGAAACCCAAGAAGATGAGGAAGAGGAAGATATTATAGAAGCAGATATAGAGGATTTTGATTTAGAAGATATAGTAGATATTCCTAGCTTAAGCGATGCCCTCTTTGATGATATTGATGACATTACAGACGAAAATGATGACTAATTAGATTTAAGAATAGGAAGGGAGAGAGGCCCTTGTTCGAATTAAAAAACTTTGATGCAATCCAAATCGGTTTAGCTTCTCCGGATAAAATCAGAGAATGGTCAAGGGGAGAGGTTAAAAAACCTGAGACCATAAACTATAGAACCCTAAAGCCAGAAAAGGATGGGTTGTTTTGCGAGAAGATTTTCGGGCCCCAAAAAGACTGGGAGTGCCACTGCGGTAAATATAAAAGAGTTCGATATAAGGGTATAATTTGTGATAGAAGTGGAGTTGAAGTAACTCGTTCTAAGGGTAGAAGGGAGAGAATGGGGCATATTGAACTGGCTGCCCCGGTCTCCCATATATGGTACTTTAAAGGTATACCCAGCAGAATGGGTTTGATTCTGGATATTTCACCAAGGTCTTTGGAAAAGGTCTTGTATTTTGCCTCCTATATTGTAATAGATCCCGGTGATACACCCCTTTTAAAGCTTCAGCTTTTAAATGATAGAGAGTATAGGGAATGCCTTGATAAATATGGTAATTCCTTTAAAGCAGGAATGGGCGCCGAGGCAATAAAGGAGATTTTACAGGATATAGATCTTGACAAGATGGCCAAGGAACTGCGAGAAGAGCTAAGAACCGCTACTGGTCAGAAAAAGATAAGAATTGTTAAGCGCTTAGAAGTAGTAGAGGCCTTCCGCAAATCCGGGAACAGACCTGAGTGGATGATACTGGATGTTATCCCTGTTATCCCCCCAGAACTTCGTCCTATGGTACAGCTGGACGGAGGAAGGTTTGCAACATCTGACCTTAACGACCTTTACAGAAGGGTAATAAATAGAAATAACAGATTAAAGAGACTGCTGGATTTAGCGGCTCCTGATATTATCGTTAGAAATGAAAAGCGTATGCTGCAAGAAGCAGTAGACGCCCTTATAGACAATGGTAGAAGAGGCCGACCTGTAACAGGCCCTGGAAACAGACCACTAAAGTCCTTAAGTGATATGCTAAAGGGTAAGCAGGGTAGGTTTAGGCAAAACCTCCTTGGAAAACGAGTGGACTATTCTGGACGATCTGTTATAGTAGTAGGTCCTGAGCTGAAAATGTATCAGTGTGGTCTTCCCAAAGAGATGGCACTTGAACTCTTTAAGCCCTTTGTAATGAAGAGGCTGGTAGAAAAAGAACTGGCACATAATATAAAGAGTGCAAAGAGAATGGTTGAAAGAGTCAGGGATGAGGTATGGGACGTATTAGAGGAAGTAATTAAGGAGCATCCTGTACTTCTCAATAGAGCGCCAACCCTTCACAGGCTGGGAATACAGGCTTTCGAGCCGGTCTTGGTTGAGGGTCGTGCTATTCAGCTGCATCCTTTGGTATGTAGCGCCTATAATGCTGACTTTGACGGAGACCAGATGGCTGTGCACGTACCCTTATCGGTAGAGGCACAGGCTGAGGCCAGATTTTTGATGCTATCTACCAACAATATTTTAAAACCCTCTGATGGACGTCCTGTAGTAAGCCCAACCCAGGATATGGTTATAGGAACTTATTACTTGACCAGCGTAAAGGAAGAGGGTAAAGGTAAGGGTAAAGTATTCGGATCCAGTGACGAAGTCATTATGGCATACAGCACAGGAGATTTAGGGCTGCACGTACCCATAAAGATGAAGGTGGTACGGGAGATTGATGGCAAAAAAGTATCTAAATTAATAGATGCTACAGCAGGCAGGGTTATCTTTAATGAGGCTATACCACAAGATTTGGGCTTCAAGGACAGAACAGATCCAGATGAAATGTTTGAACTGGAAATTGACCAGGTAGTAGATAAGAAAGTACTAGGTCAGATCGTAGATAGATGCTATAGGAAGTATGGTGCTACTGAGACCAGTGTAATCCTAGACAAGATTAAGGAGCTAGGTTTCCGCTATTCCACTAAAGGCGCAATAACCGTCAGTGTTTCAGATATGGTGGTACCTGAGGAAAAGAAAGAGCTGCTTAAAGAGGCAGACCAGAAGGTACTCAGCATAGAAAGGCAGTACCGAAGAGGGCTGATATCCGATGAGGAACGCTATGACAAGGTTATAAACACCTGGAATGAGACCACTGAAAAGGTCACCAAAGCCTTGATGGACAGTATGGATCACTTTAACCCTATATATATGATGGCCAAATCCGGCGCCAGAGGTAGCGTTAACCAGATTCGTCAGCTGGCCGGTATGCGTGGACTGATGGCCAACCCCACTGGAAGGATTATAGAGCTTCCTATCAGAGCCAACTTCCGTGAGGGTCTGACGGTATTGGAGTTCTTTATCTCTACTCACGGTGCCCGAAAGGGTCTTGCGGATACTGCTCTTAGGACCGCGGACTCAGGATATCTGACCAGGCGACTGGTAGACGTCAGTCAGGACGTTATTGTAAGGGAAGAGGATTGTTTTGCAAGAGACGGCTTAAAAACTCAGGGAATAGCTGTTAGTGAAATTAGCGATGGAGAAGAGATTATTGAACATCTGGCCGACAGAATTATAGGACGTTATGCAGCTGAAGATGTTGTCCATCCTGAGACAGGTGAGGTAATAGTTAGAACAGATGAGTTAATTACCCACGATATTGCCGACATAATCATAAATGCGGGAATAAGTGAGGTAAATATCCGTTCTGTTCTCACCTGCAGGACTGAACATGGTGTGTGCGCAAAATGCTATGGTAGCAATATGGCCACAGGAGAACCTGTAAACATAGGTGAGTCAGTAGGAATAATTGCTGCTCAATCCATTGGTGAGCCGGGTACACAGCTAACCATGAGAACCTTCCACACCGGCGGTATTGCTGGAGACGATATTACTCAGGGTCTTCCCAGGGTAGAAGAGCTGTTTGAAGCACGGAAACCCAAGGGCTTGGCAGTAATCTCAGAAATATCCGGTATTGCCAAGATCAATGAGACCAAGAAAAAGAGGGAAGTTTCCATTATTAGCGAAGACGGAGATGCCAAAACCTATTTGATCCCCTATGGTTCACGCCTTACAGTTTCTGAAGGAAAGTATGTAGAAGCTGGGGATGTGCTTACAGAGGGTTCTATTAACCCCCATGATATTTTGAAGATCAGAGGGGTAAAGGGAGTTCAGGCCTACCTGCTTCATGAAGTACAAAAGGTATATAGAATGCAGGGAGTTGACATTAACGATAAACATATAGAAGTAATCGTAAGGCAGATGCTAAGGAAGGTAAAAATTGAAGATGCTGGAGATACAGATATGCTACCTGGCGGATTAGTAGACATCTTTGAGTTTGAACGGGAAAACGAAAGGGTAGTAAGAGAAGGTGGCCAACCCGCCTTTGCAAAGCGTGTACTGCTGGGAATAACCAAGGCTTCTCTGGCTACTGAGTCCTTCCTGTCAGCGGCTTCCTTCCAGGAGACTACAAGGGTTCTGACCGAAGCAGCTATAAAAGGAAAGAAAGACAGCCTGATGGGTCTTAAGGAAAATGTAATCATAGGAAAACTGATCCCTGCAGGAACAGGTATGAGTAGGTATAAGAATATAGAGATTTTCACCGATGATGAAGAAGATCAGGATATTATAGAAATGGAAGACATTGCAGAGGATAAGGCTATTGTTCAAGGATAAAGCAATAGACAGCTGACATTTTATTCCGACAGTCATTGAAAAGAATGGCTGTCGGAATGTTTATTAAAATGTTGTTGACAATGGATTTACAGAATGATAGAATACTTAAGTGCGTAATTTGATGTATTTGTCAAGTTAAATTATGCATATAGGAGATGAAGACCATGTTAGAAGACCTTAAGAAGGCTTCAGGCAGGACGGTTGGCATGAAAGAAACTCTTAAGGCAGTACAAAGAGGAACAGCAAGGCTGGTTTATCTGGCCAAGGATGTTGATGAGTATATAGCTAGAAAGATAAAAGATACATGCCAAAGTCATGATGTTGAAATAATAATGGTCGATTCCATGAGTGAGTTAGGAGAGGCCTGTGGTATAACTGTTGGGGCAGCCACTGCTGCTATATTAAAAGACCAATAAGGGAACAGGCATTAAAATTAATAATAGTGAGATACTGAATTTGTCAGCTAATGAATTTGAAAGGAGGTGGCGGGATGCCTACGATCAACCAATTGGTACGAAAAGGAAGAAAAAAGGTAGAGTACAAATCAGACGCTCCTGCGCTTAGAGAAAGCCCTCAAAAGAGAGGAGTATGTACTGCCGTTAGTACCCGAACACCTAAAAAGCCTAACTCTGCACTACGAAAACTGGCAAGGGTAAGGCTGTCTAACGGGCTTGAGGTAACTGCCTATATTCCCGGTATTGGACACAATCTACAAGAACACTCTGTTGTGTTAATTCGTGGCGGAAGAGTCAAGGACTTGCCTGGAGTTCGTTACCACATTGTTCGTGGTGCTTTAGATACAGCTGGAGTTGAAAATCGCCAGCAGGCTAGATCTAAGTACGGGGTTAAGAAACCCAAGAAATAATTTTTCATAATCCTGTGAGAAGGAGGGAAGGATATGCCAAGAAAAGGACATGTTCCCAAGCGAGAAGTGCTACCCGATCCACTTTATGGAAGTAGGATTGTAACAAAACTTATAAATCAAATCATGATGGATGGTAAAAGAGGGATAGCCCAAAGGATTTGCTATGGTGCTTTTGATGTTGTTAAGGATAAGACTGGAAGAGATCCTATGGAGGTTTTTGAACAGGCCCTTGAGAATATCATGCCAGTCCTGGAAGTAAAAGCTCGAAGAGTAGGTGGTGCTACCTATCAGGTACCCGTGGAAGTTCGAGCTGAAAGAAGAGAGGCTTTAGGCCTTCGATGGCTGGTAGATTATGCCCGTAACCGTGGAGAGAGAACCATGGTAGCAAGGCTTGCAGCTGAGATTATGGATGCTGCTAACAATACGGGTGGAGCTGTTAAGAAGAAAGAAGATACCCATAGGATGGCAGAAGCAAACAGAGCTTTTGCACATTATCGTTGGTAACACATAAAGCCACTAGCCAGCAATCCAATAGACAGGGCATCAAAACTTTAGATGTCCAGTGAATCGTCAACTGAAAGGAGGAAAAGAAATGCCTAGGCAATTTCCGTTGGAAAAGACTAGAAACATAGGAATCATGGCACACATTGATGCAGGTAAGACAACTACATCTGAGCGGATATTGTTCTACACAGGAAGAGTTCATAAGATGGGTGAGACTCACGAAGGCTCTGCAACTATGGACTGGATGGCTCAGGAGCAGGAGCGAGGCATAACCATTACTTCTGCTGCTACAACTGCACAATGGAAGGGACACCGTATCAACATAATAGATACGCCCGGGCATGTGGACTTTACCGTTGAAGTTGAGCGGTCACTGCGCGTACTTGATGGCTCAGTGGCAGTTTTCTGTGCCAAAGGCGGTGTAGAGCCTCAATCAGAGACTGTATGGCGTCAAGCCGATAAGTACCGTGTGCCTAGAATAGCCTATATTAATAAGATGGATATTACAGGCGCCGATTTCTTTAACGTAGTAAAGATGATGGAGGACCGCCTGCAGGCTAACGCTATTCCACTACAGATTCCTATTGGTAAAGAAGATACTTTTGTAGGCATTATCGATTTAGTAGAACAAAAAGCAATTTATTATAAAGATGATTTAGGTACCCAAAGCGAGGAAACCCAGATCCCCGAGGATATGATGGAACTGGCGGAGGAATATAGAACCCGTCTAGTAGAAACTATAGCCGAACGGGACGAAGACCTCATGATGAAGTACCTGGAGGGAGAAGACTTAACCGTTGAGGAACTTAAGGCAGGAATCCGAAAGGCTACTGTGTCAGTAGATATTATTCCTGTACTGTGTGGTTCTTCTTATAAAAATAAAGGGGTGCAGCCACTATTAGACGCTATAGTTGATTATATGCCCTCACCTCTGGATGTACCTGCCATAAAGGGTACTGTACCAGGAACCGATGAGGAGACAGAAAGGCATTCTTCCGATGAAGAACCTTTTAGTGCTTTAGCATTTAAAATCATGACTGACCCTTATGTTGGAAAGCTAGCTTTCTTTAGAGTGTATTCAGGAACCTTAAAGTCTGGATCCTATATTTACAACTCTACAAAAGGAAAGCGGGAAAGGATCGGAAGAATTCTGCTTATGCACGCAAATCACCGTGAAGAAGTTGATGAAGTTTATGCTGGTGATATTGCAGCTGCTGTAGGATTGAAAGATACTACAACCGGCGACACCCTATGCCTGGAACAAGATCCAGTTATACTGGAATCCATGGATTTCCCAGATCCTGTTATTCAGGTAGCCATAGAACCAAAAACTAAGGCTGGACAGGATAAGATGAGTGTAGCTCTACAAAAACTGGCAGAAGAAGATCCTACATTCCGAACCTATACTGATGCTGAAACAGGGCAAACCATAATTGCCGGTATGGGAGAGCTTCACCTTGAAATCATCGTGGACAGATTACTTAGAGAGTTTAAGGTAGAGGCTAATGTAGGTAAACCTCAGGTTGCCTATAGAGAAACCATACGAAAAGCTGTTAAGGCTGAAGGTAAGTTCGTCCGTCAGTCTGGTGGACGCGGTCAGTATGGTCATGTATGGATAGAAGTAGAGCCTTTAGAGCCAGGTGCAGGATACGAGTTTGTAAACAAGATTGTTGGAGGCGTAGTGCCTAAGGAATACATTGCACCTGTTGACCAGGGAATACAGGAAGCTATGCAAAGTGGTGTACTTGGCGGATATCCAGTAGAAGACGTCAAAGTTACACTATATGATGGATCTTATCACGAGGTTGACTCCTCTGAGATGGCATTTAAGATTGCAGGCTCTATGGCCTTTAAAGAAGCTATGAAAAAAGCAAACCCAGTTCTAATGGAGCCTACCATGAAGGTAGAGGTTACTGTTCCTGAAGAATACATGGGTGATGTAATGGGAGACATTAACGCTAGACGTGGAAGGATTGAAGGTATGGAAGCCAGATTTGGGGTACAGGTTATAACTGCTTATGTTCCCCTATCAGAGATGTTTGGATATGCTACAGATCTTCGCTCCAAGAGCCAGGGTCGAGGCGTTTATACAATGCAACTATCCCATTATGAAGAGGTTCCAGCAAATATTGCTGAAAAAATTATATCCAAATAAAATACAAAACAGTTATAAAATGACATGTTTATGAAGGAGGAAAAATAGAAAAATGGCTAAAGCGAAATTTGAAAGAACGAAACCTCACGTGAACATAGGAACAATAGGTCACGTTGATCATGGTAAGACAACATTAACAGCAGCTATTACCATGGTACTGTCCAAGACAGGTAAAGCTCAGGGTGCAAAATACGAAGAGATTGACAAGGCACCTGAAGAGAAGGAACGTGGAATCACCATCAACACATCCCACGTTGAGTATGAGACAGACAACCGTCACTATGCCCACGTTGACTGTCCCGGCCACGCTGACTATGTAAAGAACATGATCACTGGAGCAGCACAGATGGACGGAGCAATTCTTGTTGTGTCCGCAGCAGACGGTCCTATGCCCCAGACAAGGGAGCACATTCTACTAGCCAGACAGGTTGGAGTACCATATATCATTGTATTCATGAACAAGACCGATATGGTAGACGATGAGGAGCTGTTAGAGCTGGTAGAGATGGAAGTAAGAGAGCTTCTTAGCGAGTATGAGTTCCCAGGAGACGATATTCCAATCGTAAAGGGATCTGCACTTAAGGCACTAGAAGCAGTACTCAATGATGATTCCATCGATGTAACAACAAATGAAGCTTGCAAGCCTATCTTAGAGCTAATGGATGCAGTAGACACTTACATTCCAACACCTGAGAGAGACGTTGACAAGCCATTCCTGATGCCTGTTGAGGACGTATTCTCCATCACAGGACGTGGAACTGTTGCTACTGGAAGGGTAGAGCGTGGATCTGTTAGGGTATCCGACAACGTAGAGATCGTAGGTCTGAATGATGAGCCCAGAAACGTTGTAGTAACTGGTGTAGAGATGTTTAGAAAGCTTCTTGACGAGGCTGTAGCAGGAGACAACATTGGTGTACTTCTAAGAGGTGTTCAAAGGGATGAGATTGAAAGAGGTCAGGTACTTGCAAAGCCCGGTAGCATTAAGCCTCACACCAAGTTTAAGGCACAGGTATATATTCTGACCAAAGATGAGGGTGGAAGACATACCCCATTCTTTAACGGCTACAGACCACAATTCTACTTCAGAACCACTGACGTAACCGGAGTAATCAATCTGCCTGAGGGAGTAGAGATGGTAATGCCCGGGGACAACATTGACATGGATGTTGAACTGATCACTCCCATTGCTATTGAAGAGGGATTAAGATTTGCTATCCGTGAGGGTGGCAGAACTGTTGGTGCAGGTGTTGTTTCCAGCATTGACTAA
>JAAYGY010000060.1 GCA_012735575.1 Clostridiales bacterium
ATAACAATTTCCGGTGGCAATAGCGAAGGGGAGACACCTGTTCCCATACCGAACACAGAAGTTAAGCCCTTCAGCGCCGATGGTACTTGGGGGGAGACCCCCTGGGAGAGTAGGTCGCTGCCGGATTCAAATATATTTTAGCGCCTCAAGGTTAATCCCTTGGGGCTTTGTCTTATTTTTGGAGAATTTTAGGATTACAGGAAGGTTATTTTATTTTTTTAGAGAATAAAATTAGTAATAGTTATTATAGTTTTAAAGCTTTGATGTATTAAAAAAGTTTAAAACAATTCAATATGAAAGGATGAAAAAAATGGCCTTGGTTATAGCACACAGAGGAGCTTCAGCCTATGCACCTGAAAATACTGTACCTGCATTTGAAAAGGCATTGGAGTTAGGTACAGAAGGAATTGAATTAGACGTACATATGACAGCAGATGGTGAGATAGTGGTTATTCATGACTTTAGCATTGATCGAACCAGTAATGGCAAGGGTATGATAAAGGATTTCACATTAGATGATATTAAAAAATTTGATTTTGGCAGCTGGTTTGGTCCAGAATATAAAGGGGTTAGCATACCAACTCTAAGTGAAGTTTTACAGCTGCTTAGGGATTGGGATGGACTTCTTAATATTGAAGTAAAAAGTGGACCTATCTTTTATAAGGGAATTGAGGAAAAGCTTATTGATATGGTAAAAGCTTACGACTTTAGTGAAAGGGTAATATTCTCTTCCTTTAATCACTATAGTCTCCGGGATATAAAAACCATTGACCCATCCATGAAAATTGGACTTTTGTATATGGCCGGTCTGGTAGAACCCTATAACTATGCAAAAAGTTTAGGGGCAGAAGCCCTGCATCCCTACTACTATAATATAGTGCCGGAAGTGGTAGAAGGATGTAAAAAGAATGGAATAAAGCTAAATCCTTTCACTATAAACAATAAAAAGGAAATTGAAATGATTATGAAGGCGGGAGTAGATGGTATTATAACCGATTATCCAGACAGAGCCCTTGAAGTGAAGGAAAAAGTAAATAAATAGGGGGTTATATAGTGAAACTGGATTATAAAAAGACTTTTATTTTAGGTCTGGGTTTCTTTTCAGCCAGTATAATTTGGCCTATTTATAACAATTATGTTCCTATAATGTTGGAAACCTATGTAAAAAGTGGTACCATCATTGGAGCTATAATGACTATAGACAATATATTTGCTGTTGTATTTCAGCCCTTGTTTGGTGCTCTAAGCGATAGGACCAATACCAGGTTTGGCCGGCGCATGCCCTTTCTTTTGATCGGTGTACCACTGGCTGCAATCTTTTGTTCCCTGATTCCTTTTTCAAACTCCCTGGTATCCTTGATGTCCTTTATTATAATAATGAACTTTGCCATGAGTATATACAGAGCACCTACCGTAGCCTTGATGCCTGATGTTACTCCCAGCCCACTGCGCAGCAAGGCCAATGGGGTAATTAACTTTATGGGCGGCCTGGCTGCGGTAATAGCCTATGGTATAGGAGGCTTGCTCTATAAAATTAATACGGGATATCCCTTTTATATGGCCTCCATAATTATGGTGGCAGCACTGATGCTGCTATACACTAATATAAAGGAACCGGAGGCTGTGGAAATAGAGGAAAAAGAAAAGCAGCCTAAGAAAGATGTGGCCAAAAATAGAAGCCTTATCTGTATGCTCTTTGCAATATTTTTCTGGTTTACAGGCTTTAATGCGGTAGAAACTTTCTTTTCCTTGTATGGCCAGCATATACTAGGCATAGAACCGGGTACTTCTTCAATAGTCCTGACCTCATTCTCCCTGGCCTTTTTAGTCTTTGCTATTCCAGCAGGATTTGTTGCATCCAAACTGGGAAGATGTAAAACTATTCTTTTAGGGATAATTGGCGCATTGGCGGTGTTTGTACCCCTAATCTTTATTCGAAATGCTTTGCTTATCTCCGTTATTTTAATATCAGGAGGAATATTCTGGGCCCTTATCAATATAAACTCCTATCCTATGATAGTGGAGATGGCACCAAAAGGCCTAACAGGTGCGTATACGGGATATTATTATTTCTTTTCTTCCACAGCTGCAATAGTAAGTCCTATTTTATTTGGCTGGATAAAGGATGTGGTAGGAAGCTACAAACCCCTATTTGTATATGCCAGCATGGGATTTATTCTAGCATTTATATGTATGCAGTTTGTTAAGCACGGTGATGTCAAAGAACTGGACGAGGAGAAAATCAAAGCCATAGAATCAGGACCATGATTTTGTAAGCAAGCTGCTTAAACTACAGCTTGCTTTTTTGTAACAGTTTTTTAAATACTACATAGAATATATCAAGGTCAATATAGGAATGGGAGGTATCACCGTGTACAATAATGAAGATTATTATGTAAGATATTCGGCAGATTCATTCTTTGATTATAATCAGATACCTGGCTATGGTTATTATAACGCTTACCGTGATGATCATTATGGCAAACCGCCAGGCCATTATGAGCCCTACCCACCAATACCCTGTCCCGAGTATCCGCCTGTACAGCCCACACCCCCTGTGGATATGATGCCTGGGATGAGGGAAAGATGTTTGATGCATTTAAGGGGCCTGCTGGAATCTTTAATGCATAAAAAGGTATCATTAATCATTGAAGGGGTAAGGGGTACTTTTGATTGTATCAAGATAATCAGTGTTGATGATTGTACAGTCGTTGTGGAAACCAAGAATGGCGTATGTGTTATTCCCATAAATGAAATAACAGCTATATGCATGTCTAAGGAAGTGGCTAAGGATATTATAGGGAACATGGATTAAGAATTTAATAAAGGCTACTTAAAAAGCTGTAGGATTTATTTAAGCACTGCTATTTGCGGTGCTTTTTTCTATATGCAGCTGTGTAGTATATGGTATAATATATGCTAGCAAGATGAATACAAATAACGAGGGGTATGGATATGTACAGTGAAATTGTAAAACCTGTTAAAAAGGATCAGTCTGCCCTATGGACAACCATAGGTCTAGTGGCCTTGTTAATTATTATTGTAGGCTTGTCCAATCTTATATATAACCGATATGGCATAGGTTATAGTGGCTATATAACATTTTTATTATATGTTCTAATCGGTGTATATGTATATAGAAAAAAGATTTTGGGTTACCGCTATTGTCTCATCAAGGATGAGCTAGTATTTGAAAGCTTGGCAGGAAAGCGAAACAGAGAGATCATGAGGGTTGACCTAAAAAAGATTTTGTATTTTTGTCCCCTATCCTATGAAAGGTTAGATAAGGCTACTAGTTATAAAAACTATTATATGACTCATAATAAGAAATCTGAAAAGGCCTGGGTGTTGGCTTTTAAAGGCAGTAAAAAAATTCATAGGGTTATCTTTGAGCCTACTGACAAGCTGGTAGAATTAATTAAAAATGCATGAGGTACTTGCACAATATAGCATCAATTAGAATAAAATAGTAAAAACCGGCAATTATTTAGATAATTATAGAGTTAATCAGTAGGACGGTGTAAAAAATGATTCATGTAATTGAATGCTGTATGTGCAAAAAAATAACAAAAGCCAACCTTATTCTAAAAAATACTAATATTTGTGCCGACTGTGAGAGAAAAATCATAGGAATACAGACAGATCACAGGGATTATATAAAGTACAAGGAAGGTATAAAACGCGTATTATGCCATAGTTACAGGATAGGACGGTAGCAGTAGACATTTGGATGTGGAGGGTGCTTATTGATACAAGAGAAAATGCCGTTGGTAGAAAGACTTTTTGAGTACATAAAAGAGGATGTTACAAGATATCATATGCCTGGCCATAAGGGTGGTAAGGGGTTTTCCAGGCAGATTTTAGATAGTCTGGCACAAATGGATGTTACAGAAGTGCCGGAACTGGATAATTTACATAATCCACAGGGTCCTATACACAAGGCTCAAAGGCTTGCGGCCAGTGCCTTTGGTTCGGATCATACCTGGTTTTTGGTAAACGGTTCTACAGTGGGGATTCATGCCATGATACTGGCTGCCTGCCCTCCCGGAAGCAGCCTTATAGTGCCTCGAAACTGCCATAAATCGGTAATAAATGCCTTGATTATGGGGGATATCTCCCCCATTTATATACTGCCTGAATATGATGAGGACAGGGAGTTGGTTACTCAGGTAAGCCCTCAGGCAGTAAAGGATGCCTTAGAGCATAATCCCCATGTCCGGGGAGTACTGTTGGTTAGCCCTAATTACTATGGAATGTGTGCAAATGTACAGGAAATTGCTGAAATTGTTCATAGAGCAGGTAAAGTTTTGCTGGTGGATGAGGCTCATGGAGCCCATTTTCCTTTTAGCCCCAAGCTGCCATCTTCAGCAGGTAAATTAGGTGCTGATCTATGGGTACATAGTGCCCACAAGACTCTTCCTTCCTTTACTCAAACTGCATATCTTCATATAAAAGGGCATAGGGTGGACAAGGAAAGGATATCAAGAATACTATCCATTAATCAGACAAGCAGTCCCTCTTATATTTTTATGGCTTCTTTGGATTGGGCTCGATATATAATGGCTACCAGAGGTCATGAACTGCTTAATAATCTAATAGATAATCTGGACAAAATCCATGATCTTGTCAAAGAGGTTGGGATTGGTAGTGTAAGAAAATCTATCTGGCCTGAGGTTGAGGCTTTGGATCCTACCCGCTTAGTCCTGGATTTCAAGGAACTGGGACTTACCGGATATGAGGCGGAGAAGATCTTAAGGGAAAAAGAGAGGCTGCAAATTGAAATGTCAGATCACCGCTATGGGATATTTATATGTACTGTAGCTGATACCAGATCAGATCTACAAAAAATAGTACAGACTTGTCAAAATCTTTGCAGCAAATACATGAAAAATAAAAATATTCATTTCCCTATGTCGATTTCCCGGGAAATTCCCAAACAAATGATGTCGCCCAGGCAGGCTTTTTACAGCAAAACACAAAAGATTCCCCTAAATGAAAGCCAGGGCAGAATAGCTGCTAATACCATAGGGGCATACCCACCAGGTATACCCAGGTATTGCCCAGGGGAACTCATTGAAAAGAATGGAATAGAGGAGCTTATATCCATACATAAAAAGGGAGGAATCCTCTTTGGAGTAGAGCAGGAGAAATATGTTGATGTGGTTGCAGAATAGCTGGGTTAGCAGCCCTCAATGCTTTGGTTTGTTTTTATATATGAATAGCTATTAAACAGTAAGTAGAAAAGTATGGAATATATAGTAGATAGGAGTAAATAAGCATGAAAGGATATTTTATTACCTTTGAAGGTCCTGATGGCTCGGGCAAGACTACCCAGATAAACCTCCTAAAGGAATATTTGGTAAACAAGGGCCATGATGTTATAGTCACCAGGGAGCCGGGAGGCACACCCATTAGTGAAGCCATAAGGAATATTATTCTAGACACTAGACATAAAGAAATGAATGCTATAACAGAGATGCTGTTATATGCCGCTGCCAGAGCGCAGCATGTAGCCCAGCTTATAAAACCAGCTCTGGACCAGGGAAAGATAGTCTTGTGTGATAGATTTGTAGATTCCAGTGTTGCCTATCAAGGGGTAGGTAGGAACCTGGGAATAGAAATGATAGAGGAAATAAACAAAGTGGCACTTCAAGGGATTGTACCAGATCTTACTCTGTTTTTTGATATTGAACCCGAGAAGGGATTAAAGAGGGGACTGGGAAGGGATAGAAAGGCAGATAGGCTGGAACAGGAGGATATATCATTCCATAAAAAAGTATACCAGGGTTTTTGTATGTTGTGCCAACGTTATCCTGAAAGATTTAAACGAATCAATGCCGATGCTGATATAGAGGAGATCCATTGTCAGATAATTTATGAAATTGAGCAATTGCCTAAGTATGGAAAATAGTATATAATAGAGGTAGGATGATGCCAGCTATACTGGCATTTAATCCCAGAAAATAGAAAAATAAGGAGGTACTTCCGGTATGAAATTAATTATTGCTGTAGTTCAGGATGAAGATTCCCAAAAGCTTATATCAAGACTAATGAAAGCTGGTTATGGAGTAACCAAGTTAGCTACCACTGGAGGATTTTTAAGGTCAGGAAATACGACTCTTTTAATTGGTGTGGATAATGAGCGACTGGAAAGTGCTATGGGTATAATTGAGCAGGTATGTAAGAGCCGTAAGCAGGTGGCTACATCACCATCACCTATGGGAGGAGCAACCGGTATGTATGTTCCTTATCCTGTTGAGGTAACGGTAGGGGGCGCTACAGTATTTGTAGTTGACGTAGAGGAGTTCAGGAAGCTATGAGGATACAAAAGGCTGACAGCCGCCCCAAAGGTCACAGTGCCGGAGGGGCCAGGGGTGTCAACAGCCCTGTAGATACTGCACAGGGCAAATCCTTTGATAGTTTTTTGCATGATAATCAATACAGGTCTATGAAGGAAAAGCTGTCCTTGCTAATGGATGACATAAAAAAGCAGGGACAAAAGCTGGCAGACAGATTAACCTTGGAAGACCTAATGGTGTACAAGAAGATGATAGCGCAGTTTCTTGATATTTCCCTTAGACAGATGCTGGAGTTTAAAAAGGATGATTATTTAGATTACAGCGGGAGGCATCATATCTATGCTTTAGTAAAAAAAGTGGATCAAAACCTTGATGCCCTAACCAAAGAGGTGCTGAGTTCACAAAAGGATCAAATAAAAATACTCAGTTTTATAGACGATATTAGAGGATTATTGTTGGATATGATGCTTTAATGCGCAGCTTAAGGAGAGTAAATTATATGGATAGCTTTGACATTATTGGACAATCCGCCCTTATCCGTAGGTTAAAGAGAATTATGGATAGTGGGAGGATTGTTCATTCTTATATATTTATTGGCCCCACCGGAGCTGGAAAAAAGACCATATCAAAATATTTTGCAAAAATGCTGCTGTGCGATGGAGGGAAAAAACCCTGCAACATGTGCAAATCTTGCAGGCAACTGGAGTCTTCCAATCACCCTGATATTATTAGGATAGTAAGTCAATCCAAAACTATAGGTATAGATCCTATCAGGGAATTGAGAGGAGACATATCCATTAAACCCTTTCAAGGACAGAAAAAGATATATATTATAGAGAAGGGGGATACAATGACCCCCCAGGCCCAGAACGCCTTGTTAAAAACACTGGAAGAACCTCCTGACCATGCAATTATATTTATTTTAGTAGAAAACCTGGCCGGGCTACTGCCCACAATAGTATCCAGATGTCAGATAATAAGGATACCACCATTATCAGCTCAGCAGGTAGCCCAAATCATAAAATCTCGAACCCGGGTTGCCCCTGATGAGGCTTTAGTCTTTGCCAGGCTTTCCCAGGGGATTCCCGGAAAGGGTATAGAATTGGCCTTATCTCAGGAGTATCATCAGATGCGGGATGAGTCTTTAGAGATTTTAACAAAGCTAACTGAAAGCTCAACTGCACAAGCCATGGGGTATGTTGACTACTTCCTGGATAAAAGAGACAATGCAATTGAAATATTGGATATGATAGAATTATTCTTAAGGGATGTATTGGTATTAAAAGAGGGCAAATTACGTGAGATAATTATAAATATAGATAAAATACCCTTCATTGAGTCTTTGGCAAATACCTTTACAACCCGAGATATACAATGTATTATAGAAAATATAGAGCAAAGCAAAAAGATGTTAATGTCTCATGCGAATTTTCAGTTAACCATAGAAAATTTGCTGATGAAAATACAAGGAAGTGGTGAATATGCACGAAGTAGTAGGAGTACGGTTTAAAAAAGCCGGTAAAATATATTATTTTGATCCCCATGATCTGGAGCTGGAGAAGGGGGAGTATGCAATAGTAGAAACCTCCCGTGGTGTGGAGTATGGAAAGATAGTAGTAGGGCCTAAAAAAGTGCCTGAAGAGGATATAGTATCTCCTTTAAAAAAAGTAATAAGAAAAGCTACAGCAGAAGATGCTGAAAAAGTAGCCGAAAATCAAAAAAAGGAAAATCGGGCCTTTGATATCTGTTTAGAAAAGATTGAGGAACACAATCTACCCATGAAATTGATAGATGTTGAGTACACCTTTGATAACAGCAAGGTTATCTTTTACTTTACTGCTGATGGGAGAGTAGACTTTAGGGAGTTGGTCAAGGATCTGGCCGCTATATTTAGAACACGTATAGAGCTTAGGCAGATAGGCGTTAGGGACGAGGCCAAGATGATAGGGGGCTTGGGTCCCTGTGGAAGGTTTTTGTGCTGTGGAACCTTTTTAGGGGAGTTTGAACCAGTATCTATAAAGATGGCAAAAGAGCAAAACCTGTCCCTTAACCCGACGAAAATTTCCGGTATATGCGGGCGGCTAATGTGCTGTTTGAAATATGAGCAGGATTATTACGAAGAAGCATGGAAAAAAATGCCCAAGGTCAACAAGGAGGTTATTACTCCTCAAGGGTCAGGAGTAGTTATAAGCTGTAATGCCTTGTCTGAAAAGGTAAAAGTAAAAGTAGTTCAGGAGGATGGAACGCCTGAAGTACTGGAGTATCATGTCAATGATATCTCGTCGGTGGATGAGTATAATGACACAGAGGATAATGATGACGATCTTTTAGAAGAAATAGATGAGGATATAGCCTCCTTACTTGAGGATTAAAATTTACAAAAACTTTGTTAAAAAACTTGCATTTTTGGGTAGAGGTGATAAAATGAAATAGGTGTTTAAAAAACACCTATATAGGGGTTTAGAGGTGAGGAGGTGACCGGTAATGGCTTATGTAATTACTGATGAGTGTATTGCATGTGGAGTATGTGAAGCAGAATGCCCAACAGAAGCTATATCAGCTGGCGATGATATTTATGTAATTGATGCAGAGACATGCATTGATTGCGGAGCTTGTGCCGATGTTTGTCCTGTAGACGCTCCTCAACCTGCTTAATACACCCGACAATACACCAAGATAGATAGTTTAAGTTTTTATGGAATGTGAGCTGTTAACAAATTAACGTTAACAGCTTTTTTCGTATAAGAATCAGTAGTAAAAAAGTACTAAAATCTTAATTCCTGCATATTATTCAGCATTTTAAGCAGGAATTTGACAAGCTACAGCGAATTAAATAAAAATAAAGGATAATGTAAAGGTGGTATAAAATGATTAGAAGAGTCTTGGCATTTGTAATAGGCATCATGGTATGTATTAACTTAATGTGGGCTCCACCTGTCCTGGGTGCTGGTAACAACAGCACTATCAGAGTAAAACTGTCGTCCTTGGGAACGCTAAAAAGCGTAAATATAGTGGTTGATGGAACCTATGGCATACCCAAGATTGATAAGAACAATCTCCTGAATAAGGGAAATTATACAGTTCGCATTGAATCAGGACAATTGGTTTTGGACGACAAGACCGGTAGCAAAACTCAATCCACAAAACTGGGGAGTAGCTTTACTTTCAAAAGATATCGGGACTCTAGCCCTAATCGCCTCAAGGTAGGAAACTACTATTATCTAGGTGATATGGAGGTTCGTTTACAGGGCAGTTCAATTGAGTTGATAAATCATCTTCATCTTGAAACTTACCTCTATGGGGTAGTACCCTATGAGGTAAGCAATAGTTGGCCTATAGAGGCCCAGAAGGCACAGGCAGTAGCAGCGCGTACATATGCAGCAAGAAGGATGAATGGTAAGAGCTATTATGATATAGTAGATACCACCAACGACCAGGTATATAGAGGATATAACAGCAGCCATAAGAACTCTATAAAGGCAGTAGATGAAACCTTTGGTAAAGTTCTGACATACAATGGCAGTTATGCAGAAACCCTCTACTCTTCCAGTAATGGAGGAAAGATTGAGGCAGCCGGAAACTTATGGAGCAGTTTGCCCTATTCAAAGGTAAAAGATGATCCTTACGACATAAAGAATACTTCTAATCCCAATAGAAGCTGGACCGTTTCTTACTCAAAAAACCCGGTTAACTCGGCACTGTTAAACCGGTTGGGCTTTAAAGATGCCTTGGCTAAGAAGGGCCTGAAGGAAGGGGATATAGAAAACCTACAGATTAAATCTATTAGCTTTGAATACAACAATAGCGGCAGGGCGGACAAAGGGGAAATAGTTCTTGCAATGAATAAAAAGCAGGATCCTAAAAAGTCAGCTTCTAAAGATGAATCAAATGAATCACAAGAACCTGCTGAACCAGAGAAGATAACCGTAAAAATTGCCTTAAGCAAAAAGAATATACGAACTATCTTTGACCTAAAGAGTTTACTGTTTCAGGTTGTAGATAAGAAAAACGCTTTTGAGTTCCAGGGCAGTGGTTATGGACATGGAGTAGGTATGAGCCAGTGGGGAGCCCATCAAATGGCTAAGGAAGGCAAAACTTATACCCAGATTTTAGAGTTTTATTATCCGGGTACCAAGGTTAGCAGTTTAAAGATTGATCCGGATAATGGTGGGGATCCCAAGCCTAACCCGCCGGCTAAAGAAGAACCAAAGCCGGAACCTAAACCGGAGCCAAAGCCTGAGCCAAAACCTGATCCTGGTAAGGATAAGGAGCAGGACAAGGATAAGGATAAAAACAAGGAAAAGGATAAAGAAAAGCAGTATGGTATAGTAAATGTATCTACCAGCCTTAACGTAAGACAGGGACCTGGGACAAACCATAAGCGGGTAGCCAGCTTGAAAAAAGGTGCCCGTGTGGAGATATTAGACCGGCAAGGTGCCTGGTATAAGATTAAATCGGGCAGCACCCAGGGTTATGTGCACGGAGACTATATTGTATTAGAAAATAAAGCACAGACTCCTCCGCCTTCCAATCAGAATCAAAAGCCACCGGCAGCCGATCCTGCACCCCCACCATCCGATGACAAGCGCTATGGTACAGTAACTGCTTCTTCTTTAAACGTAAGAAGTGGCCCCAGCACCAAAAACCATAAGGTGGGTATGGTGGTTAAAGAAACAAAACTGACAATACTGGGAACCCAGGGTAGCTGGTATAAGATTAGCTACAAAGGAAAAGATGCCTATGTGCATAGTGATTATGTAAAACTTGAAAGCACAGGCAAGTCTACATCCGGATCTACATCAGTTATAGGTACTGCCACAGTAACAGCATCCTCATTAAATATTAGAAGCGGTGCTGGTACTAATTATAAGAAAATAGGCAGCCTGCCTAAGAACAAAAAGGTGGATCTATTAGCTAAACAGGGTGCCTGGTACAAGATAAAATACGGCAGTGGTGTAGGATACGTTCATGGCAATTACCTAAAGGTAAATTCCACTAGCAGTTCTAATAAAAACAGCAGTGGAAATAGCAGCAACAGTGGAAATCAAACTAGAGGATCTGAACAGCGCATCGGAACCGTTAATGCATCCTCTTTACATGTACGTTCTGGTCCAGGAACTAAACACTCCAGTAAGGGCCTATTATCCAGAGGCACCAAGGTAACCATCACCGGAGAGAGCGGTTCATGGTACAAGATAAAGTACGGTAGCGGAACAGGATATGTTCATAAGAATTATATAAAACTTACATCAGGAGGAAGTAGCAGCAGGGGCACTACCCAGCAGCGCACCGGAACTGTCAATGCATCAGCATTAAATGTCCGTTCCGGCCCGGGAACAAGCCACTCCCGTGTAGGACTGCTGAAAAGGGGTGCCAAGGTAACTATTACAGGGGAAAGCGGCTCCTGGTACAAGATAAAAAGCGGTTCCATTGCAGGCTATGTAGCAAAACAATATATTAAATAAATAGAAGACAAAGAAAAAGGCTTTTACAGTAACCTTGCTGTAAAAGCCTTTTTATACTCTATGAATTATTCTGTTCTAACAGCTTTCTCATATAAAAACTGATGAAGCAGTTCCCTATTCTTTTCTAAGTCGGGAACATATACAGCCATTCCCCTAATAGTTTGACTGCTGTAGGTGTTTTCAGCAGGTACCCTATATTGATAAATATGTTTATCCTTTACTCCCAACACAGATGTTCCCAAGGAAACTATCTCAGTTACAGGAATGTTGGTGTCGGTATAGGGAATAATAGAGGCTACCAGATCCGGTAATTTAAAGGGGTTGACGGATTTCATCTTATTAAACATTGCAGAAATTACTCTTCTTTGTCTCTCTGTACGCTCTGCATCCCCGTGGCCAACCTTTCTTATTCTGGAATAAGCCACCGCCTGTCTGCCGTTTAGGGTTTGAAGTCCTGCTTTGCTTACCTCAGGCGATGTTCTATTTTTCTTATCCAGGTTATTAAGCTCTCTTATAATTTTATTAAGGTGGTTTACCTCTTTTTCCTTTACATCTATTTCAACGCCTCCCATTGCGTTGATTATTTCTTCCAGACCGAAAAAGTCTACAGTGACATACCGGGTTATATTCAAGTTAAAATTCTGATTTATAGTCTGCATGGCCAGCCTTGGTCCCCCGAAGGAGTAGGCTGCATTTATTCTATTATCTTTTCTGCCTGGGATAGGTACGTATAGATCTCTCATAATGGAGCTTAGCTTTAACTGGCCGTTCTTTTTATCCAGGGTTGCAATCAGGATGGCATCGGAACGTCCGTTTTCATTTGGGTTGCGCCTGTCAGTACCCAGAAGAAGAATATTGATAACTCCCGTTTCATCCTCTAAGGGTGCCTGATCCGGTATACCAAAATCATCAAAGTTGCCTTCCCATTGGCCTAAGCTATCTCCTTTGGCTAGTTCCTCAGCATCGGATATAGCATCAATTATTTTAAATATATATCCACCTATTCCAATCAGAATAACCAGCAGTACCCCTAATACCCCAATTAATACTTTCTTCATTATCAATTCCTCCGTAACCGTCCATTTTAGTTAAGTATATTACAAAAAAATAGTGCACGTACAGTATATTATTCTACAAAAAAACGCATTCGTCAATAACTTTTAATTTATGAATTATTATCCTGGGCTATACTATCATTTATATGATATAATTCTGTCTTATAGAAAAAGATTGGAAGGAAGGATTATACTTGGTTGATAAGCTTAAGTCTTATACATGGATTTTGCCCCTTTTATGGATGGGGATAATTTTCTTTTTCTCTCACCAGCCAGGGGACGAATCTGCAGAGCTTAGCGGAGGAATAACTCAATTTTTATTAATGGTTTTAGAAGGAGTCAATATTCCCCTGGATCAAGCAGCATTGCACGGTATTATAAGAACTATGGCGCATTTTACCATTTTTTTTATACTGGGATATTTATGGTACATAAGCCTTAGGTTTAGGGATGTATCACCTGGTTATTCAGCCACAATAGCATTTGTCCTTTGTGTTGCCTATGCTTTTTTTGATGAGGCTCATCAGTACTTTGTTCCAGGCAGAGCCTGTGAGCTAAAGGATGTAATGGTAGACAGTATAGGAGCGGGCTGTGCTATATTAATAGGTCGGCTATTATCGGCATTAAGGCAGAAAGCGTTCATAAAAATATAGTTTCAAAAATCAAAAAGAGGGTATTAAGTAAAGGAAACCTTTTTTTCGAAAGGGGGTATTTTTATATGGAAGGTTTATTATCCTTCGTGACAGTGTTTTTTCAAGGAGTGGCCTCCTTTTTATCTCCTTGTGTTTTGCCCCTAATACCAGCCTATCTTACCTATATGACTGGGCAATCCATAGAGATGATGATAGAGGATAGAAAGGCTCACAGGAAACTGATTATAAATGCCCTGGCCTTTATTATGGGATTTTCACTGGTATTTGTTCTCCTGGGCATTGTAGCTACATCTATAGGAAAATTCTTGCAGGCTAACAGGGACATAATTAGAAAGATTAGCGGTATACTTATAATTTTTTTTGGTCTCTTTCACACCGGACTTATACCTATTAAATTTTTAAGCTATGAAAGGCGGCTAAGTATAGGCCAGCGTAATCCTGGCTTGATATCATCCTTTTTGATCGGGGTGGGCTTTAGCTTTGGCTGGTCTCCCTGTATAGGGCCAGTTCTGGCTTCTGTATACATTATGGCCAGCCAGGCTGAGACTATGCTAAGAGGCATGTCATTATTAATAGTATATGCAATAGGACTGGGATTGCCCTTTTTTCTCATTGCAGTGGGTCTGAAATATGTCTGGAAGCGCCTTCAGGGCTTATACAAGCATATGCAGCTTATTAAGGTGATAAGCGGTATTTTACTAATAGTAATTGGAGTAATGATCTACTTCAATGGGTTCTATTTTTTAACAGGGTTATAATAAATAATAATGGCTATTAAACCTTCACTTCATCGCTGATCAATAGCTTTTATGTTTAGTAAAGTGGTTTTTCAATAGGTATTATACAAAGGACAAGATGAGGAGGAAATAAAGCATGAAAAGACTATCCAGGCTAATATTGATTTTAGCAGTTTTCTCTATATTGATGATAGTAATATCTGCTCGCCAGCAAAATAAAATAAATGTTCCAGATGAGGATGGTAACACCAATATTTCAGATGAAAATGAGGCTATAGCACAGGAAAATAATGATAATAGTAATGACACCCATAATAGTGAAGAAGCTTCTGTTGATAATACAGATGACAGCCGGGATGATAATTCAAATGATAGTTCAGATAATAATTATGAAGATCTGGATATTAATCCCAAGGTTTCGTTAAAAGAAAACGTGGATTATTTAACCATTGATAAACCTTTAATAGATTTTGAATTAGAGGATCTTAATGGAAACAAGATTAAACTGTCGGATTATAAGGGACAGATTGTTTTTTTAAACTTCTGGGCTACCTGGTGTCCTCCCTGCAGGGCGGAGATGCCGGATATGGAAGCTATTCATCAGGAATACGGGGATAAGGGTGTAGTAATATTAGGTGTTAGCTCTACTGAACTGGAGCTTCGGGGTGGAAATGATAAAGAAAAAGCCCGGCAGCAAGTACAGGAATATATTGATAATGAAGGCTTTACATTTTCTATTCCTTTAGATTCTGATAATAAGGCTGTTAGAGAGTACAATGCTATTTATCCCATGATTGGTATTCCTACTACTTATATGATTGACAGGGAAGGAATTATCCGCTATGTTAGATCTGGAGCTTTTCAAGGTGAGGAACAGCTAAAGGCTTTCATAGCTCTTCTGAATGAATAGAAAATTCTAACAGATATTGATATTAGGTATTTGATATTACAAGGACGGTTTTTGGTATGGATGTAATGATAAAAGAAAATGAGAGAGTAGATGATCTGGATTTTAAGGGATTAAAGATCATTCAAGACCCCAAAAGCTTTCGATTTGGAATGGATGCAGTGCTCCTTTCACATTTTGCCAAACCTCGGCCTGGAGATAAGGTAGTGGATCTAGGTACAGGTACCGGTATAATACCCATCCTCATGGCGGGAAGAAATATGGACGCAAAATTCTATGGTATAGAAATTCAACCTTCTATGGCAGATATGGCTAAGCGGAGTGTAGCATTAAATGATTTAGAAGATAGGATTGAGATTATAGAGGGGGACTTAAAAGAGTCCCCCCATTATTTGGGAACACGTAGGTACCAGCTGGTAACTGCCAATCCTCCTTACAAAAAAGTAGGGACTGGCTTAATAAATCCAAATCAGGCCAAGGCAGTAGCCCGGCATGAAATCTTATGTAGTTTGGATGATGTTCTGATGACAGCTGCCAAACTCTTAGTAATGGGAGGACGCCTGGCCATGGTTCATAGACCTAACAGGTTAACGGATATTTTATTAGGAATGAAAGAATATGGTCTGGAACCCAAAAATATAAGGCTAGTGTATCCTAATCTAAAAAAGTCTCCAAACATGGTCCTTATAGAAGCGGTTCTGGGAGGCAGGCCTTATCTATCATGGATGCCACCCTTAATAGTCTTTAAGGATAATGGAGAGTTCACGGATGAGTTAAAGGCAATATACTATGAAAGTCTTAACTAGACTTTAACTGGATTAATTATATTAATATGATAAGCGTTTTTAAATGGAGGTACAAAGGATAAAAAATGGGTAAGGGAACTTTATATTTATGTGCTACGCCCATAGGAAATTTGGAGGATATTACCCTTAGGGTTATAAGGACCTTAAAGGAGGTGGATTATATAGTAGCTGAGGATACACGTCATACCCTCAAGCTGCTTAATCACCTGGGCATCTCAAAACCTCTTATCAGCTACCATAAGTACAGTAGTGAACATAAAGAGGAACAGATACTTTCTCTTTTAGAAAATGGCAATAATTTAGCCGTGGTTTCTGATGCAGGTATGCCTGGAATATCTGATCCAGGGGAGGAATTAGTCAAATTAGCTTATGAACGGGATATTCATGTTACCATTATACCAGGTGCTACAGCGGGGCTGTCGGCTCTGGTCTTATCGGGACTTCCCAGTTCCAGGTTTGTTTTTGAGGGGTTTTTACCTCGGGATAGAAAACTTAGAAAAAAGGTGCTAAACCAGCTTAAGGATGAAGAGCGTACCATAATAATATATGAGGCCCCTCACCATCTTTTAGGTACACTAAAGGAGTTAAATGAGTATTTGGGTAATAGAAAGATTGCAATAGTGAGAGAATTGACCAAGATTTACGAGGAGGTCCTACACTTTGCTTTGGAGGAAGGCATAGAATATTTCTCCACAAACTCTCCCAGGGGTGAGTTTGTATTAGTTATAGAAGGCAGACAAGAAAATCAAGAAGATGATAGATTCAGTGATATATCTATAACTGATCATATTCTGGCCTATATGGATGCAGGAATGTCTAAAAAAGAAGCAATCAAAAGAGTAGCAGCTGATCGGGGCATACCTAAGAACCAAGTATACAAGCATAGTATCAATATACTCAGGGAAGATGAAGATTAGAGCAAAAAAAAGGCGAGATATCGCCTTTTATTTATATAAACTAAACTATTATCTATTAGCTAGCTCATCCAAACAGTTTTTGCAAATATTTTTACCCTTATAAACGGTTATATCTCTTGCGTCATCACAGAAGATGCAAGCAGGCTCGTATTTTTTTAGTATAATTTGCTCACCGTCAACATAAATCTCCAATGCGTCCTTTTCCGCTACATTCAAAGTGCGTCGAAGTTCAATTGGTATAACGATTCTCCCCAGTTCATCAACTTTCCTAACAATTCCTGTAGATTTCACTATCCACTCCTCCTTTCAAACAAAATTCGACAAAATATTATACTTTTATATTACCAATAATTCCAATTAAAGTCAACCCTTTTTTTAACTATAGTAGAAAATTTAGTAGTAAAAGCAAGTCTTTGTTCTAATGGACTTATCTGGTCATAAATCTAAATAATAGATAGGCTGTTATAGAAATATAGGGGGCTGCAAATGGTCAATGTAATATGGTTATTTATGATTTTAATTGGTTTTTTGGTAGCTTTGTTTTTTGGAGATCTGGAGGCTGCTACTCAGGCTGCCCTGGACAATGCAAAATATGCTGTTGAGCTATGTATTGGTCTATTAGGTATATATGCCCTGTGGCTGGGGCTTATGAGGGTAGCTGAAAAATCTGGACTGGTGGAGGCTATATCAAAAAAGATGCAGGGTATTATGAGCTTTTTGTTTCCAGACGTACCTGCAGGTCACCCGGCCATGGGGGCTATGACCATGAATTTAATTGCCAATATGCTGGGTCTGGGGAATGCGGCTACTCCACTAGGTATAAAAGCCATGAACGAGTTGCAGAGGATTAATAAGCAAAAGGATGTAGCCACCCATGACATGTGCATGTTTTTAATAATAAACACTTCATCGGTTCAACTAATCCCAACTACTGTAATAGCCCTTAGAAGTGCTGCCGGCTCTTTAAATCCTGGCGAGATTGTGGGCACAACTTTAATTACCACTATCATTTCTACTTTGGTGGGTATAATTGCTGCAAAGATGTTTAGAAGGCTATACTAGGAGGTTATATAATGATAGAGTTTATTAGGATTCTATCTATAACTATAATGCCCGGATTTATTATTTTTGTGTTAGCTTATGGTCATCTGAAGGGGGTAAATGTCTATGAAACCTTTATAGAGGGTGCAAAGCAAGGCTTGACCACGGTTGTACGGGTTTTTCCTTATATGATGGCCATGTTTGTGGCTATAGGGGTCTTCCGATCCTCGGGGGCTATGGATATACTTATAAGGATACTGTCTCCTGTTACCAGCCTACTGGGAATTCCAGCTGAGGTCTTACCCCTGGCCCTTATGAGACCTGTATCAGGGATGGCTTCCACAGGAATTTTAGGGGATATACTCAAGACCTATGGGCCGGATTCCTTCGTAGGGAGGGTAGCATCCACCTTGATGGGATCCACAGAAACCATATTCTATACCCTGTCTATTTATTTTGGGGCTATTGGTATTAAAAAAATCCGATACACCCTATGGGCCTCTCTATTAACTGATTTAGCTGGTTTGTTTGCATCAATTATTATATGCTCCATAGTTTTTGGCAGATAGTTATCAAGATATTACCATCCAAAAAAGTCGACTTATGTAGAAGTATATGATAAAATAATTATAACTGTTTATAATTATTGGAGGTTCTCATGAATATTATTGTATATCCTACTAGAAACTACATAGAAGAAAGGCAGCTAAAGGATAAGGTGGCAGTGGTTATAGATGTACTTAGGGCTACCAGCACTATTATTACAGCCCTATACAACGGCTGTAAGGAAGTAATACCCGCTGACGAAATAGAAGAGGCAGTAAGGCTGGCCAAGAATTATGAAAAGAATACCTTTATTTTAGGTGGGGAAAGAAATGCAGAAAAGATAGAAGGATTTCACCTGTCTAATTCTCCATGTGAATATAGCAGGGATCAGGTAGAAAACAAGACAGTACTTATTACCACCACTAATGGAACCAGAGCAATTAAAAGAGCAGCCTATGCCAAGGAAGTCCTTCTTGCATCCTTTATTAACATTACTGCTATATGCGACTATTTAGAAGCCCTGGGTCAGGATATAGCTATAGTATGTGCTGGTACAGAGGGTAGGTTTTCTGCAGATGATGTTTTGGCAGCCGGTGCCCTTATTTATGGATTACATAAGAAAAATATTCCTATAGAGTTGGACGACTTAGGCTTGACTGCTAAGTTTATGTATGAGCACAGCATGGATGATCTCCATGGTGTTCTTTCTCAGACTACACACTATTCACTGCTTAAGGACATGGGCCTTCAAAGAGACCTTGATGACTGTTTAAGGCTGGATACGGCACCAATAGTGCCTATATACTCCGATGGAATTGTTAGAGCCTGGTATAATATTGTTGACATGAGGTAAAATATTGAATATACTATAATATACTTACAATACAAGTATTAATATGAGAACGCTATGAAGGGAAGAGTAGGGTAGAGGAGCTTCTTAAAAGAGAGCCGGGTTAGGTGAAAGCCGGTAGGGGCAATGCTATCCGAAGATGGCCCTGGAGCGGAGGCGCTGAAACTATAGTAGGCGTCTACGGATGATTTCGTTAAAGAATCAGGCGATGATAGTCGCTGAATGAGGCCTTTTTATTTAAAAGGCGAATTAGGGTGGTACCGCGAAGGAATACCCCTCGTCCCTATGTGTGTGGAACGAGGGGTTTTTTTATAAATATTTTTAAAGGAAAGGATGATGAAAGTGAAGGATAAAAAGACCTTTTATATTACTACCCCTATATATTACCCCAGTGACAAGCTGCACATAGGTCATTCCTACACAACTGTGGCAGCTGATGCAATGGCTCGTTTTAAAAGGCTGACTGGTTACGATGTAATGTTTTTAACAGGTACTGATGAGCATGGCCAAAAGATTGAGCGGGTGGCCAAGGAAAAGGGTGTATCCCCTAAGGAGTATGTGGATCATATAGTAGCCGGTATCAAGGAGTTATGGAAGACCCTTGATATATCCTATGATCATTTTATTAGAACCACCGATCCGGAACACAAGGAGACTGTACAAAAGATATTTAAAAAACTATATGATCAGGGGGATATTTATAAAAGTGAATATGAAGGCTGGTACTGTACGCCCTGCGAATCCTTTTGGACTGAAGTTCAGTTAAACGAAGGTAAATGCCCTGACTGTAACAGGGAGGTAGAGCTGGTAAAAGAGGAAAGCTACTTCTTTAAATTGTCAAAATATCAAGACAGGCTTATAAAATACATTGAAGAGCATGAGGAGTTTATTCAGCCTCCCTCCAGAAAAAATGAAATGCTTAATAACTTCCTGCGTCCGGGCCTGGAAGATCTGTGCGTGTCAAGAACCTCATTTAAATGGGGAATTCCTGTTACCTTCGATGATGATCATGTTATATATGTATGGATAGATGCCCTGTCCAACTATATATCGGCTCTGGGATATCTTAGTAATAAGGATGAAAAGTTTAAGAAGTACTGGCCGGCAGATGTTCATCTGGTAGGCAAGGAAATAGTAAGATTCCATACCATTATCTGGCCTATTATGTTGATGGCTTTGGGCGAAGAGCTGCCCAAACAGGTATTTGGCCATGGCTGGCTCATATTGGAGGGCGGAAAGATGTCCAAATCCAAGGGCAACGTAGTAGATCCTCTGATCCTGGAAAAGAGATATGGTAGCGATGCCCTACGTTACTTCTTACTAAGAGAAGTTCCCTTTGGATCTGACGGAGTTTTTTCCAATGAAGCTTTGGTAAACAGAATAAACTCCGATTTAGCCAATGACCTGGGCAATCTGTTAAGTCGAACTGTTGCCATGATAGACAAATACTTTGACGGAACCATTCCTTCCTGTGCAGAGCTGGAAGATGTGGATAAGGAATTAATGGATATGGCCTTAGCTACTCCTAATAAGGTAGAAGAGTTAATGAACCAGCTACTATTTAGCAATGCTCTGGCTGAAATTTGGAAGCTGATTGGCCGAACAAATAAGTATATAGACGAGACCATGCCCTGGATTCTAGCAAAATCTGAGGAGCAAAAACCCCGCTTGGGAACAGTCTTGTATAATTTAGCTGAGTCCCTAAGGTTTATCTCGGTACTAATAAGTCCCTTTATGCCATCTGCACCAGACAGGATAAGGCAGCAGCTGGGCATTGATAATTTTGATGACCTAAAGAGCTGGGATAGCCTTGGTGAGTTTGGTAAAATTCCTGCCGGTACAAAGGTGCAAAGGGGCAATCCCATCTTCCCAAGGCTGGATGTTGAAAAGGAATTGGAGGATCTGGAAAAAACTCTTCCCACTGAAAGCCAGAAGGAGGATAAGAGTAAAGAAAGCAGCAAAGAAAAAGAGGGAGACCAAAAGAAGGATACAGAAGAAAAGGCTGAGATTACCATCGATGATTTTGCAAAACTGGATTTGAGGGTGGCCAGAGTTATGGCTGCTGAAAAGGTGGAGAAATCCGATAGGCTGCTAAAACTGCAGCTAAAGGTTGGAGACGAAACCAGACAGGTTGTATCGGGCATAGCGGAACATTATTCAGCAGAGGAATTGGTGGGTAAAGATCTTATACTGGTAGCCAATCTAAAACCTGTCAAGCTTCGCGGTAACCTTTCCCAAGGAATGATACTGGCCGCATCAAATGAAGATGGAAAGCTGTCCCTTGTTACTGTGGACAAAGAGATTGAGCCTGGTTCTACTGTAAGCTAAAGGTGATGAAATATGTTATTTGATACACACGCCCATTTGGATGATAAGAGATTTGATGAAGACAGGGATGAGCTGATCCGGGAGCTTCCTAATAGGGGAGTCTCCCGGGTCATCACTCCAGGGATAGATACTGATTCCTCTAAAAAATGTGTTGATCTGGCAGGTAAATATGATATTGTATATGCTGCAGTAGGTATCCATCCCCATGAAGCAAACCAGGCGGAGGACAACTATCTGGATTTACTTGCTGATATGGCTCGGCATAAGAAGGTAGTAGCCATAGGGGAAATAGGGCTGGATTATTATTATGATTTTTCTCCGAGAGATATTCAAAAAAAGTGCTTTATTGAGCAGATAGAATTGGCGGCTGAGTTAAAGCTGCCTATAATCATCCATAACCGGGATTCCCATGAGGATATGTTAAATATCCTTAAGAGTTATAAAGGCATAATAAATGGCGGTGTAATGCATTGCTTTTCAGGAAGCTGGGAGATGGCCAAGACAGTACTGGATTTAGGCCTTTATATCTCCTTGGCAGGACCTGTAACCTTTAAGAACGCTAAAAGACCCGTAGAGATAGCCCAAAATGTTCCATTAGACAGGCTGTTAATAGAAACCGATAGCCCCTATCTAACTCCGGTTCCCCATAGAGGAAAGCGAAATGATCCAGGACATGTGTCACTGGTAGCAGAAAAAATTGCAGAAATCCGGGGTATAACAGGGGAAGAAGTAGGTAGGATAACTACAGAAAATGCTGTCAAACTGTTTAAGATAGATTCAATAGCCGTTACCTTAGTGTAGCTATAATCGTGAAACAAACATTAATATTTTGACAAGAGATTTGATAAAGGATAGCTATAGATGATTCAAGGGGGTAGGAGAAGATAGATACCTTTGTTTATAAATTAGGAGACGCATTATATATAAATCTTACAAATCAATGTACCAATGCCTGTGATTTTTGTATTAGAAAGGGCTCACAAGGTATGGGTGAATATAATCTCTGGCTTAAGATGGAGCCTACTGCCCAGCAGGTAATAGAACAGCTGGGAGATGTTAAAGAGTATAGTGAGATAGTCTTTTGTGGTTTTGGTGAACCCACTATTAAGCTTAATGAGTTGATAGAAATAGCTAAAAAGGTAAAGGCTGATGGAGGCAAGGTTCGTATTAACACCAATGGGCATGCAAATCTTTATCATGGCAGAAATGTAGTCCCCGAGCTGGCTGGATTGGTGGATGTAATGTCCATAAGCCTAAATGCTTCCAATGCTGAGGAGTATCAAAAGATATGCAGGTCCAGGTATGGTTTGGAGGCCTTTAATGGCATGCTGGATTTTGCGAGAGCCTGTATAGGAGTAATACCAGAGGTGGTATTGTCCGTTGTGGATGTATTACCCCCTGAGGATATAGAGAAATGCCGCCAGATAGCAGAGGGTATAGGCGCTAAATTTAGAGTAAGGGAAAAAGAATAAGGAAGGGCTGTTGTTAGACTAGATAGCCAGTTTAACAACAGCCCTTTTTGTATGCGTATTTTTTATATATCTTTAGATTCAATCCATGTAAAAAGCCTCGAATATCTCTTTTGCCATATCCAGCTTAATCCCGCCCTCTCCGGCAGGGACCTCCAGTGCAATGGATAGGATTATAGGATTTGATGTATCCGGGGTGAAAGCCACAAGCCAGCCTATCTCTTCTGTACCTTCATTATCTCTTGGGGCAGTGCCGGTTTTGGCAGCAATGGTAAGCCCTTCAATAGCAAGGCGGTGTGCAGTTCCGGTATTATCCTCTACCACATTTATAAGGGAAGGCATGATAACATCAATCCATTTTTCAGGTATAGCCTTAGGCTGCCATACCTTTCTTTCAAACTCTTCTAAAACTTCCCCATCAGGAGTTTTTATTTCCTTGATAATCTGAGGCAATAATATATCTCCCTGATTTAAAAATGCTGTATACATACTACCAATTTGCAGTGGAGTTATCAGCACCTCCCCTAATCCTATGCTAGAAACTGCCAATAGTCGTTTTGACCAGGAAGTGTCATCCCTTTTAAAAATGGACTGGGATACGGGAAGGGAAAAGGGAAGGGGCTGGCCTATTCCAAAGCTCTTGGCATAGGATTCAAAGGTTTCATAGGGTAATTTTAAAGCTGCCCATGCAAAATATATATTATCGGACCATACCAGGGCTCTATCTAAATTAACAGGACCGTCAGGATGGTAGGTTCTTGTAATTGGCGGACCGTTCCAACCATCTATATCAGGAGTCCACGAGGACTTTTCGGCCTCTTTTACCACAGTATCTTGATTGATTATCCCATTCTCCAAGGCCATGACAGCGCTAAAGGGCTTGAGGGTAGACCCCGGGGGATAGAGTGCATAGGTAGCACGGTTGACAAAGGGGTTGTCTGGATGCTCGGAAAGCTCCTTCCATTTAGACGGAAGTACCCCATTAGGGAATATGTTGGGATCATAATCTGGAGAGCTTACCATAGCCAGAACCTCACCAGTTTTGCCATCAAGGGCTACAATGGTCCCTACATGATCCTTGAGAACCTTGTGGGCTATCTCCTGGAGCTTTGGATCCAGAGTTAAACTGACGGCGTTTCCATTCCTTGCCGGCCTTTCAGCTATAACAGATTTTGTATTATTGTCCTTATCCCTTATAAAAAGGGTATAGCCGGAATGCCCATGAAGCTGTTCTTCCATAGAAGCCTCAATGCCTAGTTTGCCTATGAGATCATGAGAGGTATAGCCTGGATTTTTTTCCAAATCCTCTTCACTTACTCGTTGTACATAACCAACTACATGGGAATAGAGTTCATTATCCAGATATCTTCTCGAATCTGTTATCACGTTGGTAACCAGCATGACTCCCTTTACTGATAGAATCTTATCTTTAAACTCCTGACTTATATTCAAAGGAAAACTGCGAAGGGGTACCAAAGTATCATCTGTTACCCAGTCCTTTGAAAGTTCATTTAAAATCCTCTCTTCCTCCATTTCAAGAAGGGGAGCCAGAGCCTTTGCAAACTCCTGACGATCAGGTATTTTTCCGGGCACGGCACCTACTGTATAGGCTTCTCCCTCTATTGCAATGGGATTGCCTTTTCTATCGGTTATATCCCCTCTGGGGGCATGATTGCTAACCAGTCTTACCTGATCGTCTGGACCTAAATCAGGGAATATAAGGGAAGGGGACCAAACCACCTTCCATTCATTCTCCTCTAGAATCAAAGGAAGGGTAAAATATGCTTCAAAGGAATCTACAGTATCCGTATTAAAGACTACATCAATGGGTAGAAAAGCTCTATCATCCTCCTGAACTAACTCCTGAGGATTAAGATCTATACCTGTAAGTTGGATTGCAGAAAAAATTGTATTATATCTGTCTACAAATTTATCCCTGGATATAGATTCCTGACTCTCTGAAGACAGAGTGTCATACATTTTTTCAAAGTCCTGGGAAGCCCATCCCTCTATATAAACCTGGGCTGTATCCATAGGATTGGCCTTTTGGCATGCAGTAAACAAGATAAATACGGAGAATATAAGCGATAAAACCAATGCTGTGGACTTTTTTGACATAGGCCTTCTCCTTTCTTTATTAATGAAGAATTCTACCATTTTTTCATATTGGACAAAGCTGCCTAATAATGATATATTATACCACATGTTTCCGGACAACGCTTATTATTGTTAAAGGTAGGTATAAAAATCCAAAGGAGGGAAAGAATATTTTAGTACAAGCGTAATTGTTACAAAAGCTTGACAAAATATTAAAATAGTATTACAATAGCCCCAATGACTTCCCTGAGTCTGTTTTAAAAAGGAGGAAATAAAATGGAACCATATCAGCAGAACATGCATAAGAACAAGTTTATATTGTTGGCATGCATAGTTCTGGTAATTGTAGGGGGAGCCTCGGTAGCTTTTGCCCATTATTTAGATAATATTTACCATGAAGTAACCTTAGACGATAATGGGTATGTTGTCCAAATTCAGACAATGGATAAGACAGTTGAAGAACTTTTGGATAAATACGAGATTAAGTTAGGTCCTGGGGATGAAATAAGCCCGGGCCTGGAGGATCCCATAGAGGATGGTACCCAAATAATAATAGATCGTGCTTTTAAAGTGACTGTAGAGGCTGACGGAAAGGTAAAGGAGGTCTATTTAACCAAAGGGACTGTAGAAGATGTACTAGACAAGGCTCATATAGTCTTGGGAGAAAAGGATTTTGCCAACTATGACCTAGACCGTCAGGCAGCACCGGGAGATCACATTAAAATAACCAGAGTTAAAGAGGAAATCTTAGTAGAAAAAGAAAAGATACCTTATAGTATAATAACCAAGGAAAATAACAAGCTGAAAAAGGGAGTTGAAAAGGTAGTCCAGGAAGGAAAAGAGGGAGAAAAGGAAAGAAAGATATTAATAGCCTACTACGATAATATAGAAGTAAAACGTGAAGTAGTAGAAGAAAAAATATCTCAGGAACCTCAAAACAGGATTATAGATAAAGGAACTTATGTGGAACCACCAAAACCAAAAACGGTTTCAAGGGGAAGCTCCACAAGAAGTAAAACCAACAATACTACCAAGAGCAATACTTCTGGCAGCAAAGCATCCAGTAGCAAGTCCAGTTCAAAAAACAGCTCCGGTTTCAAGACTTTTGAGGCTACAGCCTATACTCATACCGGAAACAGGACAAAAACTGGTGTATGGCCTAAAAAAGGAATTATTGCAGTTGACCCCAAGGTTATTCCGCTATATACTAAGGTATATATAGAATTTCCAAAAGGGTGGACTCACTTAAACGGCTATTATCAGGCCATGGATACTGGTGGGGCTATAAAAGGAAAAATCATCGATGTTTTCCTGGATGATGAAGCAACTGCTAGAAAGTTTGGAAGAAGAAAGGTAAAGATCAGATATTAGGGAAGATGCAGGCAGGATACTAGGTATCCTGCCTTTTTAAGGAGGAAATTTATGAAATCGCTAACATCCCCTAAGGTTATAAAGGATATTATGGAAAGGCATAATTTTAGATTTAGCAAAAGCCTTGGCCAAAATTTTTTAATTGACGGTAATATAGTAAAAAAGATTATGGAAGGCGCTGAAATAACCAAGGAGGACCGGGTTCTGGAGATAGGGCCTGGAATAGGTACCCTTACCCAGGAGCTTGTAAGCACAGCTGCAAAGGTTGTTGCTGTAGAGATTGATAAAAGTCTGCTGCCGGTTTTAGAGGAAACTCTAGGTCAACCTCCTAACCTTAGAATTGTACATGGGGATATACTAAAAATTGATATACGGGGTTTAATAAACGAGTTTTTTGAAGGTAAGGAGTTTAAGGTAGTGGCAAACCTGCCCTATTATATAACTACCCCTATTATAATGCGTTTTTTGGAGGAGGATCTTCCCTTTACCGCACTGACAGTAATGATCCAGAAAGAGGTGGCCCAAAGGATGGCCGCAAAGCCCGGGCAAAAGGAATATGGATCCTTATCTGTTGCCATCCAGTACTATACCAAACCACGGATTGTGTGCAAGGTGCCTTCAAGTGTATTTATGCCAAAACCCAAGGTTGACTCAATAGTTATAGCCCTGGATAGGCTGGAAGAACCACCCGTAGATGTTTTTGACAGAGATCTCTTCTTCAAAGTGGTGAGAGCAGCATTTGCCTAGAGGAGAAAAACTATTTTAAACAATTTAACCTCCGGTGAGCTGGAGGAATGGAGCAGGGAAGATATATTAAGAGTTCTTGAAAGCGTTGGTATTGATCCTCAAAGACGGGGAGAGACTTTGAGTATACAGGAGTTTGCTCTCATTGCAAACTCACTTCATCAGCCATTATAATACAAAAAGAAATCCGATTTATAAAATTGGATTTCTTTTTTTTATTTTCCCTCATATACTAGTACAAAGAATAAAAAGGGGGGAAGGAAGTTGGCAAGGAAATCTAATTATCACCGTTCCTTCATTATTCTCAAGCCCGAGAGCAAGGGTTATGGTTTAAAACCCAACAAGGAGCCGGCCGGGTATTGTAAGTTTGAGATTAGAAGGGGTATAGGCAAGGCATACATATATCTTCAAGATATGAAGCCTAGCAGTGCTTTGGATGGGACTTATGAGGCCTATCTTATATCTATAGATGATTCCATTAAACCTTGCAAGTTGGCTAGTTTACACATAGACGACCATGGAAGGGGTGAGCATGTAGCATCCTTTGATGCCAATGATATTATGGGATCAGGGAAATCCCTGGAAAACTTTCATGCCCTGGCTATAACATTTAGGTCCCAGCAAGAGGACAAAGCAATAAAGGTAGCCTATCCCTTAATCGGCTATTCCAGTAGGGATGTGAACATCAACAGTCATATTATAACTGACAAATTAAAAGCCATTCATGGGGAGGAGGTAGAACTTCAAATCCATCCTGAACCTGAAGTGGAGTTAGAAGAACAATTAGGAGA
>JAAYGY010000061.1 GCA_012735575.1 Clostridiales bacterium
AGACGTCATAAACGAGAGATTCGTCGATTATAAATCTCTTACAGAAACAATAATATATGACTATCTTCCCCCAAACGGAAAAAGGGAGATGGCGATTTTAAAACTATATGGTGATTTCCCATATGCTACATTAAAAATAAATAATTTAAAATCCGCCGAAATGGCTTTTATGAAGGGTGATATAGCTATCTATGAATATGAACATCCAGAGTTCGAGGGTCTTGACGATAGTCATCACTATAGAAGAGTATTGGGCGCTTATAAGCCACCAAAATAGGCATGCCCATATGCCGAGAATTTATGGGTTGTGAATATTAAAAACTTAATGAAGATCTTGTACAAACATTATACAAACACACGGTAGTAAATATGGGTTTTTTATAGTTGTTCTTAATAATATAAAAACATCCCTAACCCGTACCACAAGTAACGTTGGTGTGTTTTAGGTGACGAAGGTGGAAAACTCTGGTAGAACTTAAAATCCTGCGGTTTTAACAAAACCGTACCGGTTCGATTCCGGTCTCCGGCACCAGTACTAAGGGTTTGAGATATTTATCTCAAACCCTTTTTTTGTATAATAGAATTTTATAACATATAACCAACAAGGCAAACAAAGCAAATCTGATGGAAGGATTAACCCCAATCATATTTACTATAAATTTATACTTATCATCTTTTGATAAGCAATACTGATAAGTCATTTACATTAGTACCAGTAGGACCCGTAATAATAAGGCCACCACACTGTTTAAGCGCGTTATAGGAGTCATTGTTTTCTAAAACGTCATATATTGATATATCTTTTTCAGCTAGAATCTTTTCTGTATTTGTATCCACATAACCGCCTGCTGCTTCAGTAGGCCCATCAGTGCCATCAGAGCCTATAGAAAAGACAGCAATATTATCTAGTCCCGAAATCCCCTGAGCAGCAGAAAGTACAAGCTCCTGGTTTCGCCCACCTTTTCCTGTACCTTTTACATGTACCACGGTCTCTCCGCCTGCTATAAAAGCTAAAGATTTATCTGATTTATTATAGTATTGGGCAATAGAGGCCAAAAAACTTCCTGCCTCCCGTGCTTGACAACTTAGGCTGGCAGTTAGTATAGTGGGTTCATATCCTAGTTCTCTACATGTTTTTTCAGCAGCAACACAAAGCTGGGTAACACTGCCTGTTATCATCGTTTTCACATTGGTTATTGTATCTGGAGTTTCAATTTTAAGTAATTCTTCCACTTCTTTAGGAATTGAAATGTTATATTTTTTAACAATGTTCAGTGCTTGTTCACTAGTTGATTTATCTGGATAAGCAGGTCCTGAAGCAATCATATCTAACGGATCACCTATAATATCAGATAACACTACAGAGAACACTTGGGCTGGTTCACATAGTTTAGCAAATTTGCCCCCTTTAACAACCGATAAACGCTTACGTATAGTATTGATCTCTACAATATCAGCACCTGATTCTAGCAATTGCTTGGTCACATCTTCCAGTATCTCTTTACGTACGAGTGGTCTTTCAAATAAGGAAGACCCACCACCAGAAATAAGAAACAATACTAGATCCTCTGATGAAAGATTTGAAACAAGGTGTATTGCTTGTTCTGTTGCTGCAAAGGAATTTTCATCAGGTACAGGATGGCCTGCTTCATAAATACGAATATTAGACAACTCACCTTGTGAATGATCATACTTGGTAATGACAATACCCTCATCTATGCTATCACCTAACAAATCACTTGCTGCCTTAGCCATGGACCATGCTGCTTTTCCAATAGATAACAATATTAATTTGCCATTTGGCATTTCCAATTCTTGCAATGCTTTTTTTACTGCAGTATCAGGTAACGCAGCATTTATCGCAGAGTCGATTATTTGATACGCATCCTCTTTCAAATTCAAAAAAATCACACCTTTCTATGTTATATAATTTTCTTTTGATTATCTAGAGCAGCAATTGAAGATCTTTGTGTAGCTTTGTGGAAGCAGATTAAAGGAAAACAAACTGAACAAGTAACATGTAGACAACCGTACCTGCTACAATGCTTAGAAGAACATTTTCTTTCCAATAATGAAGCACTACTATGCAAATAATTGCTAATGCTTCTGAAAGTCCATAAGTTGGACTTGTAAAATTCACATTTCTAAGACAGTATACTATTAGCAAACCTATAGTAGCATAGGGTAGAACCTGTCCAAGATATTTAATATAGGAATTATTTGATTTGCTACCCTTGAATAAAACAAAGGGTAAAAACCTTGTTATCATGGTAGCGATTGCTACTATACAAATAACAAGAATAGTTTGATTAGGTGTCAAAGTCATTGTATCCCCTCTTCAGTTAGGTTTTTGTTTTCTGTATATTCTTTGCGTTGTATAGTCAATGCTATTAAAATTACAGCCATAGAAGGAATAATAAAACTATCTTGGCCGAATACTATTAAGCACATGATAGAGCACAAAATTCCAATTATAGCGGGCTTGCGATTTTCTTTGTTTTTCCACTGCCCTATGAATATTACTACAAAAAGAGCTGTTAGTACAAAATCAAGTCCTTTTGTATTGAAAGAGATCTTTGATCCTGCCCATGCCCCCAGCAAGGATCCAAGTATCCAATAAGCATGGTTTAGGAGTGTAACAAAAAAATAAAACCAGTTTTTATCTATATCCCTAGGCAGTTCTGTTGAACAAACAATAGAAAAAGTTTCATCACACAGACCAAAAATAAGATACGGTTTTAATTTACCAGCGTCTTTGTACTTATCCAGCATTGAAATACCATAGAATAAATGTCTAGCATTTATTATTAAGGTCATTAAGAAAGCATTAATAGGATCAAAGACTGATGTAAGAAAATTTATTGCCAAATATTGTGCAGAACCTGCAAAAACCATTAGGCTCATCAAAAATGTCCATCCAGCACCATAGTCTTTACTGCTCATTAATATTCCATAGGCAATCCCCAAGAAAGTGAATCCTGTAAAAACAGGGATAGTATAGGGAAAAGCAGCTTTTAAGGCTTTAGTTTTTTCATTCAATTTATTCACCTCTATGATTTATACATTAATGTATTTACAGCATTTTTTACTACTAAATCTAATTATATAAGTTACAGTAACATATTGTATATTGAACGTCAATATAATTGCTGTTGCTATGTTTAAAGATATTATACAACCACAACTGCTTAGTCCAAGTTTTCCAACAAAAGTATATTTTTACTAAAATATCATAAATATTTTTTTATCTTATAACACATAATATATATAAATCTTAATTATTAGGTTTATTACACTATAAAGGGGTTTGAGAGTATGACAACGAGACCATTTAATCCTGAGGATCATCTAACAAAACTACCTTTAAGGAGGAGAAATCCAAGGACCAATACATGGGAAACTCAATTCGCTGATTATTTAGAAGTAAAATGGCGGATGGTTTGGTTTCGTGAGAATAATAAGGAAAATACACAAACCATTGTATTGGACAAGATTATAGATATTCATAACCGTTTTGCATACTTTGAGTTGCAAGTAAGGGATAGTAAAGGTAATACAGAAGTAGGGGTAGGTTCTGAAACAGGAGAGGATTTTCATGATTATATTGAGAAAGCATATACCAAGGCCTATGGAAGAGCTCTTGCTGCTTTAGGCTATGGAACACAGTTTGCACCTGAACTAGAAGAAGGAGAGAGAATTGCAGATGCTCCTGTTAATAGAACTTCTGAACAGAATGAAAATATAACAGATGCCCAGCGTAGAGCTATATATGCTATATATAGTTCTCTAGCATTAACTGAAGAGGAAATGAGGAATATAATACAAAACAGGTATCAAAAAACTGATAGTAAATACCTAACTAAAAAAGAGGCTTCTGATCTCATAGATTATCTCAATAACCTAAAGGATTCAGAAACATAGCTTAAAGTACTTCCGTAATATTGACGATTCTTCCGAAATAATATAAAATTGTGTAAACAATGGCACAATTGCTGTATTTATGATGAAAGGGGCGTCTTATAAAGGCAGAAGTTATACCATTTAAAGGGCTAAGGTATAATCTTGATATTGTAGGCGATATTTCTAAAGTTACTACTCCTCCATATGATATTATTTCTAAAGAAGAGCAGGAGTATTTCTATAATCTTAGTCCATATAATTCTATCCGCCTGGAGCTTCCGAAAGAACTTCCAGGAGATAATGAGGAGTATAACAAATATAAAAGAGCTGGAGAGACTCTTCGGGAGTGGCTAGATCAAAAAGCGTTGCTTAGGGAAAAGCAAGATTGTTACTATATATATCAACAAGAATTTCAGCTAGATAATAATAAAACCTATACTAGAACTGGTATAATTGGCCTGGTGAGGTTAGAGGAGTTTTCTAAAGGAATTATACTTCCCCATGAAAACACACTATCCAAGCCAAAAGCTGATAGATTACAGCTTATGCGTGCATGCAATGCCAATTTTAGTCAGGTTTTTGGGCTCTATGATGACTCTAAGCAAGAAATTCCAACCCTTATTAAAGATTGTTTTATCAATCATAAACCTGATATTGTTTTAGAAAAAAGTGTAGTAGGAAGTATTGAGCGGATTTGGATCGTCGATGATGCTGCGCTGACTCAAAAGATAAGTGAAGCCTTTAAGGGAAAGAAAATATATATTGCTGATGGGCATCACCGCTATGAAACTGCTTTAGCTTATAGAGATGAATTAAAGAGTAAAAATCCTAATCATACAGGAAAAGAACTATATAATTATGTCATGATGACCCTGGTAGATATGAAGGATCCTGGTCTTGTAGTATTACCCACCCATCGAATGGTAAATAATATCAAGAATTTTGATCTTGATTCCCTATTAGAAAAATTTGATAAAAATTTCATTGTAGAGGAATATAAGGTTGAAAACTATTCCCTTACAAAAAAACAGCAAACTATTCAAGAAATCTTAGATAAAATGGGATTACACACTTTTGTACTTTATTCGGGTGAGAGACAATCCCTTTATAGTTTATCCCTAAAATCTGTAGATGTGATGAGAGAATATCATCCTAACCGTCATAGTTCATATTTAAATCTAGATGTATCTATTCTACATACCCTTATTCTTGATGAGCTTCTTGATATAGGGGAAAAAGAGCTAGCAGAACAAAAGAATCTTGAGTATACTCATAGTATAACTGAAGGAGTAGATGAGGTGGAAAAAGGAAATCAACAGATGACTTTCTTTATGTCTCCTACTTCAGTAAGACAAATTCAAGATGTTTCTCTAGCTAATGAGAAAATGCCACAAAAATCTACCTATTTCTATCCTAAGCTTATAACTGGTTTGGTATTTAATAAATTTTGTTAACCGCCTATGTATACCAATATTATGTGAGTTATTTATATAAAACTATTAAAGGACAGCAAGCAATACATATTGCTTACTGTCCTTTTATCTTTATAACAATAGAACTTATGGTGCTTTGAATAAATGCTCTGTTTTTGTGTAAGCTAATTATAGTATTTTTTATAAAAAGTATAGGTGGAGGATATATGAGGATAATTAAGAACGATAAAAATCCTAAAAACTTAGAAAAAATTGAAGAAAGGCAATCATCCCAGTTAAAGGCTGAAGAAAAGGTAGATTTAAACCTTTCAGACACAGTTGAAGAAAACTTAAAGAAATTTAAGGCTTTCTTAGAAGATAGCTCTGATGCAGTTTTTAGGGAGTTTAAATTAGGATCCCAAGGAATCCCATGTGCCCTCGTTTATATAGATGGTTTGGTAAATACTGCTGTAATCCATGAACATGTTTTAAAATCGTTAATGTATGAGATTACTATGCTTGAAGATATAAAGGATGAGGTTATAAATCAAAACAATGTCTATGAATTTGTAAAACAGAGTGCTGTATCTGTTGGTGAAGTCAAAGAAGCTAGTACATTAGATAGATGTATGTTGCTTGTAATGTCGGGCGAAGTCGCTCTATTAGTCGAAGGTTCCAACAAAATTTTGGTTGTTAATGCTAGGGGTTGGCCTGCTAGAGGAGTATCACAGCCTGATACCGAGGGATCTATTCGAGGTCCTAAGGATGCATTTACAGAGACCTTAAGAGTTAACACAGCGCTATTGAGAAGAAAATGCAAGGATCCTAATATGGTGATAAAAACCATCCAATTAGGACGAAGAAGTAAAACAGATGTGTCTTATATTTACATCAAAGGAATCACAGACCCTGAATTAATAAGAGAAGTAGAAAGGCGACTAAATCAAATCGATGTAGATGAAGTGATGGAAACTGGCCAAATAGAACAATGGATACAGGATAGTTACCTATCACCTTTTCCACAAGTACGAATCACCGAAAGACCGGATGTTACTATATCCAATATTGTGGAGGGAAGAGTGGCTATTCTTGTGGACCATAGTCCTTTTGCACTCATTGTCCCCTCTGGTTTGTATCAATTTATTCAATCTCCTGAAGACTATTATGACAGATGGATTATTGGTTCTTTTCTTAGGGCCATCCGATGGACCGCTTCATTATTAGCTGCTTTTGTGCCTTCTTTGTACATAGCAGTTGTAACCTATCATCCAGGTTTTTTACCCACTCCCTTGGCCCTGGCTGTTGCAGCTAATAGGATGCAGATACCCTTTCCAGTATTTGTAGAAGTATTTCTTATGGAAATAACAATTGAACTTCTGAGGGAATCTGGAGCCAGGTTGCCAAAAGCAATTGGACAGACTATAGGTATAATTGGAGGTATAATTATCGGTGATGCTGCAATAAGAGCAGGAATAACCAGTCCGTCAATGGTTTTGTTGGTAGCAGTTACTGCTATAGCCTCCTTTATTATTCCCACCTATAGTG
>JAAYGY010000062.1 GCA_012735575.1 Clostridiales bacterium
ACCTTGCTCAATCTGCTTTTTAAATAGTGGTATAACACTACCATTACTTCCTAGAACATTACCAAAACGTACTGCTACAAACTCTGTTTTACTGTGTTTGTCCATGGCCTGAATAATCATTTCTGCAATACGCTTGGTAGCACCCATTATATTGGTAGGATTAACAGCCTTGTCAGTGGATATTAATACAAAGCGTTTGGTACCATACTTATCTGCACATTCAGCAGTGTTCAGTGTCCCAAATACGTTGTTTTTAACTGCCTCTGTTGGATTCTTTTCCATAAGTGGTACATGCTTATGTGCAGCTGCATGAAATACCACTCCAGGCCTATATTTTTCAAATATGGACTCCATTCTGGACTTTTCCCGAACAGAAGCTATTAATACTTCAAGATCCAAATCAGGATGTTTTCTTATTAACTCTTGTTGAAGCTCATATGCACCGTTTTCATATATATCCAAGATAAGGAGTTTTTTAGGCTGCTGCTGGGCAATCTGCCTGCAAAGCTCAGATCCTATGGACCCTCCTCCTCCAGTTACAAGTACGACTTCATCTCGCAGATAGCCTGCTATCTTATCTAAATCTACCTTTACCGGTTCTCTTCCTAGTAGATCTTCTATCTGAACATCTCTGATTTTATTAATTTTAACCTTTTCATTTATTAACTCATAAACACCTGGAAGGGTTTTTAGTTTACATTTTGTTGTTTTACATATGCCAAGTATCTTTCTTATCTCGCTTTTGGGAGCTGACGGCATGGTAATGATAATCTCATCAATCTCCATCTCCTTGGCCAGTGAAGGTATAGCATAGCGGTCTCCCAGAATACGGACCCCGTTAATCCTGGATTTATGTTTGCATACATCGTCATCTATGGCCACCACAGGTTTCATTTTCATCTCGGGATGACGCTGTAATTCTTTAATAACTAGCGCTCCAGCTTCCCCCGCACCTACTATCATAACCCTGCGATAATCCCTTGTAAACAGGTGGGATATTATCGTCGGATATTTTCCCATCACTCTGAATAAAATCCTGTTGATGCCAGTAAATCCAACAATCATGAAACCATATAACATATATATGCTTAAAGGTATTCTATAACCTATATAAACAAAACTTAAAAAGGTTCCTCCACATGCAGCCAGACAGGCAAAGCCAATCATAAACATCTCTCTCAGGCTGGCATAATTCCAAAGGTTGTTATACAGCTGAAAAAGATAGAAGAAACCAATGCCTATTGCTGATGCAATTATGCCCATTACCCACAGGTTATTTATATACCTCTGAGGTATTGCGCGTTCATATCTAACAAGAAATGCTAATATCAGCGACAGGTTAATAAATAGCAAATCAATAAAGATAAGGCGCAATTTCCTTTTAGTTTTTTCCATAATCATTACCTCCATCAATCTACGGCTATTTCTTCATTTGTTAGAGCCGTTAGCAATTTTCTATAGCGCTAAAAACATGTTTATTAGCCTATAGATTTTTCTAGAGGGTAATCACACATGCTGTTAAAAAAGGCATGATCTGCCCAATCCCGGCCATTTTTACCGTGATTCTTTTTATTTATTTTTGACATCCTCCAGACCGCAGCGCGCCGAAACAGCGTCACAATCTTTTGGAATTTATCAATAACTGAATAGTCAATTTGATATAAATTGTCAATAATACCAGAAGTATAATACCACACTATCACGTTAAAATCAATCTATTAATATATTCCTACTCTTCCATTTATGTTTTAGTTCCTGCAAAATTAGCCTTTATCTCACTATATTTAAATAGTCCTTTAGTACTATTGTATTTTAAAGTATATATCTGTATAATATCCTTAAATAAGGCAAATAAGGAAATAACATGAAACTCATTAACACCAAAGGAGCATCATAAAAATGAATTTAGTAAGAGGACTCAGAAAGATTTTTGCCAGAAAAGATCCTTATACACCACCCAACGAGTTTAAGCTTAATGAAAAAGAAAAACGAAGTGTTATCCTTCTCTTTAGTATTTTGGGCTGTGTCGCTGTCATATCAACCTTACTATACGTCATTAATTAGAAAGCCACCTCTAGAACACAATGGTAGTATCCAGAGGTGCTTTTTTTATTTATCTAGTCTTCAGATGCCCCAATGTCAGTATCTACATCCCCACCAGTATCATCTTCTCCATCATCACTTGCAGTCTCCACAGTTGGTGCTGTAATAACCGCTAGTACTTCGTCTAAAGGTGTTACAGGCGTAATGCGAAAATCAAGTTCTATATCTGCCATAGTTACAGTATCACCTGGCTCTTTGCCCGTTACATCTATAGTAATTGAACCAGGGATAATATTAGCTGGTCCAGAAACTTCTACTTCAAATAAATATATCTCTAGCAGAAGTTGACGGCTTTCTACTTCTTCCCTACCTTCAAAGATAACTGGTATTGTAGTTCTTATAACTTCATCGGCAGCTATTGCCTGTAAGTCTACGTGAAGAATATTACCTTTTATAGAATCGTTTTGAACTTCCTTAATAATAACATTCTTCTTTTCATCGCCTATCATTACTATCAACCTAGGGCTTGTCCCTTGGGTCTTTATTACCCGATTAAGCTCCGATTCCTGAAGCTTAATTGTCATACTGCCATTTTCAATACCTGTCCCATAGATTACCCCAGGAACATAACCCTCAACCCTTACCTTTCGAGCAGATTCTTTTCTTCTATCAGCTCTAAGGATGGTTTTTGACATATTATTACCTCCAATAAATGTTTGATACCAAAATAATATAGCTTTTTGGAAATAAAGTCAAATAATATGGGCTAATAATACTTAGAAAGGGGCTGATCTACGCACAGCCCCTTTAACCAAATACCCTTGTAGTGTTTAATTATTCTTCGTTGGACTCTTCAGCGTTCTCTGCTCCATCATTTGCTGTATCTTCTGCCGCGTCATCTGCTGTATCCTCTACTGTGTCATTGCTGTCTGCTGCGTTGTCTTCTGTATCTTCTGTGTCCACGTCAGCTGCATCTTCTTCATTATCTGACGCGTCGTCTGTTGCATCAGGCTCATCTGCTGCATCCTGGGTATCTGTATCATTGATGGTATTTTCTGTTGTTGCACCATCTTCATTAACACTGTCTGTTGGAGAACATGCTGTTAGACCTACAGTCATAATCATTAATAAAGCCAGTAAAGTTGCAACAATTTTTTTAAACCTCATTGAAATACCCCCTTAAAAATTATTAGTTGCATCTAAATACTTAAGTCGCCCTTAAATAACTTTTAAGTGGATTTCACCTCCTTTATACCCAATCCAAAGTATAAAGGATAATTTTAAACAAACTATGAACAATTTATAAATATTTTCTTAATAATGCCTATAAGCCTAGTTTTTTCAGGTATTCTCTACTCATGGCTGCACACTCCATAGAGGTTTTATCAAGAGATGGTTGATCCTGCTCTACAATAACCCATTTAGCGCCAGCCTGCTCTGATGCCTCTAAAATTGATTCAAAATCCTGTACACCATATCCAACAGGACGGAAACCAAAAGCCTCCTCCTCTTGTTCATCCTTCTTTTCAGACTCGATGCCAATAAGCTCATAGAGCTGTTCTGGCTTATCCTTAGCACTCATAACAAAATCCTTGAGATGAACAACAGGTGCTCTTCCTGTGTATTTTCTAACATAATCTGCAGGATCCTCACCTGCTACCTTGACCCAGCAGGTGTCGATTTCGGTCTGTAATAAATCTTCTGGTATTGATTCGTATATTAGATCCAGTCCGTACTTTCCATCCACTTTAACAAACTCAAAGTCATGATTATGATAAAGCATCTGGATCCCAAACTTCTTAGCAGCAACGGCCACCTTTTCAATGTCCTCTATTGTCTTTTGAAAACCGTCAGCTCCAGGTCTGCGATCCTCCACAAGATAGGGAATTGCTATGTATTTGCATCCAATTTCGGCATAGGCACCAATAACCCCTTCTGGATCCTCCAGCATTGCCTCCAGGGGTACGTGAGCGGATACGGGCTCAAGCCCTATTCTCTCTAACATTTCCTTTACCTGAGCCGGATCATGGTCATAAAGGCCGGCAAACTCCACTCCGTCATAACCCATTTCCTTTACCTTTTCCAGTGTTCCTTCAAGATCCTTTTCAGCAAAATCCCTCACTGAATAAATCTGTAAACCTACTGAAAACTTCATTATAATTCCCCCCATTTTTATATACATTATGCTATATAAATAGTCATATGACTATTCCGGAATCAATATCCCTCAGCCATCTCTTGCTTTACTCTTCCATAACCTGCCTTATTTTCTCTTTAGCAGCCTCTACTGAGTCATGGTCAGGAATCATTACGTACAGGGGTCTGGTTCTGTATGTGTATGTAGTTTCCATGGCTCCATTTCCTATAACATTGTTAGTTTCTATGGCCCAGGGGGACATATCATCTATCTGCATCTTAGCCAGGCTGGTAATCTCCCTGGTACTCATATTTGTATCAACACCATCGGCAACACTGTTCATTATTGCGTTGTAATTGGTCAGGATAGCTGGAGATAAGGCTTTATTTATCATACCTTTTATAACTTCCATCTGGTTTTTGCCCCGCTGATGGTCACCTGCAGCAAAGGATTTCCTTTCCCGACAAAAGGCCAGGGCCTGTTCTCCGTTTAGATGGTTAATGCCTTTATTAAAGCTGTATCCTCCTGCATTAAATGCATACTCTGAGTTTACAGTTATGCCTCCAAGAGTATCTACCATCTTAATCAGGGTTGAGAAGTTGACCCGGGCATAATAGTCTATATCAATATCGTATAACTCCTCCAGTGTTCCTATGGATACATCAATACCATATACCCCTGCATGGGTTAGTTTGTCCCTCATTCCCCCTGATATAGGGAAAGGTACATAATAATCCCTGGGAGTTGTTGTAAGCAAGATCTTCTTAGTCTTGGGGTTAACTGTTGCTATAATGTTTACATCGCTTCTGCTGGTAGTTCTAATGGAACCATAGGTATCTATACCACTAATATATACGTTAAATGGCTCCTCCAGCACCTTTTTATCGCCAGATTCAATGACAAATGGTGTCTCAATCTTATGCCCAGTGATTACCCTGGTTCTTTCATCGAAATCCTCGTAAAACTCCTTTATGGTTTCCCTATAGGCTTCATTTAGTATAATAGCCCCTACCTGCTTGCTATATAAGGCTTCCACCTGGGTTTCAAAATCTGTAAAGGCCTGAGTTTTTATTTCTGTATTTAAATCATTATTAATTTTCTCTATGGTCTTATCTGTATTTTCCCTATCAATAGTCTCCTGAATTCCAAACAGATAGTCAACCAAATCATCTAAAGTCTGCGCCGGATCTTCTTTAAGCACTATTACGGACACTTCATCTATTTTGGTACTAATACCTGATATATCCGCCAAAGCGGCTTGGGTCTTAAATAGGTAGCTGCTTCCCAGCCCAAGAATAAAGCACATTAACAGGGCAAAGAGCTTGCCAGCTCTGCGACCTTTGGTTGACAATTGGGTAAAAACAGTTATAGCTTGAAAGAATAATAAAACAACTATGGCTGGTATAAGATATTTGTTGGGTAAGACATTTAGATTGATTGTTAATCCTAAAAAGAGTGCAGTTATTACTAATTGTAGTATTGAAAGAATGATGCCTATTTTTTTATTATAAAGTATTTTATTCACTAATCCCATTTCTTTATACGCTATCATACATCCTCCCAGTCCCTTTCTTTCAACATTTTAGTTATGCCCCTATATAATAACACTTTTTGACAATGTTAGCAATAAAAAAACCAGGTGCTAACACTAGAAAAGAAGGGGACTAGGAGACTTTTTCTACAGGTTTTTTAACATTTCCAAACCCTTTTTAACATCATCCTTGGGGAAGTATTCCAGACCTATATATCCATTATATCCTGTTTCTCTTATAGCTTTTAAAACTTCCATATAGTTTATCTCACCATAATAGAGTTCATTTCTTCCTGGATTTCCAGCTGCATGAAAGTATCCGATTTTATCAATGTTATTTCTAATAGTAGATATAAGGTTACCCTCCATAATCTGCTGATGGTATATATCGTATAGTACCTTTACATTTCCGCTTCCAACCTTATCGACTATCTCAAAGGCTTCATGAGAACTATATAAATAATACCCTTTGTGGTTCACATGGGTGTTCAAGGGCTCTATTACCAGGGTTATGCCCTCCTCTTCCAGCATGGGCGCACATACCTTTAGACCGTCAACTATACTATTGTGCTGATCTTCCCTGGAAACACCCTCTAGTTCATCCCCTACCTGTGATATTAGGAATTTGCATCCAAGCTCTTTAGCCACTTCTATAGATTTTTTCAGAAACTCTACATACTCATCCCTTTTCTGTGGATCGGTAAGGCTGATAAAGCCTGTACAGAACGCGGCCACATTAAGCCCTAAAGAATCTACTTCATGTTTAATTCTTTTTATATCCTTATTCCACCATGACCAGAATTCAATATTATCCAGCCCTAAATCTTTAACAGTTTTAAGACTCTCATAGAAATCTTTTCCTGAAAACAAGGCCTCCACACAAACAGAGAACTTCATAGTATCTCCCCTTTTCATAATAAGCTTTTTATAGCTTTTACGTTATATTTTTATTGTAACAGATACTCTAGACCAGGGCTAGATATTCTATATGATATATTTATAATTATTATCTATTCTAGGAATCCTCTTTATATTCACTTTCTTCCACGTCTGTGATGGAATCTAAATTATGGCTATATTCCTGGATTAGACTATCATCTAAATATTCGCTAAACTCCCTAACTATTATGACTAATTCTTCTCTAGTAAATCCTCTCCTGTCATATATCATATCTAAATAGTTTCTTATATTAGCCCCAATATTTATTTTCAAATATTTTCCTATTATACCCATTTCCCTGCAATATATCTCGGTTTTTTCTATTATTTTTCTTATATCATTTACATATCTTTGAACTCTCAACAACAGATTCACCACCTTGATTTTATTCTGATGCTTTTTTGCTATTATTATTCTTAAGTTTCATTACTTACTTTTGCACAAAAAAACCGGATAGAAGTAGTTGAAAATCTACCTCTACCCAGTTACTCTCTAAAATATAATGGCTATTGATAAGTGAATGGTCAATAGCCATTATACATATATAGCAATAACTGTCGAATTAGCATAATGGGTAAAATTATTTAACCCGTTTGGCTATCTCCCTGTTTATCCTGTTTCTAAGGTTAATCAGGTACAAATCGGATTTGGGGTATTCTTCAAAGGTTATAGGTTTAGGCAAGTCACCTTCTATTAACTCCATAACGTATTCTTTGCTTGTTAGGCTCTCCAGCATTTTCATAGCCCTTAGATCAGTCATGGCATGATAAAATACCATTATACGTATAGACTCTTCTGGTGTACCATCATCCTTTGGATAAACCAGGAAGGGATCCCCTGACGGGAAAGCGCCTCCAGCATCGGTTACCAAATAGGGGTTAATATGCCTTAGTGAATACTGGGAGTTATAGAAGTTATAGCCCCAGTGTAATGAGCCTTCTATATCGTATTTATAAAGCTGAGTGCCGTAAATCCTGTTTCTGGCTGATGGCATGGCCATAAAACGGTTACTTACCTTGTAATACTGACTGGTGCAATAGTAGGACCAAAGATTTTTAACCCCATTGTCTATAAATGTATGAATATGATTGTTTGAAACTACTGGTTTTTCCAAGATACCAGTCTTGTAGAACTCATAGTCAGACAAGGCATCAATAACAACAAAGTCTTTTAAGTATTCTATTACAGATTCCTTAGCTGCCTTGTAGGATTCCAGATGATATAATGTGGGCTCATCTGATATATGGAAATAAGTATTCTTATCAATGCCCCATTCCTTTAATTTGGCAATCAGCTGTGGCAGATACGCATGCAAGAATTTGGTGTATTCTCCTCCAACAGCCGGTGTATCCCATCCAAAGATCCGCTTATACTCCCCATCTACCGTTGCCATTACCTTTGGTGCAGCCTTTGCTCCCCACTGTGTGAAAAGGTGGGACATTTCAAAATACTCTACCCCAACCCTTTGGCACATATCCACCCAGCGTTTAAGCCTGGTAAAGTCAAAAGAATAGTTGCCATTCTCCACAAAAACATCTACCAGTTGAATAGTTGTACGCTCGCCGCCAACGGCAGTGTCAAGAGGCTGGGTAAACTGTGGAGTTAAAATCATGTTGATACCGCGTTTTACTGCTGTAGCGATAAAGTTTTCTAATATTCTCCAATGTTCCTCGGAAAACACCCCTACCTTGTAATAATCAGCTAAGCAATCCCCGTGGAACCATTCAGTCCTAACAAGTTCCTGTTTGGGAAGTACCGCATCAAAGATAGTAACAGAATTCTCTGCACTTGCTACCTCTTTCCCCTCGTGGTCAAAGAATTTAACTTTAATGGGGTATTCTCCTGCCTCCATATCTTCGGTTACTTCCACATCTATCCACAGGCTATGCCAGTGCCCTGGCACAAAGATGATTTTTCCATCCTCCACATCCGTCAACAGATCGGGATATAGCCCTGGCTTGGTTCGAAGATAGTTGTCATCAACCTCAATATGGCAGCAATATGAGGCAGGAACCTCTACCACCTTTCGTACTCTGATATGGTCTTTTATTGGCGACTCCACTTCCACCCTGCCGTGTATAGTATATTTGTTACTGGCGCTATAGGCCACCTGAAAGGAAACTGTTTCGTTTTTTAGGGCGGTTAGTATATTGCATTCTGGCTCATACCTTGGTTCCTCGTCGGAAAAAACTTTCTTCAAGGAACTTAATACCTTTGCAGTGTAAAGGATTTCACTCATTAATCTTCCTCCGTCCAAATTTTATAATTAAATGTATAATAAAGAAAACTTGGCTCTATGGCTTATTTCATATATTTTTCTACAATCTTATTCATTTCATCCATCTTTTCTTCCATATCTGCCACCAGTTTAAACTGGGTTCGGGTACGGTCTAAATTGTGTTCCGGCCTGTGAATTTTAAAATAGGTATCTCCTTGCAGATAGTCTGTTAAGAATCTGATTCCACATTCATAGGTCATCAGCTTAGCAGAAAAGGCCAGATATTCAAGCTCAGTTTTGGTAAGGCTGGCTCCCGCCTCTTCCAGGAATCCCTTGGTGTACTTTTCGTACAGATTTAAGTCCATCCAAACCTTGGACAGATCCTTTTCATCCTCTGGTGCAGTACTGGCACCAAACCGGATAGAGTCACCAAAATCGTAAAGGGATAGGCCGGGCATTACAGTATCCAGATCAATTACACATATACCTTCCCCTGTAGTAGTGTCTATCATTACATTATTAAGCTTTGTATCATTGTGGGTAACCCTCAAGGGCAGCTGCCCTTTTTCCAAAAGATCCACCAGTATGGGAGTATCATGCTCCCTGGCAAAGGCAAACTCTATTTCTTCCTTTACATCCTTTGCCCGGTTCATAACATCTTCTTCCACAGCCTTAACCAGTGCGTCAAAGCGAAGTTTTGTATGGTGGAAGTTGGGTATGGTTTCATGAAGTTTTTCTGCAGGGTAATCACTAAGCAGCCTTTGGAACTTTCCAAACGCCTTGCCTACATTATAAAACTGGTGGGCACTCTCGGGAAGTTCATAAGCCTTAGCGCCTTCTATATAGAGATAAGCCCTCCAGTAATTGCCCTCTTCACTTACATATAACGCTTTATTATCTACTGTGGGCACTATGTTAAGAGTCTCCCTTAGAGGATCACCACCGGCAGCTATAATTTTCTCCCTCATATGCTGGGTTATGCCCATTACGTTTTCCATCAGCTTTTCCGGTTCTTTGAAAATGCTATGATTTATTCTCTGCAGAATATAGCGTTGTTCCTTACCGTCATCCTTGGTAAAGTAGACTATAAAGGTGTCGTTTATATGCCCGTCAGTATTACGTTTGGCCTTTTGGTATTGGCCGTCAAACTGAAATTCTTTAGCTATTTTTTCTACATTAAATTCATTCCTATTCATAGTTACTCAGCTCCTATAATTTATCTGGATATATCCCCTGTTTAATCAATTCTCCTATTGCTTTTTTTACTATAGGTTTGTCCTCTTTATAGGTAACTCCGTACCAGCGCTCATTGGAAGTTAAGACCTTGACCTTTGCCTTGTCATCTGTGACCAGATCTCCTACTAGATTGGGAAGGAAAAACTCTGCCTTTTCTATATTGTCTTTGTTTTTCTCTAAAAAGTTGGAAAATCCGGTCTCCAACTCATCAAAAATACTGGGGGTAAAGCCCCACATATTCATAGATACAATGCTGTTCTCAGGTATAGTAATCCATTCTCCATCTTCCTGATATTTTACACCATCGGAAAACCTTTGTATCTTGGTACGCTCCTTGATATCTTCCAGATAACCCTGGGAGTTAACTTGACATATACCTCTTGATACATAACCATGCTCTGTTAAAGTATTCTTTAGTATAAAGCCTACCATAGCATAGTTATAGGACTTAACATCATCTATATCCTTTAAATAATCATAGAGAACCTGAAAGGAATCCCTTCCATAAAAATCATCAGCATTGATAACCGCAAAAGGCCTGTCAATTTTACCCCTGCAGCTAAGTACTGCATGGCCAGTACCCCAGGGTTTTTCTCTTTCTGCAGGCCTTGTAAAGCCCTCTGGTAAATCATCTATATCCTGAAAAACATAGGCGGTTTCCACCTTTTTCTCGATTCTGCTACCTATAACCTCTCTAAAAGCCTCTTCTATCTCCTCTTTAATAATAAATACTACCTTGTCAAATCCAGCCTTTAATGCATCGTATATGGAATAATCAATAATTATCTCTCCGTTTGGTCCAACGGGATCAATCTGCTTAAGCCCTCCATATCTACTTCCCATCCCTGCTGCCATAATAACTAATGCAGGTTTCTTCATTTTGTAGACCTCCTCAGTGTTTGTTGCTTACTCCCTATTTTTCGTATTATTTTATTCTTCGTATCCCTTAGGGTTATTTGACTGCCAACGCCAGGAATCCTGGAACATTTCCTCTAATCCTCTGGTTGCAGTCCATCCCAGCTCCTTATTGGCCTTGCTTGGATCTGCATAGCAGGAAGCAATGTCTCCCGGTCTTCTGTCAACTATCTTGTAGGGTATGGGTTTGCCCGTTACCTTTTCAAAAGCTTTTACCATCTCTAAAACGCTATATCCCTTACCAGTTCCAAGATTATAGGTAACTACTCCTGGATTGGTCATTAGCTTGTCCAGAGCTTTTAAATGCCCCAGCACCAGGTCTACTACATGGATATAATCCCTCACCCCGGTGCCATCAGGAGTTGGATAATCATTCCCAAATACCTTAAGTTCTTCTAACTTACCCGATGCTACCTGGGTAATATATGGAACAAGGTTATTGGGAATACCTTTTGGATCCTCACCTATACGGCCGCTTTTATGAGCCCCAACGGGATTGAAATACCTTAGAATAGCTATATTAAAGCTGTTATCGGATCTATATAAATCCCTTAGGATCTGTTCGATCATAAGTTTGGTTTGTCCATAGGGATTGGTCGCTGATAATGGAAAATCTTCAGTTATGGGCACTCTACTGGGATCTCCGTATACCGTTGCCGAAGAACTGAAAACCATATTCTTTACCCCATACTTTTGCATAGCCTCACATAGGAGCAAAGTGCCTGTTATATTATTATGGTAATAATGTAGGGGTATGGACACAGATTCACCTACTGCCTTTAAGCCGGCAAAATGCATTACTGCATCTATGGACTCCTCCTTAAATATGGTGTCTAGTGCCTGACTGTCCAGCAGATCAGCCTTATAAAATTTCAGGCTCTTTCCGGTGATCTCCTCTACCCTTCTTAAAGCCTCTTCCTTACTGTTGCTTAGATTATCCACTACCACCACTTCATAACCTGCGTTCAATAATTCTACGCAGGCATGGCTTCCTATATATCCTGCTCCACCTGTTACTAATATCTTCATCTTGCCACCTCCTCATAATAGAATACCATGATTAATAAAAAAGTTAAAGGCCTGTAATACAAAAACAAAAGGAAAGGAAGGATCCTTTTTGATCCCTCCTTTTTATATTGACCTGAATGTAATACTATATCCTAAAAATATATTTTTCAAATATAACTGTAGTCTCTACCTTAGTTCACAGGAAAACAGATGAACCTTTTCAGATCCCCAGGTGGATTCAAACGTAACTCTAATAGCACTAGCCCTTACATTAAGGCCTACCTTTACTAAACGTTGATAGTTGTTGTCTATACGTGCTACTTCCTCCCATTGTCCACCTTTACTCTCATTCATAGCTTCAATCTTAAAAGCCTTTACCATTGTTTCTGGAACCTTTATTGGCTCTGCATCTAAGGGGTAATAGCATGGCATGTTATGACCCTCTCTATTTAAGTCGCTGTCAAATATTAGGCGCATCTCCTTTATATCTTCCGGCTTACCAAATTCAAATTTTACCCATGACCCTAATTGACCAGTCCAGCCATTGTCCTCTCCTCCTACAGGGCGGTCTATTCCGTTTCTAAGAGGTTCTGGATCGCCCTCCGATGCACTTAATCTTGCAGCCTTTGTTAGAGGAGATACTTCCCTTGTATGCCATGGCAAATAGCAATCATCCTCCATCAAGGTCTGTTGAAGCTCCTTTATTTTTTTCTCATATATTGACCTTGGAGTTAAACCTTCCCTAACCGCTATGGCAGCAGCCGTTCCAACTGCCTGACCTAAAGTAGCACAGGTAGCCATCACCCGTGTTGCAGAAAGTGCAGCATGGCTCACGCTAATATTACGTCCAGCACAGAATAGGTTTTCAATATTCTTTGAATACAAACATCTATATGGTATTCCAAAAGGTGATGGGGCAGGATGAAATATTGTAGGAGGACCTGGGTATTTTATTCCACCGGGATGATGGTCATCCATAGTCCATCCACCATAAGCTACTAAATCCTCAAATCTGCCTTCAGATCTTACATCGTTTTGTGTTAATATATAATCTCCAACATATCGTCTGCTTTCTCTTTTTCCTGGTAAAAAGCCTACCCAGTCCAGTACCCAGTTTTCTGCTCCGTGATCTCCATGGTTTTTTACATGATCCCAAACACCAAATGCCACCTTCAATAGCTCATCACGAATTTCTTCTGTGTCATATATACTGTCCTGCTCTCCTCCCAACTCAATCCACCAGAAATTGTTGTTGTCTATATGATGATCCCTATATGGAAGGTCATCATCGGATAAATACTTATATGCCCAGGTAGGAGGAATAAAAGGCTGCGGTCTGTCTGTCTCCCTGGCTTGAATTAAACAGCTCATTCCCATAGTTTTCCTGTCAGCTATTTCTGGCTGTATATCCTCATTGAATTCACTGGCAGCCTCTCTGCCCACCCTAAATTCTGCTCCGGAAAGTGGCGCAAGAATACTGTCTCCTGAACAATCTGCAAAAAGGTCAGCTTCTACAGTATGCCAGGTCTGAGTTGTTAGTTGCCATCCTTTTATACTTCGAATACGGTTTCCATCCATTTCTAAATCATTACATGAGCAATTAAGTAGTAAAGTTATATTTTCTTCCAAGGCAACCTTCTCATATAGAATACTATCCCAAATGGAATAATTGCCGGTTGGGTTTCTATATTTGTTTTCCAATTCAATTTCTTCCAATATTCCTGTCTCACGATTATTATCTCCATGAGCACCACAAATCCACATACGGATTTCAGAGGATGCATTGCCTCCCAAAACTGGCCTCTCGTGCATTAGAACTACTTTTGCCCCATGCCGTGCAGCAGCAATTGCAGCGCACATCCCAGCCAGTCCCCCACCAACCACACAAAAATCTGCTTTATGAACTATATGTTTCAATTACATCCCTCCAGATTGTAATTTTTTATGGTTTTATACCTTGTTCCATCAGTATATCCTGTAGTTTTTTAACATTTAATTCTCTAGGTGTTATCCCATCCCTTGCGCACAATGCAGCTGCTATACCTACTGATTGACCCATATTGGCACATATTGGCATTACCCTAAAATTAGAATGTGCCATATGAGTACCAGATATATTCCTACCTGCTAATAAAAGATTGTCAACCTTTTTAGGAACAAAACACCTATATGGTATTGTATATCCCTTTTGCTGAGGAAACTTTTTCTGCATTCCAGTTTCGTCTAATCCGCTGCCAGAAAGATTATGAACATCAAAATTGAAATGTGCTCTTGTTACCGCCCAATCATCAAAAACTCTGGCCTCTAAAATATCTTCTTCGGTTATAGTATATTCTCCTTCAAAATGCCTAGTTTCCCTAACTCCAATCATTGATGCTGAGCTTATAACATAGCAATTCTCATATCCAGGAATATATTCTCTAAGAAAATCTACTATACTATCTATTTGTTTTCTACATATATATGTCGCTCTAGTTAAATCTTCAGCTTTTGTACCATCAACATCAATACAATTGGTCATGTTGCAGGTTACTACACCGGGAAGAGTTGTGGGATATAATAAAATATGCCCAGCAGGATATGGAAGTTTCTCTTTAGCCAGAGTTTGTGCATCACCTGCCGGAACTTGGCAAGTTTCCTCAAAACTACCTAAAAATACAGCTCTTTCTGTATCTACACCCGCCACTTTAAACATCAAGGTCATAGGTTGCATTCTACCGTCTGTCTCCCGCCCTTTATAAAAGGGTACTCCACTCTTAGCAGCTATGTCACCATCTCCTGAAGCATCTATTATAATCTTAGCCATTATTGCTTCTCGTCCAGATTTACTCTCTACTATAACCCCTTTAATCTTATTGTCCTCCAAAATTACGTCACAAGCAAAAGTATGTAGCTGCACAATAACATTGGCCTCATAAAGCATCTCCAACATTACGGTTTTTAATTTTTCCGGATTAATTATTTGTCTACCAAATTCTTGGTCAACATTATCAGCATTTTGGTGATCACAAGATCGTGTTAATATCTCTTCATAGAATCCTCCTCTTGTATTGCCAGTCCAATGACTCATGAGCCCTACAGTAGCTACACCTCCTACATCACCCGTCTGCTCAATAAGCATTGTGCGGGCTCCCATTCGTCCGGCGTTTACTGCTGCAGAAAATCCAGCTGGCCCACCGCCTACAACTAGTACATCCACGCTGTCCTTTATAGGGATTTTTTTACTTGGTTCAGTATAATACTTCATTTTATTATACACTCCTATTCTTATATAATCAGTATTATATTAGCCTTTAATACTACCGGCTGTAATACCTTCAATAAAATACTTTTGACCTAGTAAAAACACGATAATAATTGGAAATATAGCAGATACAGAAGCTGCCATAATTAGTGTATTCTGTTGCCCTCCCATTTCATCAATAAAGTTTGTTAGTCCCAGAGGTATAGTATAAAGGTTTTTATTTGATAAAAAAACAAGGGGCCCTTCATAGTCATTCCATCTCCATACAAAGGTTAGTATAGCTAGACTGGCCAAAGCCGGTTTGGCAAGGGGAAGAATAATCTGCCAAAAAGTCCTAAACTCTCCTGCTCCATCAATCCTTGCAGATTCTGATAATTCCATTGGAATAGTCAAAAAATACTGTCTCAAAAGAAATACTCCCAAAGTAGTAAACATTCCAGGGAGAATTAATGACCAATGGGTATTATATAGACCTAGCCATTGGAACAACATGAATCGAGGCACCATAAGAACTTGAAATGGTATCATCATGGTTCCAAGATACATTAAAAATATACTATCCCTGCCTTTAAAATTAAGGCGTGAAAAGCCATATGCTGCTAAACTGCTTGTTGCCAATTCTCCTAAAACACATATCACAGTAATCTTAATAGAGTTTAGATAATATACGTAAAAGGGAGGATTTTGATTTAACCATACCTCCACATAATTTTTTGTAGTAAATCTTCTAGGTATCCATTCTATAGGAAACTTAAATACATCTACTTCTAACTTAAAAGATGTAGATAACATCCATACAAAAGGAAGTATCATAATTATTCCGATTGCAAACATTATAACTGTCATAAAGAGTTTCCCTATTTTTTCTCGGGTTTTTTTATCAAAGTTTATACTCTCTTTACCCATGTATATCGTCCTTTCTTATTCCTGCCGCTACATATAATTGACCCATTTTTTCTGTCCCTTCCATTGTATTAAAGTTACTATAAATATTGCTATAAACAAGAACCAAGCCATAGATGCCGAGTAACCCATTTTATAGTATCTAAATCCACTTAGATAGATATAGTAGGCAATTACGGTGGTTGACGTACCAGGTCCGCCTTGTGTCATGATATTAATCTGTCCAAATACCTGGAAAGAACTAATTATATTGGTTATTAAAAGAAAAAATGTTGTTGGAGACAGCATTGGAATAGTGATCCGTATAAGTTTATGCCACCAGTTTGCACCGTCAATATCAGCAGATTCATATAGCTCTTTGGGTATTCCTTGTAACCCAGCCAAATAAATAACTGTATTATATCCTAATCCGCCCCATACTGACATTATCATTACAGCCGGTAATGCCCATTTACTGCTAGCAATCCATTTAGGTGGGTCGCTAATACCTAAATCCATAAGAAACTGATTTATAGGGCCATATGAGGGATTGTAAAGTGCAAGCCATATAGCTGATATAGCTACCACATTTGATATATAAGGCATAAAAAACATTGTACGTATAGCATTTTTGCCATAAACCTTATCATTTAATATGACTGCAGTTAACAGTGCAGCACATAAAGTTACAGGAATAGTACCAAGAGTATATATGACATTGTTTTTGATAGATGCCTTGAACCAAGTATCTTCAAACATAGATATGTAATTCTTCAGACCAACAAAATTCATTTCCTTAAAGCCCTTAAAAATATTCCATTCTGTAAAGGATACAAACAAAGAAAACAAAACTGGTATTAATGTTAAAAATATAAATCCCAAGAGATTAGGTGTAATAAACAAATATCCAATTACATCATTTTTTACTTTGGACTTTTTTTTGTATTTTATAGTTTTAGGAGTAGATTGTATAGCCATTTGCCCATTATGTCTCAATATAATTCACCTTCTTTTCAATCTCAGGAGGATAGTGTTTTAATAAACACTATCCTCCTGAAAGATTTTATACTATTGTGCATCTTTGATTGCTTTATCAGCTCTTTGTTTAAGGGATTGAACCATCTCTTCAACGGATTGCTCTCCCAGATACATTTTATCTGACTCTTCTTTAATTATTTGATCAATTTCTGGAGCCGCAACAGTTTCAGTATCTAAAATATATTTTAAGTTTGGATCTAAAGCAACTCTTTTGAATGCTTCTACATCAAATAGTGCTTCAGCATTATCCCCTAAAAGACCCTCAGTTACCTCGTCTAAATCTACATCTTTCCACACTGGAACCTTACCACCAGCTAATAAAAACTTTGAACCATCTGTTAACCAATACTTAATAAATTCCCATGCTGCTTCCTTATGTTCAGATTTGCTATTCATCATAATCCAATTATTAAGGGTGCCAAGGTTATAGTACTCTTTACCTTTCTCCAATACAGGCAAAGGTGCAAATGTTGCGACCCAATCATGTGGATAGGATTCTGTATCCCTTACATATCTTAGATGCCAAGGAGCTGAAAGCATCATTGCTACTTCTTCTGTCAAAAAGAGGTCTTGAGCATATGCCTCCATTTTTCTTGCCAATACTTCTGTATATGGGAAGGCACTTCCATCTTCATACATCATATCGTGATATAGCTGATAGCTTTGTGCAAAAATGGGATCATCGAAGTTAGACTCTTGTGCATCAGCTTTATACCAGTAATTATCACCAAGAACCATTCTGGGCAGGTCAAGATATCCATGAATTGCATATCTCTTCTTATCACCTGACTCATCAACTAACTTTTTACAGATTTCTCTGTATTCATCGACTGTCCATTCAGTTGGTATATCAATTCCTAATTCATCAAAAATAGCTTTATTAAGCATGATATAGTAGGGCTCTTTTGCTGTAGGTATACTATAGTATTTGTTGTCGTATTTAAATACTCCCTCTTCTCCTATGTTCTCTTTAACAAAAGTATCTGCATCAAAGTTAGAAAGATCTTCAGCCATGCCGCCTTCTATTCGTTTTGTCATAATCGGAATAGAATAAGTAAAATATACGTCAATCTGTTCACCTGAAAGAAGAGCAGTATCTAGCTTCGTATTTCCTGTCTCATCATTTACAAACCTTACATATTCTGCTACTATACCTTCATGTGTCTTGTTAAACTCTTCTACCAATGCACTGGGACCATTTTCTTCAGGTACACCACCCCAGATAATTATCTTTACTGGTTCATTACTATCTCCAGAATCTTGAGTATCCTTTGTATTCTGATTGGAATCGTTTTGGCTAGGTTGATTATTTGCCTGGCCTTGGCTTTGAGATACTTCTGAAGAATTTTGATTACCAGAACAGGCCGTAAATGCACCTATTAATATTGCCAGACACATAATAATACTAAAGTACCTTAAAAACCCTTTCATACTAATCCTCCCAAATATACATTTTAAGCATGCATGCTTGACTAGATTATACACTTGAGTTTTCAGAATTTAAATAATATATCTTTATTAATGTTTTAATTATCTTTAGAAACTTTGAGGTGTTATAGCTTCTCATAATCATACTATAGGGATGCTTGTATTTTTTTTAGTTTTTTATTCAATATTTTTAGCTGCTTTTTTATATTCTACTGGGCTTATTCCTACTATGTCTTTAAACACTTTACTAAAGTAACTTGAATTAGCATAACCTATATTAATGGACACTTCATTTATATTCATATCTTCATATCTAAGTAGTTCCTTGGCTTTTTCTATTCTTGTTATATTAATAAACTCAGTTAAACTTAATCCTGTTTCTTTTTTAAATAAATGACTTAAATAGGACTCATTCATTCCAATATGACTTGCAACATGAGTTAGTTTTATTTCATGATTATAATTTTGCTTTATATATTGCACGGCCTTAGCAATTTCCTTGCCATACATATGCTGCTTTGTTTCTTTTAAGTATTTGAAAAAATCATCAATAAAAACTTGATACCAATCCATAATTTCATTAAGTGTTTCAAATCTGCCTAAAATCTGATATGGATCCTCATTATTAATTTCATATACACTTGATCCATACATTTTAAGGATACTAGTAAATAAAGACATTATATCACGGCATTCTGCTATAACTATCGACGGCAATACTCTGCCATTATTTATAATTTTATCGAAATACTCACTAATAACCGCAACAACACCCCCCTGTTCTCCTTTGTCTAAACAGGAGGTAAGTTTCTTAACCATTTTCTCATCAAAATACCATATCTCATTATATGGTAGGATATCTTCACTATAGGCTATTGTACCAACACCTTGATAAAAGCTAAATCTACACGCTTGGCTAGCTTGTTGATACGAATCTCTAACTGCAAATAACCCATTAGATAGAGATCCAATACCTAGAGAAATCAAAGCATTAACATATAGCTTTATGTTGTCCAATAATTGATTACATATATGATCCAATTTTTCAAACTCATATATATCATTATCAAGGTCGCAATTTAATAAAATACAAAATTCTTCATTATCTATATAAAATGTATTTCCGTGACTATTATTTTTTTCTATAATATCATCGGATATACTGATAATAGAATTGTGAATATGCTCCCTATGAATACTACCCTTTTTACCCTCTTTAGTATGTTTATGAATACGCATACAAATAACATTATAATCTTCATCTGGATTAAGCTTGAGGTTCAGTCTAAGATTTTTCCCTTGGGTTAACCATTGGCTTTTATTTAAATCTGATGATAGTAATAGCTCCCTAAACCAATTATTTCGTTTTAGGTAACCGTTATGATTAACTTGTTTTTCAAGTCTTATAATTTGTCCCTGCTTTTCATTTTCTGTTTCTATTAATTGTTTTACATTCAGCATAACATTAACAATATCTTCAGGATTCATAGATAATTTAGGAACATAGTCTAGTGCACCTAAGAATTGCATTGCTTCCCTTACATATTCGAAATCTTGATAGCAACTCAACACAACTACTTTGGTTTCCGGCAATTCTTCCTTTAAAGCTCTTATTAACTCTAGTCCATCCATCTTTGGCATTCTAATATCTGTTAAAACTAAATCTGGTCTTAGCTCTCTTGCCATCTCTAAAGCCTGATCTCCATTTTCAGCATCTCCTACTATTTCAAAACCCAGCTCTTCCCAATTTATCATGGTTTTTATACCTACTCTAACCAAGAATTCATCATCCACAATTAATACCCTTATCATGACTAGTACCTCCTTCAACTATAGGTAATATCAATTTTACTAAAGTACCTTCTCCCTCATTGCTGGTTATTCTTAAACCGTACTTGTTTCCGTAATTTAACCGAATCCTTTCATCTACATTTTTTATTCCTATATTACTAAATCTTCCTTTCATCTCATTATCAATCTTTAATAAGTTATTTAACTTGGATTCTGGAATGCCCTTACCATTATCCCCCACCTCAATAACTATGTTACCTTTTTCCTCCCTTGCTTTTATAGCGATCAAACCTCTTTTTTCGATACCTTCAAAACCATGAATTATTGCATTTTCTACCAGAGGCTGTAAAATAAAACAAGGTATACGATAAGACAATATATTGTCCGGTATTTCTATCTCCATACCAAATCGATCTCCATACCTAATTTTCTGCAACAACACATAATTGCTAACATATTTTACTTCCTGTTCCAAGGGTATCATTTCCTCGCTACTGTATAAACTTGTTTCCAACAAACTCCCTAAAGCTGAAATCATTTGACTAACATTGGTAACACCACTCATTGTTGCCATCCATTTGATACTATTTAATGTATTAAGCAAAAAATGGGGGTTTATCTGAGCTTGTAAAGCTTCTAACCTAGCCTGTTCTCGTTGACGATGGGCTTCCTCTAATTTATTTATTAATGCATTCATTTCTTGCACCATAACATTAAAACTTTTTCCCAAACTAGCTACTTCATCATTTCCTTTGACATTAAATTGCACTGAAAAGTCTCCTCTAGGAATTTCTTTCATTAGAAGACTTAACTTCTGTAATGGATTAGTTATACTCCATGATAGCAATGTGGATACTATAACTAGAATTATCATTAATAAAAGATTTACAGCAATATTATACCAACGAAGTTCTTTTATTTCTTTCATCAAACTTTTATAAGGTGTCATCTGAACAATTTTCCAGTTAGTTTTAGATATTGTATAGTAATTAATAACCCATTGCTCATCATTTATATAGTGTACTAATGAATCCCTACTGTTTACCAGATCTTTTTTTGAAAAAATATTATTAATAACTGTCTCATCGAATGACAAATTATTAGATAGGATAATATTATTCTGCTCATTGATCAAAAGCATCTGTGTCCCGTTAATTTTATCGTCGCTTTTAAAAAGAGATGCTAATCTCATCTCAGGATACACACTTATGAGTACAATGCCTTTGCCGCGCCCTGCAACATCCTTTATAAGGCGAGCCATGGTAATATTATATTCATCCTCTCCTGTTAGGCTTAGATGTTCACCTGCCGGTGCCATCCACAGCATATAGCCATTCATACTAATTACCTGATCATACCATTCTCCTTCTATTATGTCTTCGTAGGTTTTTGTATATGGATAAGCAGATGCAGCATAAAAATCTCCATCAAAGCCAATTATAAAAATATCAGTATTATATGAATACAATGACCCATTTTGTATGTTAGTTAATTTGCTTTCTATTTTCCCCTTTTTTTCAATATACCATTTATATGGGCTCTCATATTCATCCTTTGATAGACAGTCGATTAGTTCCTCATCAAGGCATATCATATTCGATGCTGCAACCATGCTATCAATTACATTATCAATATTTTTCGCAATCTCTGCCAATGTTTGCTGAGTAGAGATATTAATTTTTGATTCAAGAATTTTCTCATTGCTCTTAAAAGTAAGTATGGGAACAAATAGCATGGGAATAATGACAAAACAAATAATAGAATATAGCATTTTTTGCCTAATTGTCATATGCCTTTTCTCACCTTTCTTCTATTATCTTTGATTATGCCTAACATTTATAGAAAACTCATGTATATACTTTGTTATACTTTGGGAATTCCGAACAGTAGTATAATCGATGTTATGAAATACCTAAAACCCATAATTCCTGGTATGATAACTGAAGAACCATACTTCCATATTTGCATCTAGTTATTACTAGCTTGGCATTATACAGAAGAGGGAGTAAAAAGAATACTATACTTATCAATCCAATGCTTCCCACTAATTTTAACAGAAATATTGATACAAAGGAAGTAAATATACAAAATATGACATATTATGATGTTTATCGACTTTTACATAAGGCTATTTAAATAATTATGTTCAAAAATAAATAAGGGAGCCATTTTGACTCCCTTATTATTATTTATTTTCATTTATTATTTCAGTTACTGGTTTTCACACAAAACATCATATAATTCCTCGTGAACTCATGATTTTGAATAAATTGTAATCACTCAAGATTTTTATCCTTCCACCACTTCCACAGGCTGGCCGATTTCTGCTGATTCTTGTATGGCGATAATAGCCAAGGCTGATTTTTTGGCATCCTCCAGGCTTACCCTGAACTCTCGTCCGTCTATAAGTCTATCAATAAAGTCTCTTATACTTTCATAAGCAAAGCCTTTGCACCTGTCAAATACCGTATTGGATACTAAAATATCAGGAGTATGAGCCCTGTCCTCTGTTACCATATGGATAAGATTATGACTGGATGCATCTATACTTATCATTCCCTCTGTACACAGAATACTAAATTTAAAATCATTGATATTGGTGTTTCCATTGGGAGTTATCCAGCCATTCTCCATATGGGCTATGCCACCATTTTTAAATTCAATTGTTGTAAGGAATATATCATCCGTATCTACCCCTAATTCCTTTAACAGGCCACTTCTCTTGACACTGTAAACCCTTTTGACTTCATCATCAAACATCCATCTCAATGTATCAAGACTATGACTTCCCAGAAACCAGAGGATAGATGACTTATCCGACCATGAAAGCATATCCGTTGCCACCCATTTGATATCATTTAGCCTTATGTATGCCGTATAAGGTTTTCCCAGAATACCGGAAGCTATCTTTTGCTTTGCTGTGTTAAAGGGAGGATTCCAACGGTTGTGTAGATCCACCATGGCTCTTATACCATTACGCTCTACTGCCTCTACTATTTTGTATATATCCTCTTTGGTCGTTGCCAGAGGTTTTTCGATCAGAAGGTGTTTTCCCTTGTTGGCAAATTCAACTGCAATATCTGCATGCAAAAAATCGGGAGTAACAATTGCTACGGCATCACAATCACTTTTTTCAGCCATTTCCCTAAAATCTGTATAAACCTCTTTTATGTTGTATTTTTCTGCGACTTGCCGTGCTCTCTCCTCCCTTATATCGCATATGGCTACCACCTCTGCAAATATATGCTCATTATAGATGGAGGCATGGGTTTCTCCCCACACTCCTGCACCAACTATACCCATTTTTATCTTTTTCATAAACTTCCACTCCCCTTTCAAAATATGATTTTTTCTAATATTCTTGAATCCTATTGTAGAATCCTTCTATAGTTTACAAGAAATAGACAAAATAGCCTTTAATTATTCCAAAAAAAGCAGAATGCATGGCTCCTAAATATGGGAACCATGCATTCCAGATACAGACTGTTAGTTATGCAAGCATAGCATTTATAAACCAGATATTCTTGCTATAGCCAGCTACGTGATCTTCAAACTCCATTACTACCTCAAAATCGCCCTCTTCGTCTGCTTCATTTCTTATTTCAGTTGCAAGCTTTTTCATCTCATTTAAGTATTCCAGAACAAGTTCAAGGGATTCTCTGATGGTAAACTTATCCTTATCCAACTCTTTAATGGTGGCATTTTCTAGATAATCAGACATTTTTACTAAAGGTTTTTCACCTTTCATTTTAAGCAGCTCAGCTACAGCATCGAATTTTTCAAAGAAGTCATCATATAATTGTTCGGTGAACTCATGAACTTTGACAAACTGTAATCCCTCAACATTCCAGTGAATGTTATGCAAATTTAAATTTAATACTGCTAAATTTGATAAGTACTGATTCAATTTTGTGTAATCCTTCATTACTACCACTCCTCTTACATATTGTTGTTTTTATATTGCTATTTGGTTAATTTATTAATACCCTAATTTGCTCTATTTAAACCAAATTCTTTATTTTTGTTGACCAAAAATACCAAACGACTTTATTTAAAAAAATTATGCCTGTTGATATAATTACCAGCAGGCATATTTGTTAACCTTCAAACATTGACTTGTCTATAACATATTTTTGTCCCTTTACTATATCCAGCTGTAGGGATTTACCTTTGTAGATAAATGTTACCCTTCTCTTATCCTCTGCCTCTGTGAAAAACTCCATCCTGTCCAGCTGGCCGTCTTTAAAGACTATATCGGTAACTATTCTACCCTTGGCACACAAGCCTTTAATGCGGCCGTTGGCAAATTCATCAGGCAGGGCAGGTAAGATTAGCACCTTGTCATCATAACTTTGTAGGAATAGCTCTGCGATTCCTGCAGTGGTTCCAAAGTTTCCATCAATCTGGAAGGGTGGATGAGCTCCCAGGAGATTCAAATAGGATCCGCCACCGCCACTGTAATGGATATTGCTTTCATCTACTAAGCGCAGCTGGCGTTTTAGAAGTTTCAAGGCATGATTTCCATCATGCAGCCTGGCCCAGACACCTACCTTCCAACCCAGGCTCCAGCCTGTGCCATCATCTCCACGTAGCAGAAGGGTTTGTTTGACTCCCTCTGCCAGCTCCGGCGTATCCAACAGAGTAATCTCAAATCCGGGATGAAAGGGGTAAACATGGGATATGTGCCTGTGGTGCGGCTCTGGCTCTTCAAACTCCTCCTCCCACTCCAGCAGCTGTCCCTTTGATCCGATCTTATATGGGAAAAGCTTGGGCAGCTTGCTGCTTACCTCTTCAATCATGTCTTCTTCTATATCAATGATTTGGCAGCATTTTAAATAGTTGTTAAATACTTCCTTTATAATAGCAATGGTCATAGTAGCTGTTTTGGAAACCTTGCTAACCTCTCCATCATATAGGAAGGCGTTTTCCGGGGAAGTGGAGGGTGCCATCATAAGGTATCCGGTTTCTTCATCTTCCACCAGGGTGTCCAGGAAGAATCTGGCTGCATCCTTTATGGCGGGATAGGCAGTATCCTTTAAAAACTCCTTATCCAGACTGTATTCATAATGTTCAAAGAGATGCTGACATAGCCATCCCGCACCCAGAGGCCAAAAAGCATAGCCTGCAGTATTACGGCCAAAGTCGCCTACAGGATTGGAAAGCCTCCATATATCTGTGTTGTGGTGAGCAACAAAGCCACCAGCGTTATAGTGGACCTTAGCGGTTCTGGCACCAGTCACTCTGAGTTCCTCGATAAGCTGAAATAGGGGTTCATGTAGCTCCGATAAATTGCATATTTCAGCTGGCCAGTAGTTCATCTCGGTATTTATATTTATAGTATAGTTGGAACTCCATGGGGGACGCAGATCCTGGTTCCAGATTCCCTGTAGGTTAGCTGCCTGGGTTCCTTTTCTTGAGCTGGCAATTAAAAGGTAGCGGCCGTATTGAAAGAGCAAATTATACAAGCCCTTATCATCCTGAGTTTTTTGAAATAGCAGCAACCTCTTATCTGTAGGCAAGTCGTAGTTTGTATCCTCGCCCAAATCCAGTTCTACCCGATTGTACAAGGCCTGGTAGTCCTCAACATGGCGGGTTTTTAACAAATCGTAGGATTTATCCTTAACATTTGAATAATCCTTTTCTATATCCCCTTTATAATCCCTACCTTCTACAAAGGGTTGTTTGTCAAATCCGTTAAAACTGCTTCGGATACAGATCTTCATTACTACGCTATCGGCACTTTTTACAGTTATATTTTTGCCGTCCGTTTCAATGCTTCCGCCCTGATTTTCTATAACAAGGATTTTTCTAAACTGAATTCCTTTTTTATCATCCTCTTCCTCATAGATAACGGGGTTTGGGGAATTGACATAGTTGGGATCCACATGAGACGGGCAGATACCATCCACAGTCAGAATATTTTCCTCGGCTGAAACCTCGTATCTAAGCTTGCTATCAAAAGATACAGTAAAGTTTATAGAAGACGGATTGCTGGCAGATAGCTTAATAACCATACACTGATCGGGATGGGAAATAAAGGCTTCACGCCTGAATTGTATAGATTTATGTACAAACTCGGTGGTGGCTGTGGCATTTCCCAGGTTTAATTCCCGCTTGTATTCTGTAACTTCCTTGCTGTCTATATCGTGAAAATCCAGTTTCAGATCTCCCAAGGGCATATAGGACTGTGTAAAAGGCCCTAGCATATGGTCTTCGATAAATTCCTGGGTCTCCTTGTATTTCTTTTGCATTACAAGTTCAATGGCCTTGGGGAAATATTTTGCTGCATCAGTCACATTGGTATCCCTGGGATATCCTGACCAAAGTGTGTCCTCATTTAGCATAATAACATCCTGATCCGGGATGGAAAACATCATGGCGCCTATTCTGCCATTTCCTATAGGCAGTGCCTCCACCCACTTGTTTGCAGGCTGCTGATACCAAAGTCTCAATGGTTTATCCATTTTTACTTACCCTCCTATATAAAAATATAATTATACACATCAATAGTAACAAATTGGTTTACAAAGAAATCTTTGTTAATTAAGCCTCATTTTTAAAACTTATTGTGCTAGATTATCTTATCCAGATTATCTTAATAATGGCTATTGTAAGTGAAGACTTTCATTGATTTGGCTAAGAAGGTTTATCTTACAATAGCCATTACATAATTTTGTAAGTGTAAACTATGGCAGCAGTTTAATTAACAGGCTTCAGATTGCCGTCTAAAACTACATTAACACCAGCCTCCAGTTTAACCTGGCCACTCTTTTGCTTGTATCTTATCATAAAGGTTCCTGAAACCTGGGGCTTTAAGACCACTTTGTCAAGCCTGCCCTGGCGCCATTCCATATCTACCTCCAGGCCGCCCCTTGCCCTAACTCCTTTTATACTCCCTCCAACCCAAGCCTCGGGCAGGGCTGGCAGTAAGCTTATCTCGCCTGCATGGCTTTGGATTAGCATCTCGGCTATTCCCGCAATGCCTCCAAAATTACCATCAATCTGGAAAGGAGGATGGGTGTCAAACATATTTGGCAGGGTAGACTTACCGATTAAAGCTTTGAGGTTGTTGTAGGCCTCTTCCCCATCTTCCAGTCTTGCCCACATGTTAATAATCCATGCCCTGCTCCATCCGGTATGGCCTCCTCCATGGGCCAATCTTCTCTCCAATGTTTTTCTTGCTGCCTGGGCCAGTTCCGGTGTATTCCGTACAGTGATCTGATTTCCAGGATGTAGTGCAAAAAGATGGGAAATATGCCTGTGTCCCGGTTCCACTTCCTCATAGTCCTCCGCCCATTCCTGGATCTGTCCGTATTTTCCTATCTCGGGCTTTGGAAGCTTGTCTATTACCTCTTTGAAACTCTGGATGTAATCTTCATCTACTCCCAGGATTTGTGCCGCCTCTATGCATCTGGAGTATAAAGCATATATAATCTGGCTGTCCATAGAAGGGCCAACACAAAGGGCGCCCTGCTCTCCATTTTCCAGTCTATAGCTGTTCTCAGGAGATACCGATGGGCAGGTTACCAGGCGTCCTTTTGAATCTTCTACTAAAAAGTCTAAAAAGAACTCTGCCGCCTCTCTCATAACAGGATATTTTTCCCTTAAAAACTCTATATCCTGGGTAAACTCATAATGCTCCCAAAGATGAAGGCTAAGCCATGCAGCGCCCATTGGCCAGTAGGTGGCCGGAATATAAATGTCCTGTGGTGCTGTATCTCCGTAGATATCCGTATTATGATGAGCTACAAATCCCCTGCATCCATACATTGCCCTTGCAGTCCGCCGTCCTGGTTCCCTCATCCTTTCAAGCAAATCAAACAAAGGCTCATGGCATTCAGACAGGTTACATACTTCCGCAGGCCAGTAATTCATTTCAGCATTAATATTTATGGTATATTTACTGTCCCAGGGTGGAAGCATGTGCTGATTCCATATCCCCTGAAGATTTGCCGGTAGGGTTCCCGGCCGGCTGCAGGAAATTAAAAGATAACGGCCAAACTGGAAATAAAGGCTAATAAGTCCAAAATCGTCCTTCCCCTCTCTCACCCTTTTAAGCCTTTCATCGGTGGGAAGGTTCTCTAATTCCTCCGCCCTGTCGTTTAAGCCCTGAAGATTTAGCTCCATACGATTAAATAGTGCCTGATAGTCCTTAACATGGTCTTGTAAAAGATCTTCGTAGCTTCTGCCGGCAGCATTATCTATATATCCTTCGCATACATCTATGTAATCTTCATTTCTAAATGTAGTGGCAGCTGAAAGAAGTAATACAACCTCATCAGCATCCTCCACCAGCAGATTTTCGCCAATGGTGCAAACTTTGCCTCCCCTGGCTATGGCCCGTACTATGGTGCTAAAGGAAATACCCTCTTCTCCTCCAGTGTTGCCCCTAAGCATAATGGAATCATAGGCTATCTTTTGAATTTTTTCTATATATTTTCCTCTTCTAAGCTGGGCATCAAAGGATATACTGGAAGGCTTGTCAGCAGTAATTCTTATAACAATTACCTGATCCACAGCACTGGCAAAGTGTTCCCTTGTATAAGTAACTCCATCATGGCTGTACTGTACCTTTACCAGACCACTGTTTAAATCCAGTTCTCTTAGATAATTTTCCACCCTGTTTTTGTCATGGTTAAAATTTAAGAAAAGATCACCCAGGGGCTGATAGTGGCGCTGACCTTCAGGGGTACCAGACAGAGCCATGGTTGCCAGTCTTTCTGCCTCCTTTATTTTTCCTTCAAAGAGAAGGCTTCGGATTTTCGGCAGATAAGTAAAGGCATCAGGATTGTTTCTGTCAACCGGTCCCCCATACCAGATGCTATCCTCGTTTAGCTGAATCCGCTCTTTTTCCGTATTTCCAAATATCATGCCCCCAAGCCTTCCATTTCCTATAGGAAGTGCCTCATTCCAGTCCCTGGCAGATTCTTTGTACCATAATCTGAGATTATTATTTACCACTATTACATTGCCTCCTTTCCAATAAAAAGGACACAGATAACGCCACATTATTTTATGGCTTGTAAATTAATAACCACCTGTTCATTTTCTCTAACGGTCAACTCATAATAGTTGGCATTTTGTCCGGCCTTGACATGGGCTCCTTTAATCTCAATCCCCTCAATGCCACCGCGATAACACAGGGTTATATCCTGGTCTTTAAGTGGGGTAAATACCAGTTTCATCTGACGGCTGTCCATATCCCAGGTAAACTCATCAATATGAGCAAAGGTTCGTGCCGCCATTCCCCGCAGGCTGCCCTTCTGGAAGCATTCCTGGGGCAGAGCCGGCAACAACTCCAGGAAACCAGGTCGGGAATATATCAGGCTCTCCAATAGAATTGTGGGAAGCCCTCCTTGTCCATCTGGGAAAACATGTTTTGTATATGGGTTATGAGCCGTAGTAAAGTTATCATTCACATATCCACTTTCCAAGGTAAAGCGGAGCATCTTCTGGACTAGCCAAGGATCTTTAAGACGGGCTGCCGCCTGAGCACGATGCATAATGCCATGACAGGATTCATTACCTAATGCGCGCATCCGGTTGCTGATAAATGCTGCACGGTAAAGATCCTCATCCAGTTCCGGCTGTATCTCATCACCAGGATAGGCGCCATATAAATGTGATGAATGTCTGTGATCATAGCGTTCTTCGTATTCATGGCATGCCCATTCCTTTAGCTCTCCATATTTGCCGGTCAAATAATCTGGAAGGCATTTAAGCATATTCTCCCATTTTTCATACTCCTGGGGAGTGCCAATATCTGCTTGAGGACCGTATTTTAGAAGGGTGGTCAATACCTCCCGGCATACAGAAATATCCATAGTTGCGTTTTTCACTGCCATAACATTGATATTAGCTGGAAAGTTTTCTGGTGAATAGGATGGAACAAAAACGTATTTACCATTCTCATCTTTGATTGTTAAAAAGTCTTCGTATAATAAAGCTAGTTCACGGTACAGTGGCAGTACACGTTCCCGTAAAAATTCTTCATCCCCTGTGCAATAATAGTGCTCAAGGAATGGATTTAGACACCAGCCTGAGCTGGAAATCCAGAAGTGATGTGGCCAATACTCGTTAAAATGCAGGAGGTTTCCACTTTCCTCATCCGGATGACATGCTATAAAGAATCCCCTTGCCCCAAGTATTCGCTCTGCATTCTCTCTTGCATCAGGCAGCTGCCATTCTATCCAGCGGAAAAAAGACTCCATCATTTCCGGTAGATTGGCTATATTACCGGATGAAACCTGTAGGTTTACATTAACATTTACATGCCCGTATATTGGAGGAAATTTGCCGCATTCACTTAAAAGGAAAAACCTTCCCATATCTACCATGGCTTCCATATAGGCTGGAATGATTTCCTTTGATAAAAACTGTTTTCTTTTTAACTCTATAGTGGATAATAGATAGTCATCAGGATCTCCGCCTAAGTCAACACTGAGCCTGTCAAACATGGGTTGGTGTATATCCACATGGCGCTTTAACAATAAATCAAAATCAGCGGGAAGCTTTTCTAACTCATCAAGGCGCCTCTGGTCATCCCCCTCAGGCTGATTATGGTAATTGCGCCTGCATCCAATTAGTAAAAGTACGCTGTCAGCATTGGAGATAGCAATGCTGTCAGAACTGCAATTTACACTTCCTCCATTTACAATTGTACGCACAGCTGTTGAAAAACCACCTCGGTTATATTCATAGACACCTGACAGGCATATTCCGCTTAATGTATGGGTGATAGTGACCTCCGGTGGTATTGGCAAACAATCAAAAAGTCCTGAACGGCCGTTAGGTATATCATTAGAGGTCCACTCTTCCCGTTTGTAATCCAGTTCAGGAAACATACCCCTTAAGGTCATATTTAGGTGCCCTTTAGGTGCCGTAATTCGTACCACCGCTACATTATCTGCACGGGAGCAGAACATTTCACGAACATAATGTCCATCCTCATCATCCCACTGGGTTGTAATCAAGGATGTTCTCATATTCAAGGTGTTTATGTAGTTATTGGCCACCATAACAGGCTGATTTATATTAAGCATAATTGCAGGATGAGACGGGTTAGCTGTAAGAGTAAATGGTGTGCCACTTTGGGCAGCAGCCATATCAGCCATTTCAGCAGCTTTCTTGTACTCCTTATTTAGGATTAATTTCCGTATCCTGTCTAAATGATTAGCCAGCTGCGGTGCCTTGGGTGGAGTCTCCCACTGGGGGCTCATTAGTTCTTCACGTTCAATGACTATTATATCACACTCTGGCTGTCCCATGGTAGACAATTTTATAATTCCATTTCCTGTAGGTAATGCATTATGAGATTCTGTTGAAGGATTGACGCAGGTAATTATATGCCTGCCTGATATCCCCTTTCTTTTTTCTATGGGCATTGAATTTATTATAGCTGCCAAGAGAATTTCCCCCTCTTTTAATATTTATTTGCAATGGCATATAGGGCTTGTTAAAGTAACAAGCCCTATATACGTCTATTGCCTTACTATTATTTTGCCATGTAGCGATCATATACGCCTTGATAGATTTCAATAGCGCGCTGAATACCCATATTTTCTACTTTTTCTAACAGTGCTGGAATCTCATCAAGAGATTTGGTTCC
>JAAYGY010000063.1 GCA_012735575.1 Clostridiales bacterium
CCCAGCTAGTTAAGTTGCTCCTTCAGCTTCTTTACTTCAGTTCCTCTACTACCTTTTTTAAGCATTATTTTCCTCCTTTCTCTAGGTCACATAACGTATGATTTGCAACCTTCATATATCTTCTAATGGCAATAATTCGTATATTATCCTTGGTAATATTTACTGTTTGAAAATATAGACCATCTTGTAATAAAAGCACATCGCCAGGGGAAACTGTATCTGAAGCAATCAGGGCAGTAATATCAGTAAGAGGTGTAACGATATGTTTTAATATATGAATTTATATATCTTTAATAGCAATATATTCAATAATTCACAATATGCTACAGACTGCCAATCATAAAAAATGCTCCTTTCTGGCTTTCATAAAACTTCCGCCAGAAAAGAGCATTTAATTCGCCTTATAAAATATTTAATTATACCTGAACAAATTTTCTTAAATCTAATCGTCCCCGCCTTAATATCCTTTCTACCTGTCCAGAAGGCAGAGGTTTGCTAAAGATATATCCTTGAATTATATCACAGTTTTTGCTTACCAAGGCACGTAACTGTTCTTCAGTCTCTACTCCTTCTGCAATCACCTCTAAATTTAACCTATGTGCTAATTGTATTATGGATTCTGCTATATAGCTTTTATTCCTATCCTTAGCAATATCTTGTACAAAAGATTTATCTATCTTCATATTATTGATAGGTAATTGCTGCAGATAATTCAAGGATGAATAACCTGTGCCGAAATCATCCAGGGCAATTCTTACTCCCATCTGCCTCAATCGATCCAGTATTTCAATAGTCTCTTCCATAGACTGCATTAGACTGTTCTCAGTAATTTCCAGTTCTAAATAGCTGGGATCCAGTTGAACTTCTTCCAAAATTCTCTCCAATAAGTTTATAAAATCCCATCGCCTTAGTTGAAGAGGTGATATATTAACTGACACACGAACGGGTTTAAAACCTCTATCCTGCCATTGTTTATTTTGCTCACATGCTGTACGCAGTACCCACTCCCCAATGGGTATAATAAGTCCCGTATCCTCGGCAATGGGTATAAATTGGTTTGGCGATATAACGCCTCTTTCTGGATGCCTCCATCTAATTAAAGCTTCAACAGCCTCTACTCTACCGGTCTTTGAGTTGACCTGGGGCTGGTACAGGAGATAAAACTCCCCCCTATCCAGAGCCTTCTTTAAATCTCTTTCTATTTCTATCTTCTGAAATGCTCTATCATCAGTTGGCAAATCACAAATTTCATAAAGACCTGCTAGTTCTTGAAATCTGAGGTCTGCTATTTCCTGATTTTCATTCAATTCTATTTTATAACTGCACACCTGGCCTAATAAATCAGCTATACAGGCGGCAAACTCCATAAACTTTTGCACTTTTTCCTGAGAATAAACAGGCAGCTTCTCTAAGGACCTTAAATATTCCCTTTCAGATAGACCAAGGGTTAAAGCTTGTTTTCTAAAATAATCTAAATCAGGAGATGACAATAAAAATTGGGACATATAAATGTAAGCCAGTACCCTGCCCTGCAGCAAAACAGGAGTAACAGCATGATTAATTCCATTTTTACACTTATAGCATACATATTCCTTTTGGCCGGATATATTTGAATTAGAAACTAATTCAGAATACACATTTGTAGATTCAATACATCTATGTACTATATCAGGATTACTCCTATGAAATTCATTACAAAAATCAGTCCAACCTGTTTTGGTGAGAGTTGTACCGTCATTATCAGCTACCCCTGCAACTACGCCTGTTATCTCATATAGTTTGTCAAACAACTCCTGCAATTTGTTAATATCAATCAGGTCGGATAACTTATAGTTCACACCACCAGCCACCTTATACATATATTATCTTATTAAACTTGTAAAAAAATAAAATCATTTGCATACATGATTCAATTATAATATAAAATGTGCCAAAAAGAAATACTAATCGCGATTCTTTCTCAAAAATAGGAGATTATTCCTACAATTCAACAAAAACTGATTTTATAGTTTTAGTTTAATGGCAAAGCTATAGATTTGATCATAAAATTACAGTTTCCTAAAGGGGTTTTAGCAGTAACTTTATCACCTATCTTTTTAAGCAGCAAGGCATGACCTACTGGTGAGAGACATGAGGCACAATCCAGTTTTGTAGTATTATCCTCAAAAAAGGGTGGCACTATCTTCAACTTGTCTACGATGTCATAATCTAAATCCTGTACTTCCACAATGCTTCCTATAAGGACAAATGGCCATTGTTCACTTCCCATAAAATCTATATTAGCATTCATAAAATCCTTTATATGACTGATATACTCTTCGACCATACGTTTAAAATTATCCCTATCCTCAGTACACGCCTCATAAAATTCTTTCAAAATATGGTTTCTAGTACTTTCAATCTTCTTTAGATGTCCATTCAAAAAGTCAATAATCTGCTGCCGGTCATAATTTCCTTGCATTGCTATCCTCCTTATGATTACATTTAATGGAAATATCATAATGCATAATAAGGCATTCCATGGAGTTCCACGAAATGCCTTCCATGACAATATTATCATCTATGTAAATCATTGTCAAGCATGGTAATATATCACTTATTTTCAATAACCTCACTTAAGATTTCAGCCAGATATTTTGCCGTCCTTTTTGCCTCAGCATAGGTTGTTAAATGGTTTCCTATCTCAATTAGAATAGCTCTGTTTGATATATGCTGGTTGTATCGTCCTGTACGAACCATAATATCATCAGCCAATCCAGGATATTTTTCATTGGCTTTATTGGTAATTTTTAATGCAAACTGATAGTTTCCCCTCCAGTTAGGCTTTTGACTAAATCCCCCACTAATTCCTTCTCCAGTACCAATTAGTATAAAAAACTTGGCCACCCTCTCTCCATCTATTATAACCACTTCCTTGTCTGGATCTTTCAGCTTCTCATTATAATTTCGATGGATATCCAAGAATATTTTCAACGATTTGTGCTCCTTTATCCTTTTCTGTATGGTTTCCAAAGATCGGGGATAAAGTCCAGACTTCCAAGGATATACCTCATGATCAGTTTTGTCATGTAATACTGGAATGTTTCGTGCCTGAAGCTGTCTGGCTAATTCCTCTCCAACTCCTACTACAGTTTGGCTTAGATCATTAGATCGAAAGGCAGCAATAGCATTATATGGGTTATTTGGATCCTGCCTGTAAGCTTCTCTCGAATGAGTATGATAAATAAGAATCTGTGCCCCTTCGCCAGAAAGATTGACAGAGGGTAAATTATCATCTATGTTTTTTATCTGTATTTGTATATCTTCAGATACCTCTGTCTCTTCTTCTACTTCAAACTCCTGGCGGTAAAATTCATCACCTGACGGTCGTTGACTTTGCCGTGAGGTTTCTTGGTTCTGATTGGCTGAAGCTATAACGGAGTTGTCCTGTTGGTCAAGCTCATCTAATGTATGTTGATGAGTTAGGTTTAAATAAGGCATATGAGAGGATATAATAACCGTAGGATCTGTAAAATCCAGTCCCTTTATGCGCGTCCATATTTCAGAAAAAAAATCCTTTTTGTCTTCCCTTTTATATCTTCCTTCTTCTTCTAAAGAATTCTCAGAACTCACGGAAGAATTATCAAGTGACAAAAATAATCTGCTATTGGACAAAAGGCGATAGCTTAAAAATATTATAGCTGCAACCAGTGTAATAATGATAATATTATAGGCTAAACTGGACTGTGAATTTATCCTTATTCTTTCCAAAAAACCTCACCACTTTCCATAGCATAAAAAGTAAACTCTTTTTAAATATATTAAATCAAAGTGATGAAATATGACTGGATTTTTTTATTCAAAAAAAGAGTAGCCACATTAGCTACTCTTTTATACATAATTTTTGGTACTAAAGCTAGTCGAAAATTCTTCTGGCTGTCACATATCTTTGAGGATATTTGCCATCCTTTAGGCTGCTTATCTTAACGCCAGTCTTATAAGTAGAGGCATGCACAAACTTTCCTCCTCCAATATAGATACCCACATGGTTAGTATTCTTAAAGCAAACTATATCACCAGGTTGTAATTGAGATTTAGGTACATATTTCCCCACAGAACGCTGAGCTACAGAACTAGAAGATATACTAACCCCAAACTGCTTATATACATAGCTGGTAAATCCAGAACAATCAAAACCACTAGGGCCCTTACCATTTCTCTTATAGGGATAGCCAACGAATTTCAATGCATAATTGGCTACATCTTTACCTTTTCTGCTTCCCCTATTAGCTGGTACAGGAGCACTTGAAGATTTTCCTGAGTTTGAATTTCTAGATGAAGAACTATTAGATGACCTGGAAGTACGAGTAACTACTTTAGTTCCCTTAGCCTCAATATGTTTGACTGGCTCTTTTATAACCTTTTCCTCAATAATTTCTCGCTTTATCTCTTGTCCATCTTCTTTGGTCACCAAAGCTATGATTTCCTTCTCACCTTTTTCCCCTTGCTGGATAACCTTGGTTTTACCTTTTTCCAAGGTATTATCTTCTCTTACTTCTGTTTCAAAAGGCACTTCTTCAGAGTATTCTATTTTCTCTTCGGTTACAACTGTTAATAATTTTCGCTGCTGGCATATTTTTACAATATCTCCCGGCCTAATAAGTTCATCTTCTATTTCAGGGTTTGCAAGCTGCAGATCTTCGACTTTAACATTATTTGCATTAGCTATAGACCAAAGAGAATCTCCTTCCTTGACCTCATATTCCTCTATGCCTTCACTTCCATGTAAAATTAATTCTACAGCTTTTTCACTACTAATTACATTTTTCTCGGATACCAGCTCCATTTCAAAACTAACATCCTGTTTTAAGGATATCTCCTCTAGCTGGCTGTTATCCTTCTTCTCTATAGCTTCTATGTATGGTTTTTTAATATCTTCTACTACTTTATGAGCCTCTTGGGAAGATGGCACATAGCATATCTTATCCCCGTCTATGACTATAGCATAGGCATTTACTTTGATATCTATAGCTTCTTCAATAGCACTAGCCAATACCGTATCATTGGTGATTCCATTGGCACCAATTTTTGCCTCTCTAAAATAAACATTAGAATCAATAAATATATCTTCTTCATGCTGTTCTCTTAGCTTCTGTTCCACCCTGTCATAAATAGCCAGTGCCCTAGCTGCAAATCTTACCACTCCCACTTCTTGGTCATTTACATACATGGTGTACACAAGGGACCGGTGTCCAGTGTATGCCTCAACAGGAACAATAAATCCAACCAGCATTAACAGGGATAGAACCATACACCAAAAGAACTTTATACTCTTCATAATAATCCTCCATTCCAGACAGCCTGTCTGTTAAAGTTCTATTTCGAACTTTTTACGAAATTGTTACGATATTAAATATATATTCTACGTATCTATTAAATATCCTTCTTAGTTTTGTATTATTTCCAAAAAAATTTTATTAATTAAATTCTCGCTGTCTGGTTATCTCATATAATATAATGGAAGCTGCACAGGCAACATTGAAGGAGGTCATTTTTCCGTACATGGGTATCTTAACAAGGAAATCACAAAGTTGCTTATAGCTATGACTTAATCCATAAGTTTCATTACCTATTACTAAAGCCATAGGTCCCTTGCTTAAATCTGACTCCATTATAAACCGGTCTCCTTTAGAAGATGAGCCTATTATCTTAAAATCATTATACTTTTGCCTCATACGATCAAACCATGGCAATAGTTGATTATGAGACTGCAATCTAATGGTTGGGACAGCAAAAAGGGCTCCCATACTAGCTCTTATGGTTTTAGGGTCATATATATCTATGGAATGACCGGTAACAATTACCCCATCAACTTTCAGTGCCTCACATGAACGTATTAGTGTTCCAAAATTCCCATGACTGGAAGGCCTATCAAAGATCACAACCAGCATATTATCTTTAATTTTTATCCGTGATAGATCGTCCTCGGGAATAGAAACAACAGCAATGAGCTCTGATATATCTTCTTCCTTATCACTAAGTTTTTCCATTAGTCTAAGGGGCAACTCAAAATGAGTTTGCGCACTAGAATTTTCTAATATTTCCTTTGCCCATTTTGAAAGAGGTCTTTCTGTAGAATAAGCAAAGGATTTAATGTGCCAATTATTTTCTATAGCAGAATTAATAGGTTTTACCCCTTCTACGAAAAACTCCTTGTACCTGCTTCTTTTTTTTCTATTCCTTTTCAATACTTCCATTCGTTGAAAATCATTATTTTCGTTATATATCTTTTTTACAATTGGTTTCATAAGACCAACCTTATATAATTTCTAAATATTTTTTCAGGTTCTGAAGCCCTATTCTTACAGCTAATACGGGATCCTCCATACCTTCAAATTCTATTGATAGTACTCCGTTATAACCATAACCCTTCATTATCTTCATGCATTGGAATATAGGTACATCTCCATGGCCTATTATAGATCCCCTCAGATAATTCCCGCCTCTGGATCTAAACCAGCCTTCACCGGGATCTGGCAGCATTCCAGATTTAATATGAAAATCTTTGGCATGAACATGGAATGCATAAGGTAATAGTTTACCAATAGCCTTTTCCGGCTCTTCATCTACACATACAAAGTTACCCATATCCAATAATAGCCCAAAATTAGGGTGGTTTACCTGATTGATTAATTTCTCAACTCTATCGCTATCCTGGCAGAAAAAGCCGTGATTTTCTATCATGGTTTTAATTCCAAACTGATGGGCGTACTCAGTTACAGCCCTACAACCCTCTATAAGCCTGGGTAGAGCAGCATCAAAATCCCTAGGTCCCACATGGTCAGCAGGGAATCCGATAGTGGCATCGTGTCTCATGGTCTTAGCACCTAAGATCCTTGCAATATCCACTTCCCTTTTAACTCTTTCGATCTCTGCATTCAAATCTCCGTCAGAGCCATTTATAAAATCAGCACCTACAGTATAGCTGCCTATCTCAATGCCTACCCTTTCACACTCTTCTTTAGCTCTTGCAGCAAACTCTTCGCTAGTCTCCCCCTTCTCTAATATAAAGGGTATGAACTCGATGACGTCAAAGCCAATATCCTTGGCCAAGGATATTACATCAATCTGTTTAATGCTACCATTGTTTACTAATTTAATTAAGCTATATGAGCTTACTCCTATTTTCATAGCCTTATCCTCCTAATCTTTTTACATATATTCTACACCATTCTATATTCTATACTATATTTAATGAGTTTTCCATAATATTATCAAAAAACTTTGTCTTGACATTTTCATTGAATTTGATATTATTTGAGATATAGTTTAGACAACAAAATATTACTGATTAATCATATTGCTATGACGGGAAGGAGTAGTTGAATCCTCTGTCTTCAGCGACTCGGGGATGGTGAAAGCCCGAGGATATGATCCAACGAAGGCGTCCCAGAGCAATTTATTTATGAGTGGATCTATTTTATTATAGATCAAAAAGGGTGGAACCGCGGAAGATAAGTCTTTCGTCCCTTTGAGGGATGAAAGGCTTTTTATATTATCAACTTTCTGTAAAGGAGGAGTAGAAATTGACTAAAGAAATAACTATGGATAAAATCGTAGCCCTGTGTAAAGGTCGTGGTTATATTTTCCCAGGTTCTGAAATATATGGTGGTCTTGCTAATACTTGGGATTATGGACCTCTTTGTGTAGAATTTAAAAACAATGTAAAAAAAGCATGGTGGAAGAAGTTTATTCAGGAACATCCCTACAACGTAGGTATGGATTCAGCTATACTGATGAACCCACAAACCTGGGTTGCTTCCGGACACGTGGCAGGTTTTGCAGATCCTTTGATGGACTGCAAGGAATGTAAATCCCGTTTTAGAGCCGATAACCTCATAGAAGACTATATGAAGGCACAAGGCGATGATAATCCTCAAGTAGATGGATGGGAGAATGAAAAATTAGAAAACTATATCCGCGATAACCAAATTCCCTGCCCAAAATGCGGTAAACATAATTTTACTGACGTAAGAAAATTTAATCTTATGTTCAAAACTTACCAGGGCGTTACCGAGGATTCCCAGTCTGAAATTTATTTAAGACCAGAAACTGCTCAGGGTATTTTTATAAACTTTAAGAATGTCCAACGCTCCTCCCGAAAAAAGATACCTTTTGGCATTGGTCAGATTGGAAAATCCTTTAGAAACGAGATTACTCCCGGTAACTTTACTTTTAGGACCAGGGAGTTTGAACAAGCAGAGTTGGAGTTTTTCTGTAAGCCTGGCGAGGATATGGAATGGTTTAATTATTGGAAGGATTTTTGCAAAAAATGGCTGATAAGCCTAGGGATGAAAGAAGAGAATATACGTACAAGAGACCACAGTCCCGAGGAACTATCCCATTACAGCAAAGCCACTACAGACTTTGAATATCTGTTTCCCTTTGGCTGGGGAGAACTATGGGGAGTAGCTAACAGAACAGATTTTGACTTAAAACAGCATAGTGAACACTCTGGAGAAAACTTCTCCTATATTGATCCTGTTACAAATGAACGCTATATTCCCTATTGTGTAGAGCCTTCAGTAGGTATAGACAGGGTAGCACTGGCTTTCCTATGTGATGCGTATCATGAAGAGGATCTGGAAAATGGCGATACAAGAGTTGTATTGAAGCTGCATCCCTATCTTGCCCCCTATAAAGCAGCGGTACTCCCCCTATCTAAAAAGCTTAGCGAGAAAGCTGAAGAAGTTTACCTTAAATTATGTAAGAAGTTCCCTGTGGACTATGATGAATCTGGTAGTATCGGTAGAAGGTACCGTCGTCAGGATGAAATTGGTACACCTTACTGTATTACTGTTGATTTTGATACTCTTGAAGATAACAGTGTTACCATAAGAGATAGAGATACTATGGAACAGATTAGACTGAATATAGATGAATTGGAAAGCTACCTGGAAGAAAAAATCGTCTTTTAATTATACTTCTTAGCACAACAAAGGCCGGCAAGCATATTAAATCAAGCTTCCGGCCTTTTCTCATTTTTACTGGGAACAACCATATTTGCTCCTAAATCAACCCGCTTGTATTCTCCTAAAAACTCTATACATACTTTAACTCTTTTTTTCCTGTGGTCAAATTTTTCAATTATACCTTCCATACCTTTTAGGGGACCACTTAATACTTTTATCTGATTACCCTCTTTATAGACTTCAGACAGTTCTATAATCTCCCCGTAGCGAGTCAGGCTAAGTATCATACTCATCTCCTCATCCCTTATGGGTATAGGCTCACATTCATCCTTTAAAACTCTATATACTGCAGGTACCGCCTTTAGTTTGTAATAAAGCTCATCACTCATACTAGTATAGGTTAGAACGTATCCTGGTATTAAAGTCTTTATAGTTTCATAGGTTTTTCCCTGCTTACGTTCTATTAACTTTCGTTTGGGCACTAAAGTACGTATCTCCTCATCGGGAAATAAAAGCTCTATAAACTTTTGTACTTCCTCCTCACGCCCGGTCTCTACAAATATTGCATACCATTCCATTATTCAACCCTCCAGCAGCATAGTATGCTTACTAGTCAGAACATGTCCTGAAAGAATGCTCAAGGGATTATTATACTATATTACTTATCCAAAAACAAAAGAATTTAAAATTGGAAATCCAGATTTTACCCTTATTCTTTCCATTGTTTTCTATGTATTTACGCTAAATTCTCATCTTCTTCAAAAAAGAAAGCACTGAATCATCAAAACAAAAAAGCCGTATATACTTTTTTCAGGGAAAAACTATATATAAAGCTATTCCCGGGTAAAGCATACACAGCTAAGTCACAAGTTTAGTGCTATTTCAGGCTTTATACAAAATATCATCATAGGACATGGAATAAAGCCTGTAGGAACTTAGGCTCCCTTCATAAATCAAAGTCAGTTTTTCACAGTTTCTAAAGTCCCTGGGGCAAACCAGGGCTGGATCTTTCATGAAAACATCTATTCCGCTGTTTCTCAGCAGTGTTGCAACAAATTGAGAGCAAAAATATCTGTTATTTCTTTGTATAGGTATATGAAACATAACACCTATTAAACCTAAAAAATTATATCTGTATTTTGTACTATTTTTTACAAAATTGTTTAACTCAGCTCGTAAACTGTGATATTGCTGCTGAGTTACAGTTAAGGAATATACTGCACACTGAGTTTTGGGAAATCTGCCAAAGGTTCCATATACAATATCCTCCCTGACAAATCCCCCCAAAATTGGGTTTGAAGGTTTTAGCCTTCCAAAGCTATATAATTCATTTAGATCTGGATCTAAAGCAATAGATACATGAGAATAAGGCTCCCTGGTATACATCCTTATAAGTTTGGATGGCAAGGAGCCGCTATGACTTAATAATATATATATTGTATAATTCATTTCCTTATTGATCCTTTCTAATAAGTCGGCTTACTAAGTATGGCAATGATATTATACAATATATTATATATCTAATAAATACATAAAACTATTAAATTTTCTTTACACCTCGTCCCATATTCGTCTGGCATTAGCCATGCCCACTTTTGAGCCCATCTTACAATCTTCCATACCCTCAAATTCAACGGAAATATATCCGTCATATCCGGATTTCTTAATAAGCTTTAGGATCTGCCACATATCCAAGTCTCCCTGACCTATTATAGATCCTCTTAGGTAATTGCCATTTACAGTGGTAAACCATTGACCAGCGCAATCAAACTCTGTGGTATCGCCTGGATCACGATGGGAGGGACGATAATAGAAATCTTTTAAATGGACCATATTAGTATAGGGCAGGCATTTCTTAACACCTATAACAGCGTCTTCATCCACGCATAAAAAGTTCCCTACGTCCAATGTCATTTTATAGTTGGAACGATTTACCTCATGGATTAATTGTATTACCCTATCGCTTCCATTTACATAAAAACCATGGTTTTCTACCGTTGTAGTTATGCCATATTCTGCAGCATAATCTGCAATTCTTTGGCAGCCTTCAACCATTTTAGGCAAGTCTTTTACATAATGTATAATAGTATTCTGGTTTGCTGGACGTCTAAAAGCAGATACATCATGACGCATCATTTTCACACCTAACTTATGGGCAATATCCACTTCATTCATCAGCCTTTTTATTTCATTTTCATAAGCTTCATCGTCTTCCTGAATTAAATTAGCTAGTATAGCATAATTGGAGATCTCGATTCCTACGTCTTCAGCCTTTTTTCTAATGTCTTCAATCAGCTTGTCATTATCCACTAGCTTATATCCAAAAGGTACAATCTCTACGTGTTCACCACCATTATCTGCTATCCATTGGATAACATCCAACACGCTCATTTCACCAGAATTAATTGCTGGCAGCATACTATAAGTACTTAGACCAACTTTCATAAAGCTTATCCTCCCAACTTACTACTTTGTATTCATATTAGAGGCTAGGGTTTTAATGCCCCTAGCCTCTAATACATTATATCATAAATTATTTTTGTTTAAAGTTTGTATCGTATGCTTCCTGAATTATTTCTACATATCTGTCTATACCCATGTCTTCCAGTGTGCTAACGTAGTTATCCCAATCGTTTTCTAAGTCAGCATCTCCTGTGATAAATCGAGCAACCATCTGTTCTACATAATCCTGTATAGTCTTTTCTAGATCTGCTAGCTCATTGGACTGCTCCTCAGTAAATACAAGAGGAGGCAGTACCTCTGTGTAATCTGGTCTAAAGGGTTCGTATTGCTTAGTAGCTTCATATAGTATGATTTCTAATGGCTCGTCTGGATTGGCCATTTCTCCCAGACGGAATGTATCTGTTCTAGCTTGAGGACCACTCTGTACCCAGCAGTAGTTCTGAACAGTCTCAGACCATGGTACTAATAGTTTATATAAAGCCTGTTCACCGTTAAGTCCGATTTCGCCTTCTTCAGCCCATCTCCATTCTTGATCTGGACGACCGAATAGAGATCTCATCATGGTCTCAAGCTCATAGAAACCATCTAGCCACTTAAAGGCCAATTCAGGATTTTCACATTTGTCAGTGATTACACTGTCAAATCCTGTCATATATGGATTGTAATAGCATGTGGGGCTTGTTCCTTCTGGTCCTTGGAGAGGTGGAACTATAACATAATCAAGCCATCTTCCGCTTTCACCATAGAACTGTGTGAAAACGCCTGTATGTCCTCCAACACCTGAACCAAGAATAACTGCATCTGGGTTTTCACCCATTTGTCTATATTGGTCTCCATCCTGAGTGAAGGCCTCTGAGCTAATCAGACCTTCAGCATATAGATCTCTCAAATATGCCAGTCCTTCTTTATACTCAGGTTTGTTTACACTGATATCAATAACACCATCCTTAATAAACATATTTCTGTCATGATCAGCGTAAATAAAGGAACATATAAAGAATGGGTGTAGTCTGGATAACCATCCATCAGTAGCTGCTGCTAGAGGAATTTCGTCAGCTTGACCATTACCATTTGGATCCTGAGTCTTAAAGGCTATAAGTATTTCTTTATATTCATCTAATGTTTTGGGAACATCATACCCTAGTTTATCAAGCCAAGGCTTATAGATCCATAGTTTTTGTGCCATACTACAATGGTAGCACTGGTTTATGTCTGGCATAGTATATATATTTCCATCTGGGAAAGTAATTAGATCTTTTACATAGGCCATACTTTCATCCTCGAATACCTTCTTGATCTCAAAACCGTGCTCTTCGATCATGTCATTCAGAGGAATGAAAGCACCCTGTGCTCCATAGGACATAATCTGGGACGCAGATAGTCCAGCGCTCATTATAATATCAGGATAGTCGCCACTGGCAAGTATAAGATTTAACTTCTCATCACCGTCTTTTGTTGGTAATACTTCAAATTCTGCATGTACATTGGTTTTCTCTTCATACCATAGAGTAAAGTCATTAGTATTAAAATCTTCTACTGCAGGATTTCCGCCTATCAAAACTTTCAAGTTAGCCTTATCTTTTACAAGCGGATACTCACCGGGTGCAGATAACTCTCCTCCTCCACCACCGGTGTCAGCTGTCGTGTCTTCATTGTTGTTTGTAGTATCTTCGGTTTTCTGTCCGGTGTCTGCTTTGTTGTTTTCAGAAGAGGTTGGAGCCTTGCCGCCGCAGCCAGCGAGAAAAAGTACTGCTACAAGGCATAATGAAATAAATACCAGTATGCTTCTTTTCATTTCTCTCTCCTCCTGATTTTTTTATTTATTTCCATCCCAAAGGATGAAATTCTAACCCTTAATAGATCCGATCATGACACCCTTGACAAAATGCTGTTGGACGAATGGATAAATAGCAAGTACCGGTACACTAGCTACAACTATCAAAGAGTATTTTAACCGTACTTTCAAAGCCTCTCTTGCCATAGCATCCCTTACATCGTACATGGACAGTTGTGCGGCATCTATTTCGTTTTGAATCAATATGTCCCGCAGGATTATTTGCAGAGGATATAATTTATGATTCCTTAGAAATATCAACGCATCAAAGTAAGAGTTCCAGTGACCTACTGCATAGAATAAAGTGTTTACGGCAATAATCGAAGCAGACAAGGGTATTACTACACTCCATACAAAACGGAAATCTGAGCATCCATCTAACTGTGAGGCTTCCAGTAGCTCATCAGGTATAGTGACCTGGAAGAAGGTACGGGTCAATATTACGTTCCATACTGCCATAGCATTAGGAATAATCATAGCCCAACGAGTGTCCAACATTCCAAGATCCCTAACTAATAGATAATAAGGAATTAAACCACCGCTAAACATCATAGTAAACACAAAGACAAACATCCATATGTTCCTACCTACGAAGTCTTTTCTCGATAGAGGATATGCTGCAAGAATGGTCAATGTCACATTTATAAAAGTACCCGTAACCATATATAAAAATGAATTGAAAAAGCCTGATCCTATACCTTTGTGGTTAAAAACAGCTTCATATCCCTCTAAATCCCATCCAACGGGCCATAACCACACTTCTCCTGATACCACAGCCTTTGATGAACTAAAGGAAGAGCTCACCACATAGATAAGAGGATATAAAACTATCATCAAAATCAAGGTTAATAGTAAAGTGTTTACAATATCAAATATCCGGTCAGCAAATGGTTCTTTTATTTTTTTTCTTCCTACTGCTTTCTTTGCAGCACCACTTTTCATTTCTACCATAAGGTACTACCCCCTAGTCTCTCAGCTATCTTGTTCACTACTGCTATTAAGAATAGGTTGACTACGGATTTGAACAGACCTACTGCTGTCGGGTATGAATAGTTAACCGTTTGAGAAGCCAGTCCTACCTGGTATACAAATGTATCTATTACCTCTGATGTACGCATGTTCATAGGATTTTGCATAAGTAGTATCTTTTCAAAGCCAGTATTTAATATTTGCCCGGTATTTAGTATTAGTAGTATAACAGCTGTTGGCATAATGCCTGGTAGATCTATGTGTCGGATCCTTTGAAGCTTATTGGCACCGTCTACAATAGCAGCTTCGTGCAACGTTGGGTCTATGCCGGCCAAAGCAGCTAAATAAATAATAGCGCCATACCCTGTTCCTTGCCAGATTCCAGACCAAACATAAATAGATTTGAAGTATTCAGGGACAGCCATAAAATTAATTGCCTCTAATCCTAGCAACTCTCTCATTATATTAATTATTCCTACTCTGGGTGATAGAAACTGTAAAATCATACTTACCATTACAACAGTAGATATAAAGTATGGTGCATAGGTTACCATCTGAACAGTTTTCTTGAACTTTGTACTTCGAGCATAGTTTAATAGGATAGCTAGTATAATAGGAAAAGGGAAACCAGCTACTAAATTATAAATGCTTATTCCTAAGGTATTCTTCATAAGATTCCAGAATTCATGAGACTTAAAGAAACGTTCAAAATGTTTGAAACCTGCCCATGGGCTTCCACCAATACCTAATGTAAACTTATAATCCTTGAAAGCTATCTGTGCTCCATACATAGGAATGTACTTAAATATGATCACATATGCTAGTGGAAGTATAAATAGTACATAGAGTTGCCAGCATTTTTTTAGGTCTAAGAGTAGTCTTGGTAGTCCCTTTTTCTTACTGGTATTTACCATACCCCCATCCCACCTTTTTTCATAATAAGTCTAGAACTGTTAGTTTAATTTTAGCACCGTGATAAAATCATGTAAATATTCTTTATTTTTGTGCTATTCATTTTTTATCATCTCCCATATTGTTTAATTATTTTTTTATTTAACAATATTTTTTTCACACTACATTTTTTACGATCAGCAAATTAAGTAATTGTTAAATCCTACTATATCCCTTTAAGGAAACACTTGATGCAATATAAGTAGCTCTATACTCTATTTAGCTGCCTATACTGCCCGGGTGTAATTCCAAATTTTCTTTTGAAGGCGCGGGAAAAGGAATTTGGAGAATTGTATCCTACTTCGTATGCAATCTTTTCTATAGATCGATGGCATTCTCTTAGCAATCTCATAGCTTCGGCCATTCTGATTTCCTCCAAATAAGTAGAAAAATTGCTGCCAAACTGTTCTTTAAAGAATAGGGAAAGATAAGCTGGAGAATAATTGAATTTTTCAGCCAGCATCCCTAAAGATAGATTCCTGTCTTCAAAATTACTCTTTAGGTACTCCTCTATTTCAAGCATCAATTTAATATTTTGATTTTGCTTTCGTTCATTTACCATTTCACACAGACATATAAAATATCCATTAATATGATCAAATATCTCTTCATAAGATATATTTATATCTCCCCTTGTATGAATTGTATCGGACAACTTATAAAATTCCTCATTGTCTATTGAAAGATCTTGAGAAATCCTTATTAAAGTTCCATATAATTGATATATGAACATGCGAAGCATATTGGGAGATAGCTTTCTCCTAATCAGATTATTAATCTCTAATTGCTTAAGAATTTCTGAAACTCTCTCATAATTTCCATCCTTTGTAAAGTTGATTAATCTGTTTTCTACGTCTCTAGGATAATAGAATCCAGTTTCTTGTACTATAATTTCATGACACCAAAGGTAAGGAGAATTTATCTCGCTTATTTGAGCTTGATTAAGTATATGGAGCTCCTTCTGTATGCTATTGGTCAGATCCATGGCACTATTATATATCTGATCCAGGGCAAATCTAACCTCTATAGAATAAAGAGACTTTACTTCATTTCTTACACTTTTTGTATATTTATCAGCTTCTCTTCTATAAAGGTTAAAGTCAGCATCATCCATAACAAATATTACTAGTAAGTGTTCTCTGGATATTTCATGTATATAGCCCTTGGTAAATCTATATTTCAACAGGGTTTCCCTAACCTGCATGCGCCTGATATTCAGTTCTTTTAATATTTCCTTATCAGTACTGTCAGTACCATGCCCATAACCTAATAATTGAACTAAACATGCGCCATAGGCAGCTCCATCCAATTCTATTCCTATATTGCCAGCAGCTACTTTGAGATTGGATTCATTAGAAAAATCACCGTTAATAAGTTGTTGGAAAAATGAGTTTCTAAGAAAGGTAATCTGCTGATCGACTGTATCTCTTAATAGTTCATAGTCTTCAATCACTTCATAAATTGAATTCTGAATAAACTCATAAGGATCCTTTTTTAATTCATATCTAATTTTATTCTGTGGGAATAAATCAAATGTCTTAATTATGGAATGGCTATATTTATTAGACCAAATATAGGCTAAAAGCATACCAATAATAAGCGCCAAAGCAAAGACACTATACCCTATATATTTTATGCTTAACACCTTTTGCATAACATTTTCATAGGGCTGTGCAACAACATATCTCCAACCTGTATTCGAGGACACAACATAAGTAAAAATTGTTTTTTGGTTCTCATAATCCTGTATTCTATATCCATTTTCTTCTATATCTAACTCTTGATTATGACTGAATCTCTCTAAGTTTAATGGATAGCTACTCAACACCTGACCAGTTTCATCAGCTATATAAGCCCATCCGCAGTCAATTGAATCAAACCCTTCTAAAAGCTTTCTAATTTCATCAGCCTTTAGCAGAAACATTATCTTACAACTTCTGCCCCTACTAGTACCAGACAAATCTCTTATATAGGTTATAAGATTATGTCTTTTATCCTTAAAATAAGCTTGCCTTTCTGGTATAAAAGTACCCCTATTATATGATGAAGAAATTTCTTTATACCATGTATCATAATCAACACCTTTATAGGAAAAAAAGTTTTTGTAAAAGGGCGCAATTCTATATACTTTATTGGGACCCATAAGTATACCACTGTTTAAGTAGATAACATAATAATCATAGATTAAATTATGAGTCAAACTATAATTATATAGTTCAGAACAGGTCTCTAAGGTCCTGTATGTGTTAGCACCTTCAAAGGGCTGATTCACGTTCATGTAGCGTATTATCTTTGTATTCCAGCTAACCTGTTCGGCAATACTATCCAACTCAGAAATTCGGTCTTCTAAAATTTCACGTGTTTTTTCCAGCATATTTATATTTGAGCTGATAATATCATTTTCAATTATTTTAACAGAATTAATATAAATCATGGAAAATAGTATAAAGGGAATTAATAGTATCATTACATATCTAATCATAAAATTTATTATCACACGAATTCTTAAGTTATCATTAAAGAATTTCAAATGATTTCCCTCCAAGCTCCTGTTTTCACGTATTCCTATATTCCAATGGGGATAGTCCTATATCTTTCTTAAACTTTTTTGAGAAGTAACTGGCATCATTAAATCCTGTAAGATCAGTAATTTCTTTTATACTAAGATTAGTTGCTTTTAAGAGATTTTTAGCCTTCTCTAGCCGCATCCTGTTTATGTACTGAATAGGTGAGCAGCCCATATGATCGCGAAAAAACCTGATAAAATAATTAGGATGGAAGTGTATAATATTGGATAGCTGTTCTATTGTTATATCCTTGGATAGATTATCCTCTATATATTTTAATACTTTTAGCAAATCATTGGCAAATGAATATGATTGTAAATTTATATCCCTTATATTTACCTGTTCAAATAGCCAGGCCAGAAGTTCTAGCATTATTCCTCTGGTCTTAAGTATGGAATAAGGGGTTCCTTTCCCGTAGTAATATAATAATCGTTGGAATAAGTTATTTAATTCTCTTTTATCAGTTACATTTAAGAAATCAGGTATATTAAGTATGTTAAATATATCTATATTGTTTATTCTGGCTGTAAAATGGCACCAATATTTAAGAAAGGTATTTGGGCTTATGGATGAATATGATTGAAGTTCCCCTGAAGGCATAAAGTAAAGCTGTCCAGGTTGGGGATAGTATTCCCTGTCACCAATTTTTAACCATCCCTCTCCATCTATAATAAAATATATTTTATTATATTCAGGTCTGTATTCAATATCACACCAATCTATAGGGCATTTTGTATATCCTACCATTTTGACGTCCACGTTTAGATGTGAAAAGAAGTTCTTCATTAGAAGTTCCTTGTCATGCAATGCTAACCCCCCGAATCAATGGATCAAGAATTGTATTAAAAGTTAGAATTATACAAGATTAGGTTAGAAAATTACATTTTAATTATATCATAAACTAATTAGAATTTTATGTAGAAATAAATTTTCATACTTTTTTTAATTTTTTTCTCAATGATTCCCCATGTTTGTTATTATTTTAATATTAGGAGGGCTGTAAATGCAAGATAAACAAGATCGCATTAAGTGGTTTATGCATGATCGGTTTGGCATGTTCATTCACTGGGGACTATACGCTATCCCAGCTAGAGGTGAATGGGTTAGAAGCAGGGAAAAACTGACCATTGAAGACTACCAACCTTTCTTTGAAGAGTTTGATCCAATCTATTATAATCCAAGAGAATGGGCAAAGGCAGCTAAAAATGCGGGAATGAAGTATGCTGTTATGACCACCAAACACCATGATGGTTTTTGCCTCTTCGATAGTAAGCTTACAGATTACAAAGCAACCAATACTCCTGCTGGAAGAGATCTAATCAAAGAATATGTAGAAGCCTTTCGTGCTGAAGGCTTAAAAGTAGGCTTTTACTACTCCTTAATCGACTGGCATCACCCAGATTATCCTGCTTATGGTGATAGAACCCATCCTATGAGAGATAATGAAGATTGGAAAGATAAAGAGAAGGATAAGGATTTTTCACGATATATTGAATATCTTCATGGCCAGGTTAAAGATCTTGTCACCAATTATGGTAAAATAGACATTATGTGGTTTGATTTTTCCTATGATGATATGGTAGGTGAAAAATGGGAAGCTACCAGGTTAGTTGAAATGATAAGATCCATACAGCCACATATAATTATTGACAACCGTCTTACACTCCATGGTGACTTTGACGATCCAAAACCCTATTCAGGAGATTTTGCCTCACCTGAACAGATTATACCTCCAGAGGGCATAAGAAATTCAAAAGGTGAACTTATCCCCTGGGAAGCCTGTATAACAATGAACAATCACTGGGGATATGCATCAAGTGACAAGGACTTTAAATCCCCAAAACAACTTATCCGTGCTTTAGTAGAATGTGTTAGCAAGGGTGGCAACTTGCTCCTTAACGTAGGACCTGATGCCAAGGGACAAATACCAAAAGAATCATTGGACATACTTGCTGAAATTGGTGAATGGATGAAACAAAACGGCGATAGTATATACGGTTGTGAAATAGCTGAACTACCTAAACCTGAGTGGGGCCGCTATACCCAAAATGGCAACAAACTATATGCTCATATTTTTGACAGAGGAATTGGCCCAATCGCTGTCCAAGGCCTTAAAAAGAAAGTAAAGAGAGCCCGCCTACTAGCTGATAAATCAGAAGTCAATATTCAAACCCCCTGGACATCCATGCACTATGGTGATGCAATCTTCATTAATCTGCCAAGCTCTCAATTACCTGATGACAGGGATACAGTAGTAGAGTTAGAGTTTGAATAAACTTATAGCGGACTAAAATAGTCCGCTATTATTATCTACATGATATCTAGCCAAATTTTACTTTAAAGGGCTTATCTTTTAAGTTTAAGGCTTCTTTAAAAACCGGAGGCAACTGTTCCCAAAAAACTTCTTTCTTCCCCTGATTTTTTAGCTGACTAAAATACTCGAAAAACTCCATATATGTCCTCTTCAATACAGCTGACCTATGAATCATACATGGCGCTGGATCATTAAAGAACTCAATGCTTCTTTTTATTACAAACTCCTCTTTAAGGGGAAGGGCTGTTAGTTTTTTATCCAAAATTACCTGGTCATCTTCTCCCACTATACATATTCTAGTTTTCCGCATCTTATCGCCTCCATTAGAACCATACCCAAATTATTATGCCAAACAAAATAAAGACAACAGCATTAATTAACTTAATAAGGGGCATCCTTTCCCGCATCCATTCTGTTAAATCAAATATCTCCCGTCCTTTGTGAATAAATACAGTTATGAGTATGAGAGGAAGAACAAAAGCTGCTCCATATATTAAAAAATATATCATAGCCCTAAAATCTAAAGCTTGGCCGCTTTGAAGAACGGTTATTATAGTAGCCAGGTAGATCTGTCCGGTACACAAAAATTCGCCAACGGATATTATGGCCCCTAAGCCAAAGCTTAACGGCATCAAAACCTTATCCTGCTGGATGTTAGTTAACCTTTTTATCCATTGATGATTGATCTTCCTCAAAAAGGTAGGCAGCTGCATCTTTACCTTGTCATATTCTTCCCTTCGGGCAGCAAACAGATCCCTAAGGTTAAAAAGTGCTATAACAAAAAGCACCATAATCATAATCATCTTAACCCATTTGTCAAACCAAGGTATGTTCAGCTTTGCAAATATATTAAAAAACAGGGTACCTAAAAGGAAGTATGTGATAAATTTTCCTGCAATAAAAGTAAACCCCATTTTCAGTGGACTTACATTTCTGGCCATTAGTATAGAAAGGAAAAATAACAGCATTGATACAGAACAAGGATTTAAACCATTGACTAAACCAGTCAACAGCACGCCAAATGCATCATATCCAACAAGCCTGTCTTCTAAGACTTGATCACCTTCTACAGCCTCTATGGGCGGTGTATTCAGATGCACTCCCTCTTTGATTTTCGTAATTAAGGATTCTTTAATAGCCTTTTCCCCTGCAAGATAAGTATCACCTATAAATATAATAGGTACAGATTGTTCTTCTTCGGGAACTTCATAGGCCTTAAAATACATTTTGATTAAATCCAAATTTTCTGCATCGCTTATATTTAACTTTTTGACATCTATGTCATGGATGCTATCTAAAAATCTGTCTACTTCAAGGCAGGAACTACAGCCTGTGATATAAAAATACTGAAGAGCTGGTACACTGGATGGTGATACAGATAATAAGTCCTGCATAAGGGAATCTTTGACTTTAATAAACTCATCCTTTAAGCGATTTTCAATCTCTTTCTGTCCTGACAAGAATGAATCACCAATGAATACCATGGTCTTACTTTGCTTATCTTCTGGAACATCAAATTTTTGCAAATAGTCATCCATGAGTTTAGCACCACTGTCATGAAAAATATTATGCATGGAAACCTCTACTTCTATACCCTCTTTATGGTCTCCGACTAGTTGATTGAAAAGATCAATAAATTCTTTTTCAGGATTACATGAACCACAAACATTTTCATAGAAATATGTTATTGTGACCTTAGGATTATTTGACTGTGATAATGCACTTGCAGGAAACAGTAAAAATAAAAATATCATTAGAGAAAATATTGCAAAGCATATCTTCCTTTTATCTTGCAGTTTAATCATGAAATATCCTCCTGTAATACGACTTACATGCAGCTTTATTCCATGTATCAGATAAATTTTTCTTTTAGAAGTGGATATCTATCTTTATTCTAACATGTACTTTGTTAGCCTACAAGCATATTAGACTATTGACAGTGTAAATTTATTTAAGGGAAAACTCTGGTAGAGTTGAACCTCCCTATGGCATGACAATAACCTTGCTGTCATAGAATCTATTTATAAAATGATGAGCGTAAGGTTTAGATATCCTTACGCTCCTAAATCAAAGCTTATTCCAAATCGTTGATTATACTATCAAAAAACTCCTTCATTTTTCTATAAATGAAGTCTTATATCTCTCTTGGGAAAAATATAATGTAATGCAATATTTAAATTTTAAACAGTGGGAATAGTTCCGTCTATGTCCCATAAATCAGTCCAGTCTTTGGCACCTTCCCATAAGAATACCTGTCCCTTAATCAGGCGGCAATTTCTGTCTATGCCTTCGATTGCCTTCATCTCCTCCTCTGTAAGAGGATCTTTCACTGTAGCCTGTATATTGCTTAAGTATTCATTACGATAGATGGAGAAAGGAATAGGCACTTGACCTCGTTGTACAGCCCATTTTACACATACCACTGCAGGATGAACATTTAGTCTCTCTGCTATTTTTATAATAACTGGATCTTCAATAGGTGATGTATCTTCAGGTGTCTTATCCCTATCAGGTCGTGTAGGTGAACCTATTGGAGCAAAACCCACGGGTACAATTCCATTGTCCATGACAAACTTAAAGAACTCAGGCTGCTGGAAGTGAGGATGAAGCTCCATTTGATTGCATGCCGGTTTTATTTTTGCATCTCTTAATAATAGCTTTAATTTGGGTATGGTCATATTGGAAGTACCAATATGCCTTACAAGACCCGCTTCCACCAATCTTTCCATCTGACGCCAGGTCTTCATAAAATTCTCATGAATATAGGGTTTTGCATTGGGATCACGGGAATCTACGTCAGCCCCTGGAGCATGATAATTAGGAAATGGCCAGTGAACAAAATACATATCCAGATAGTCCAGCTTCAGATCCTTCAATGTTTGAGCTACAGCTAAAAGGACATCTCCATCCCCATGCATATCATTCCACAGTTTAGAGCTAATCCACAATTCTTCCCTCTTTATACCCGCATCCATAACCTCTTGAAGAACTTCACCTATTAAATGCTCATTTCCATATACTGCTGCACAATCAATATGCCTGTAACCTACAGAAATAGCACCTCTTACAGCCTTAGCAATATCTTCCCCTGAAAAACGGTCTGAACCAAAAGTCCCCAGTCCGATGGCTGGCATTTCAGCCCCGGTGTACAACTTCCTTTTTGGTACTAAATTAGGATCTACTCCATCAGGAGCAATAGTAAATTTCTTATCTTCCATAAACAATCATCTCCTTTACTATAAAAGTTAATCTGTGACAACGCCTTTTTTCAATATAATATTGGCATATAAGGCGGTTTCACCTGTAGCAACAATAGCATAGGCTTTTTTAGCACGCTCATAAAAGGCAAAACGCTCTACGTGCTCAAAGTCACTTGCCTTTCCACCGTGCTTTTCAACAATCTTATGATATTCATCCCAAATCACTGGCTCTACTGGATCTCCAGGTACCACTTCCATTAGAGCAACAGGATGCTCTACATATGTATCTAGTGGGAACAATTGTAAGATTGCATCTAAAATTTCTGGAACTCCATGGCCATCGCATCTAACTAGCCTTTGAGCCAGGCTGGCTGCTGGGAAGTTCCCATCAGAAATCACAATCTCGTCCCCATGGCCCATCTCCATAAGGATCTTAAGAAGATCAGGTGATAATATAGATGGAATACCTTTTAACATTCTGTCATTCTCCTTTCAAATTTTATTTATGATTCTAAGACTTTTATTTAAATGCCTTTTCAATTTTAAAAGCATAGGCATTCCCGATAGGTAAATGTTTGGCAGGATATGTTGGTACTTTAATATATAACTCATTATCCCTGTAAACGGAATCCAGTTTTTCCGGATATCCTAGAAGCCTAACTACAGGATCCTGCAGATCCAGATTAGGAATATTAAGCTTTAAATCCTTCTCAGGCCAATCCAGGCATATTGCATAAAGATGTCTGTCATTCCTGGTAAACCGTACATTGTCATTATATGAGCTATATGTCCAACTATATGTCCAGGGCTTGGTACCATATATTGCTTCCCCGTTTATTTTGAGCCAATCACCTATCTGCAGCAGGCGCTCTTCCATAATAACAGGGATGGTACCATCCGCTGCAGGACCTATGTTCAGTAACAAATTCCCGCCCTTACTAACTGTATCTACTAACAAATGAATAAGCTCCGTTTCAGTCATATAATCTTTTAAATTCTCGTTTCTGTTATATCCAAAGGATGAACCTATACCCCGGCATTCTTCCCATTTTCTCATACCTTCTGCATCTTCATAGTCCAACTCTACACCTGGCGTTACCTCTCCATATTCTGTCGTATAATAGCCTCCATGCCGGCTCCTGGTTTCCTTCCCCCACCTGTCATTTACAACAATCTGATCCCTGACTTTTGATTCATTGAAAAGCCAGGTTAAAAACTCCTGACTGCGCCATACATGGCTAGAATGATCCCATTCCCCATCGGTGAAAAGAAGATCAGGAGAATAGGTGTTAATTATATCCTTCATCTGCGGAATCATGTGTTTGGTAGCATATAAGCTGGGATCCTGCAAATACAGTGGGTTATCCCACTCCATTAATGAATAATATAATCCCATTTTTAAATTTCGCTTTCTTACAGCTGCTGTTAACTCTCCAACAATATCCCTCCTGGGGCCAACATCACAGCTATTCCAATTTGGACTTTGAACACTGGGCCATAAGCAGAAACCATCATGATGCTTGCTTGTCAATACTACATAGCCAGCACCTGCTTCTTTAAAAAGCTCAGCCCAGCTGTCTGCATCAAAAAGCTCGGCTCTAAACATTGGAGCAAAATCCTTATATTCGAATTTTTCTCCATAAGTTTCTTTATGGAATCTATAAAAATCAGAATTAGGATCCTTTATGGCATGACCATACCATTCAGCATAAGCTTTTTTAGGTCCCCACGCGGGTACAGAATACACTCCCCAGTGGATAAATATTCCAAACTTAACATTATCAAACCAGGCCGGTATCGGCCGCCTATCTATTAACTCCCATCCCTTTATTTCCCTTAATCCTTCCACTTCTACACTTTTCCTTTCCCAAATACTAGTTTCTGTCATATATTTATAGGAAAACTTAGATTTAGACTTTATCTGGCCTTTACATCTAGCCATCTATGGATGTTATGTAAGCAGATTCAAATTTTAATTCAATATCCTTAGTAGCATAAGCCGGTTCGTCAAGGGTAATTGTAAAAGGAGTAATCTCATTAGCGGGAACCGTAAATGGTCCTATTTTTTCCTTAGTCAATTGCTGGCCTGTAACAACATAAGAATCCTTACCAATCTGTACACGATATTTTTCATCAGGGTTTGCCTCTCCATTTAGTTGTAGGTACACCTGATTATCCTTTAAGCAGCATATATAGGCAGTTTGTCTAATAACAGTCTGTCTTACATTAAAATAATTGCCTTGATCTGCATAACTGCGCCCTAGATAAATATGTTCAGGATATATAGTCCATGTTCCATCTTCAGATGGGGTAAGGGTTTTTTCTGGCTTTATACGCAGTTCTCCAGATAGTTTAACCCTTATAACAGGAAGTATTGAATCTTTGGGCTTTTCTGGTAAGCTGATTATAAGATCGCTGCCTTCTTGTTTCCATTCCAGCTCATTGGAGTCTCCATCCTCCTGTACTTTGACTACCCTGGTCATTAATCCGGAAAGTTTTAATTCTCCTGTTTCAGGCCAATTAATAACATGGAGGAATAAGTCACGATTATTTAATGTTATCTCACCCCAAGGTTGTCCTCCAAAGCGAGTTGCCGATGCACCTATTACTGCGTTTGGATGACGCTTAAGCCAGGCTTCTATTTCCCTCAAAACATCAGCTTCAAATTCAACTACGGAACCGTCTCCACGAGGCCCTATATTTAAAAGATAATTTCCTCCACGGGCTGTTATACTGGCTAAGCCAGTAACAAGTTCCCTTACCTTGCCTTCAAAATCATCCCGTACTTGCCAGCTTCGATAACCCCAGGTTGAATGATAGATGGAAGCAGGAGTCTGCCATGGACCATCTAAGGTTGTGTCTGGAACCTGGTTGTCTCCTAAAGTTCGAAAATCGCCTATGTTATTGAAGATTCGGCTATTTATAGCGGCTTGGGGCTGCAGCTCTCGAACTATATTTGCAAATTTACAGCTTTGCTCCGGGGTTGGTGAAGACATATCAAACCATACCTCAACGATTGATCCATAGTTGGTCATTAGCTCACGCAGCTGTTGTTCAATTAATGGCTCCATGGACTCTGGTATGGGATTACAGTTTCTTTTATCAAAGGTATGGCCCTGACTCCAGTCAACCAGGGAAAAATAAACACCAAAACCTAATCCCTGTCTGCGGCATTCCTCTGCCAGTTCTTTTAAGGGATCCTTTTTGTAAAGAGTACTGTCCACAATATTATAATCTGTAGTAGCTGTATCAAACATGGCAAAGCCATCATGATGTTTGGAAGTAATTACAATATACTTCATTCCGGCCTCCTTGGCCAGGGAACAAATTTCTTTAGGATTGAACTTCTCGGCAGTAAAATATCTGGCTACCTGGAGATAATCTTCCTTAGGTATGTTTGCCCACATTTGAATCTGTTCACTATAACCCTCTTTTACTGGTTCATTATTCCAAACTCCACCAAACTGAGAATATATTCCCCAGTGAATAAACATACCGTATTGCAAACGCTGCCATGCAGCGATTCTTTGATCTGAACTATATCCTATCTCGCCCTTTATACCTTTAATATGGTTTTCTATTGTCTGTCCATTATTATAATTGTTCATACAAGTTGATTTATTATCAGACATTTAGTACCTCCTTCATGCTCTACCAATCCATACATACCCTAGACTTCTTCTTTCCATGCAATGGAAGTTTTGCATATCTCAAATCTTTTTATGAAAACCAGCATACTCCCGGGCATTTAATACTAAATGCCCGGGAAATTTGTTTATTCAAATACCACCATTTGATGACCTACAATTTCAGGAACTACTACATGAACATATTTGCCATCATAGGTAAATTGTAATTCCTCCATAGATGGTGCACAGTATACCTTGGCAGGCTCCTTATCCAACATTATCTTTAGATCAACATTATATAGTGGGATCACATCCTCTATAATATCGATGCTCTCACATCTTCTCTCTGGTATATAGTGTAGAATATGAGCCACATATCTGTCATGTTCAGACTGATAATTCAGGCTGACCTGTGCTGTAGTAGGTGCATTAGTTACCACAAGCTTATCATCAAGGAGCAGGTCCAGGGTATTTAATACAAGCTGCTTGTATATTCTTGCACCATGTCTGTAGTACATGGAGAATATAGGATGAGCGAAATATATTACATTTTTTCTACGTGTAATGGCTGGGTATTCACTTTTCTTTTCTACTGGAGTCTGGAAATGAGAGCAAAAATGCTTGTAAGTTCGGTTGAAGTAAGGATTCCAGATATCTGCAAGAGTCTCTGTTCCTTCTTCAGGTTTTACCCATAAACCCCGATCATACATAACATATTCCGTATCCATAATATCTTTATCTATAGCTGCTCCTGTAACTACATAATCCGGACAATATTCTGCTTCTCCTGCCAGTTCAATTCCTAGATCTTCAAGAAGGAATTCAGTCTCATCTCTGTTCATTCCTGATTTATAGGAAACTAATATTTTGCCCCCATTATTTAAATAATCCTCAATCTTATTCTTTAATTCATCATCCAGTGTTATAACATCAGGAAGTATGATAACCTTGTATTTGTTAAAATCCATACAACCATCTATAATATCAAACTGGTAGTGAGCCTCGGTAAGCATTCGGAATACTCCCTGGATGGAAGGATGAAGCCTTATATGGCCCTCTTCAATGGCCTCAGGAGTAAATACGGCAAGCTCAGTAACAGCAGTAACATCATCACACCAGGCCTCTTTTTCCTTAACCTGGTTAAATACACTGCCAATAAGCTTATAGGTAGCCTGATTTATAGCTCCTGATGGATGTAGTTGATCCCCTATGGAACATTTTGCACCATAGGCTAAGCTCATAAAGCATTCATATTCCAGGGATGCCTGATTTTTAAATCCACCAAAGTCTGCCCAGGATTTGTGGAATTTGCCTGTCATACCCAGGTACTCCTTACCCAAATTACGTGCAAACCTTACTGTGATGGGGAAATGGCTGTATCCCCAGCCTCCACTAGGCAGGGATTCCAGCTCTAAGTGACTATATGTATCAATAGTCTCTCTTATAGAAGGACCTACATGACCAGCATTATAGAATATTGTACAGTCCTTATCATACTGCCTTACAAGAGCTGTCATATTCTTCTTAAAATCATTAATTACTCTCTTTGCATAAGCTTTCACATCATCTATGCTTTCTGGATCCAGACCTTCCTCCAGCATACCCTCCATGCAGTATCTGCAATAGCAGGGGGCTTGTGAAATAATATCAAAAAACAGTCCATCTACCTGACCTTCAAACTTTTCTAATACCTCTACTGTCTGTTCTCTTACATAATCAATATAGGGCGAATTAAAGCAAAGCTTTTTCCAGCCTGCTTGAAGAGGTCCAGCACCTTGTGGAGTGCCATCAGCGTTACGCGCCAGCCACTCTGGATGACGATTGGCTATATATTCGTCCCAGCCTACAGTAATATATATGGGGACATTGATACCTTCTTCATGGCATGCCTCTATCTGCGCTCTCAAAAGATCAAATTTAAGCCCGGGGTGTTTAGCAGGAAACTTGGTGTCATAATAGATCATTCCATGATGACATCTGGCAAAGCAGGTAATAGAGTTTACCCCAGCTTCTTTTAAGGTTTTGGCAAATAATTTTGGATCAAAGTCCTCCCCAATCCCCATTATTTGTTCTGAAGTATGAAAGTCCAGGTGAACTTGACGGAAACGTAATTTACCCATTAGCCTTCCTCCTTACATTTATTTTAAATCGGTCCAATTAAAGTTAATATAATAGCCTTCTCCCAGCTATTATGAGTTGATGGGAGAAGAAATTGAATCCCGAATCAGGAGTTTGGTTGGAACTTGTTGATGAATAGGAAAGTCTGAATAGTCGCCTTTAAGTCGTCTAAGAATTATTTGGCCTGCTAATCTTCCCATCCTAGAGGCAGGCTGTTCGATAAGAGTTAGTGTAGGCTTTATAACCTCTGATAAGGGAAATCTATCAAATCCAATGATTGATAATTCCCGAGGGATACTTATATTTAATTCTTGAACAGCTGCTATAGCACCTAGAGTCATATAATAATTGGTTGCAAAAATGGCAGTTGGAGGCTTATAACTAAGTAACATCTTTTTAGCAGCGGAATAGCCACCATGATTGGAATAATTCCCCCATTTTATTATGTCCTCATCCACATCAATCTGGTATTTTTGCAAAGCTTTTAGATATCCCGCATATCTTTCCTTGCTGGTATATGAGTTTTTTTGTCCATTAATAATGCCAATTCTTTTGTGTCCCATTTTAATTAATTTCTCTACTGCCTGAAATGAAGCATTCATATTGTCAACCAAAATTTTATCCGTTTCCAGAGTAGGAAAATCATCATCAATAACAACGACAGGTATGTCATCGCGCAAATAATCATTTACACTTTCAGTAATTTCATTAGGCCATATGCTGGGAAATAAGACTAATGCATCGACAGACCGATCTCTGAGAAATTGGAGTTTATACTTTAATCTGTCTAGATCGTTCTCATAATCGCATAAAATAATACTATAATTTTCCTTTTCTACTGTTCTCTCTAAAGCAGTTACTATTGATGTGCCAAAAATATCAGTCAAACTTACTATAACCACACCTATGGTCATAGATCGATTGTTTTTAAGGCCTTTAGCTATTATATTTTCTTTAAAATTTAATTCCTTTATTGCTTTTTCTACCTTGATCCTATTGTGTTCTCTAAGCTTAAGCCCGTTTAAGTATCGTGAAACTGTTCCTACAGAAACACCTGCTTTTTGTGCTACATCTCGAATTGTTGGTTTCATAAAAGGATTGTCTCCTCTATGACATTATAATTGAACCGGTTCAACTTAATTTTTAGTATATCCTCTTCTATAGCCAATGTCAAGATTGAACTACTGGTATTAAGAACGGGAAAAAAGCCAAAAAATACTAGTTTACCTGGCAAAACCATGTAAACCAGTATTTATAAAAACATTCTATTATTTTTTATTTACTACCTATTAATGCAAACTTTCTTATCAAGGGTTTAGCAGTCGCTTCCAATACCCTAAAGGTATTTATATATGGCTTGTAAAAATGCTTAGCCTAAGCTTGTAACCTAGGCTAAGCATCTCTAAAAGCTTTACAACACAACTTCTCTTCCCAGTCTAGCAGACTCATATATAGCGTCCATTGTTTCAGCTGTAATTATTATATTATCCACGTTAGCACGATCCTTTCTGTTGGCTACAGCGGATTTTAGGAAAGTATCGATTTCCTCATAGAACATGTTCTTAGTTTGATAGGATGGTTTTATCTCCTGCAGCATACCATTCTTTGTAGTATAGAATGTAAAGTTACCGCCATATTCTAATTTTATACCACCCTTGTCACCTAAAAACTCTATAAACATGGCTGGCTCTCCTATGTTTTGAGCCCATGCTCCATTAAAGCTTATAGTAGAACCATCAGTTCGAATTAGACCAGTAACAAACTCCTCAACATCATATACACCATCATAATCTGGCGGCCCTGCCCACATGTCCACAAAGGTATAATCCTTCAAATCCTTTACTAATTCGCTATATGTATTGCTGGATACGGATATCACCTTTTCAGGGTTTATACAATAGAATATGAGATCCAGGAAATGAACACCCCAGTCTATAAGCACTCCGCCCCCAGACACCTCTTTGTTGGTAAACCAACCGCCTAACCCTGGTATGGAGCGATGTTGACGGAATGAGCAGTATATATGATATACTTTTCCTAATTCTCCTGCTTCGATCATGGCTTTAATATGGTTAACCGCTGTATTGAAACGATTAACTACGCCAATATTTAAAATTTTATCGTTGCGATCAGCAGCCTCTTTCATCTTTTTAACAAGATCTGCATTAACGGCAGCGGGCTTTTCACATAAAACATGTTTACCTGCATTTAGACAGTCAATGGTTATAGGGGCGTGAGTATCGTTGGGAGTGCAGACAGATACAGCTTCTACCTCTGGGTCCTGCAAAATTTCCCTATAGTCTGTAATAATATGAGGCACTCCATACTTCTCTCCTAAAGCCTTAGCCTTTTCGGGCTTTATATCTACTACATATTTTACCTCAGCCATAGGGTTACTTGCATAAGATGGCATATGAGCATCCCTAGCTATGGTACCACACCCTATGACTGCAACTTTAACCTTTCTCATTCTCACAATACCTCCTAAATTCCTTATGTAATTTTTAGTGTCTAAATTATATCATACCAAATCTTTAATTAAAATACACATTGTCACAGCTGCCCACACTATATATCTATATCGATTTTATATTGCTATAATTCCCTTATTATTCTCATTCCATATTATATTTAATCGGATGTTCTGGCATCCTTATCAGTTTCACTTCCACATACCCTTATCTTCATATATTCCACAATATATTTATCCAGTTCCATGCTCAATCTTAATATTTCATTATTATCCATCTCTTTGGCAGACAAGGCTCTTTCCAGGTTCTTTCTTAATTCATTAATCTTTTTTATGAGCATATTATCCCCCATTCATGCTGGTTTTGGAAAAAGGTAGGCTATATTACTAACTTACAGGACATGAGTATCTATTTTATAAACCGTATTGTTTCCTTTAAACGGGGTATTCCCATATAATTCTATTTTTTTTACACCTTTTTTTAAAATACTGAAAAGCATCCTTTCGGATGCTCTTTCTAATTCTCATATTTATTTTCTTAATCAATTAACTATATATTAATATTCCAATCTTTTTTCCATTTTATAATCATCCATTACAAAACCATTACCAATATCCTGTACTAACTCTTCTATCTTCTTAAATCCAAATCTTTCATATGCTTTTATAGAATTATCATTATATTTATTTACAGTTAGCCATATCCTGTTCAGTCCATGGGTTCTACAAATATCTTCCATATAAGACAGGCATTGCTTACCTATCCCTTGGCCTCTAAAGTCTTTGGCTACATAAAACTTACTAAGAAATAAAGACTTATCTTTTGAATTAGCTTGTACGGCAAAGTATCCTACAGCCTGTCCATTGCAATAAGTTAAAAAATATCTATAGCCTTCATCCATTTGCTCCTTAATGGCTTGTTCACTTTGAAAATTAGCCAGCATATAATCTACCTGTTCCTTGCCTATAATGGGGGTATAGTGCTGATTCCATATACTGTGCGCCAGCATTGCCGTTTCCTTGATTTGATTAGAATCCATCACTTCAACTATATCAATCATTTCTCTCACCTCATGTATTTCTTTCTAGAAAGTGGGTATAATATAAATATATATGTCTTTTATTTTACCACTTATTTTACTTTACTGCATCATAATAATAGCACGATAAATAAATGTATTATTCAAAATGCACAAATTTTTTGACTTTTTTAACACATTTTGTAGATTCTTTTAATTTTAACCTGGATTTTACTGAGATTTTTCTTTGTAATGGTATAATAATAGTGACAAAGAGCATAAAATAGATAATTGACTGCTAAGTAGACAGAAAGGCAGGTGAATGTATGTACAGTATTGAAAAACAAATACGCTTAGGCGAGTTAACTGAAGTCCGGGATTTTGTTGTCCTTGCATCTAAATATCAATGTGATGTAAAGGTAAAAAGCAAGAATTCTGTGACTGATGGTAAAAGCATACTGGGAATCTTATCCCTAGGATTATGGCGTCCTATAACAGTAACTGCATCTGGTGTAGATGCCAAAAAATTCGAAAAAGGACTTGAAAGATTTGAAGCACAGTGAATAAGGTACCTTCGTTATTTATAATGAATAAGGTACCTTTTATCTTTTCATCATAAATTATCCCTTCCGTATTAAACGTAATTAAATGTAAAATTCATAATTCTCCTATATTGCCATTATTTATAAATACTTTTTCTATTTGGTGATTCTACTCCCTTCTCTTAGATTTTTTTAATTTACCTTAATATTATTGGCTTTACACGGTCAAGATTTGATATAATATAGATTAAAATCAGAGTTTATAAATACGTATTTCCTCTTCATAATATTACAAATAAAAACTTAATAAGGGGGCGCTGTCATGTCTTTTAAAGTTGCTTTTATAGGTGCTGGAAGTATAGGTTTTACCAGAGGTCTTCTAAAAGATTTGCTTTCGGTACCGGAATTTCATAACATCCAGGTGGCTTTTACTGATATTAATGAACATAATCTATCCATGGTTACCCAGCTTTGTCAAAGAGATATTGATGCCAACGGACTTGATATTAAGATCCAATCAACAACCGACCGTAGAGAAGCTCTTAAAGACGCCAAATATGTTTTTAATGTTGTGCGAATAGGAGGGCTGGAAGCTTTTGAACTGGATATAAATATTCCATTAAAGTATGGCATTGACCAATGTGTCGGAGATACTCTGTGTGCCGGTGGTATCATGTATGGACAGCGAGGCATTCCGGTAATGCTAGACTTTTGTAAAGATATTAGGGAAGTTGCTCACCCTGATTGCCTGTTGCTGAATTATGCCAATCCCAATGCCATGATTACCTGGGCCTGCAATAAATATGGTAAAGTTAATACTATTGGCCTTTGCCATGGAGTTCAGGGCGGACATCAACAAATTGCTGAAGTTCTTGGGCTAGACCAGGATGAAGTAGATATTATCTGTGCAGGTATCAATCATCAAACCTGGTATATATCCGTCAAGTATAAAGGTAAGGATATGACTGACAAGCTCTTAGAAGCCTTCGAAAAACATCCCGTATATAGCAAAACTGAAAAGGTGCGCATAGATATGCTTCGACGTTTCGGCTACTACAGCACCGAGTCCAATGGACATCTAAGCGAATATGTACCATGGTACAGAAAACGTCCTGAGGAAATTATGGATTGGATAGATTTAAGTGTTTGGATACACGGTGAAACCGGTGGCTACTTAAGAGTATGTACCGAAGGCCGCAACTGGTTTGAAACCGACTTTCCCAATTGGTTAAAGGAAGAACCGAAGAAATTTGACCCTAAAGACAGAAGTCAGGAGCATGGCTCATACATAGTAGAAAGTCTGGAAACTGGGCGATTATACCGTGGACACTTTAACGTAGTAAACAATGGAACAATAACCAACTTGCCCGATGACGCTGTAGTTGAGGTTCCAGGCTATGTGGATTACAATGGAATTAATATTCCAAAAGTGGGAGATCTGCCCCTTGGATGTGCAGCTGTATGTAATGCCAGCATCTCAGTACAGAGACTGTCTGTAGAAGCTGCTGTTCATGGCGATGATTTACTCCTTCGTCAGGCTATGATGATGGATCTCTTGGTAGGAGCCGTCTGCAATCCTCCCGAGATTTGGCAGTTGGTAGACGAAATGCTAGTAGCCCAGGCACAATGGTTGCCACAATATAAGGATGCTATTGAGGAAGCCAAAAAGAGATTGGCATCTGGAAAACTAATCCCTACAAGAGACGACTATAAAGGCGCAGCAAGACTCAAAATCAAAACCGTTGAAGAGATGGCAAAAAACCGAAAAGCAGCTACCGAAAATGCTAAAGCTGCTGATAAAGCTAAGAGACTACCTTCAGCTGAATGAAAATTTTAACTTATAATCATTATTAAAAGGGATAGGCCTATGATTTATATACTTAGGTATATCCCTTTTTGTTTTCCTATTTTATCACTCTACTTACTCTCTACTGTATTCTACCTAGATTCTAACTAGTATTTACTTTTATCAAACTCATCATAGGCTTTGGCTATGCGCTTAAAGCCTAGTTTTTCTAATACTTCTACCACAATCTTTTTGATTTCAGCAGAATCTATTATACTCTTTCCGGTTTGAATAACCTTTCTTTCTATCTCTTCAGTTAATAAACTTAAATCTGATCCTGTAAGTGGCTGATTTAAATCATCTGATATACACTCCAAAGTTAATCTAATTTTATCAATGGAAAAAGCCTGAATACTTCCGTTTCTTTTCCTTACTTTCATGCTTTTCACTCCCTTAACATAATTTTAAAACATAGTCATGTTAAACTTTTTCCTCTTTACATCGAACATATGTTCTGATATAATAAAGATACTCGAAGGAGGAATATCATGGAAACTAAAAACCGGATCATATTCCATATTGACGTAAACTCAGCCTATTTATCCTGGGAGGCGGTTTATCGCCTGCAACATGGTGATACTCTTGATCTTCGAACTATCCCATCAGTAGTAGGTGGGGATGTTACTGCCCGAAGAGGCATAGTTCTTGCAAAATCTATACCTACCAAGCCCTACAAGATTAAGACGGGGGAATCCTTGTTTTCTGCTAAACTAAAGTGCCCTGATTTGGTAATTGTTCCCCCCAGGTATCATCTATATATGCAGTGCAGTAAAGCCTTGATTTCCATACTTGAAGAATATTCCCCCTCTATACAGCAATTCTCCATAGACGAGGTTTTCCTCGACTTTACTAATATGGAGGTTCACTGGGGAGATCCCATACAGGCTGCTCATAGAATCAAGGAACGTATCAAAAAGGAATTGGGGTTTACAGTAAATATAGGTATTTCCAATAATAAACTCCTTGCCAAAATGGCATCGGACTTGCAAAAGCCTGATAAAGTACATACACTCTTCCCCCATGAAATTGGTGACAAAATGTGGCCCCTGCCCGTAGAGGAACTGTTTATGGTAGGGCGATCCACTACCTTTAAACTTCATAAAAAAGGTATATTTACCATAGGAGATCTTGCCGCCACAGATCCCAAGCTGCTGATGCAATGGTTTAAAAGTCATGGCCGTCTTATCTGGGAATTTGCCAACGGCATAGAGAATTCACCTGTTCGTCAAGATTTTCCTGTAAAGGGGCTGGGCAACTCTTCCACCATAGCTTTTGATATAGAGGACAGAAAGACCGCCCATAGAGCATTATTGTCCCTTACCGAAACTGTCGCTATGCGTCTTAGGGATATAAGGAAATCAGCAAGGGTTCTATCGGTGTATATAAAAGACCGGGATTTTGAATCCTGCTCCCATCAGCGGAAATTGGATGTCCCTACCAACTCCACCAACATCCTATACCAGGTTGCATGCCAACTGTTTGATGAATTATGGCAAGGGCAACCTTTACGGCATCTGGGAGTTCGGACTACTGAACTATATAGTGATGATTTTTATCAGCTGTCTTTCCTTGAAGCAGATATTGAAAGGCAGAAAGCTCTAGACGCCGCCGTTGATCAGATTAGAAACCAATACGGCTGGGATTCAATTGTACGCTCATGCTTTTTATATTCCCGGCTAAGTCCTATGATGGGCGGTGTTATACAGGAAGAAGAGTATCCCATGATGTCTAGTATGCTATAATTGTGCTTTTAATTACTACTAATTGAAATTATGGTGATATTATGAAAGTGTTAATGAAACCCATAGAAATGATTGCATGGTTTACCCAAGACGGGCTGCCCACCCCTGTCCGTTTTCGGATGGAGCAGCCCGATGGGAGTTATATAGTGATTAGGGTGGCCCGTACCATAACCCGAAAAGAGGAAAGACTAGCCGGCAACCCCATGATAATATTTACTTGTCAAAGTATAATTAATGGAATAGAAAAACTCTACGAAATCCGCTATGAATTAAGAACTTGTAAATGGTATGTCTATAAAATCTAGGCTAGTCTGACAGAAGTCTTTTCTCTCCTTCAAGTTTTTGGAAGGGTGCAATATCCTGGGAAACTTCTACGGTTCCTAAATATTGTCCGTTTTTATCCCTTACTGCAAAATATCTAATAAGAACGAATTTCTCACCCATTCTAATCCAAAAATCCTCGTGATCCTTGGCGCCACTCTTAAAGTCTTCTACTATCTTGTTTACTACATGGATACTGGATGGAGGATGGCAGTTTTGGACGGTTCTTCCTATTACACTCTTAGGTCTGGGGAAGATTCGCTCGCTACTTTGAGAAAAATACTTTACCCTATCATCTTTATCCACAAAGGTAATGTCTATAGGTAGATGATTAAGCAAAGTCTCAAGCTCATGAACAGACATAAAGCCTGTTTCAAAGCGTATTACACCAGATTCTATATCTGCTTTTTCCTCCTCTTGCTGTTCTTTATCAAAATCCGCCCTCTCAGGTTTCCATTCCGCCGTGGGGGTTATAAAGGTATATCCTATCTCATCACTATCCCTGTAGACAGTCAGCCATTCATCCTCGCTTAGAGTATCCACCATTAGAGGAAACAGTATATTTTCCTCCTTAAATATCATTTCCTTAACCTGATCAATAGCCTCATCAGCCTTTTGTGCCACCTCATTCTTATTACCTTTATAATCCTCCAGTAGTACTTTTACTTCCTTTAGCAGGTCTCGAATATCATCGTCCACTCCCCACATTACCTTGGGCGGGGCAGTAATGCCTGCTTTCTCCAGGAATGGGAATACTAGGTTTTCCTTGCGGCTGTAATGCTTATCAATTTCCAGCATTTCAGTAAAACTTTCAAGAAGTTTCCCCACATTTTCCTCACTATCAGACTCTTTAAAGGCTTCTAATGCTGGATTAACCTTTGTTTCGATTCTCTTTTCTATTTCCTTATTCTCTAGTTTAAAGGTGTGCATGGGATGCCCTGGTATTTGTTCTAAAGAAGCTGGCTTGTGTATATCTTCAATGGAGCCTTTAAAAACAGCAGCATGTACATCACAAAGCCTTTGAACTTCTTCAACAGGCATACCTTCCATAATAAGCCTTTGTTCCAGCTCAGAAATCTCGGCTACAGATACACCTTCAATAAGTTTTTCAAAGCGTTCTTTTACATCATCAACGCTTTTTCCTTCATGGAGCTCCATAATTAGCTCTTTTAGTACCTTTTGCCTATATTCGCGGTTATTTATAAGTTCACTCATCTAATCATCCTCCTACGTTTCTACGCATTGTTTATCTACAATGCTTATGTCTCATTACATAAATAACCTTTTCTCAGTCTATTCAATCATTTATATTATCCGCAATTATAGGCAAGCTATCCCACAAGAGGCTTAAATGTTAACTATCCTCTTTTATGTGTGAAAGACTTGACTTTGGAGAGCAGCCCACAATTAATCGGTTTCCGTCAGAATAACCCTCTTCTCTGCCTTCTAATTCTTTAATAAGAATTTTTCTGAGATAATTTATTCTGTGGCTATACTCCTTATCTTTTATTCCATTGTGTAGTTCCATGGGATCCTTTTCAAGATCAAAATATTGTTCTTCCCCGGTTTGTGAATACCATATATATTTATCCTTCTTAGTGACAATATAGTGGTTTGAAGCAACGCCAAAAGAATGTTCTCCATGGAGATATTCTCTCCAGGGAGTTTCCTCTTCCCTCGCCAAGGGCATTACGCTCATTCCCTCTACTTTTTCCGGAATCTCTACTCCTGCAGCATCTAATAGGGTGGGCATAATGTCTTTAAGCTCCACTATATTATTAATAACCGCACCTGATTTTATCCCTAAGTTATTACCTGGGTCATAAATAATAAAGGGTATAGAGGTGCTTCCTTCATAAGGAATGGATTTTCTAACCCAATTATGATCTCCCATCATATCCCCATGATCTGATGTAAAGAGGATAATGGTATTGTCTAATACATCCTCATCAAACATAGCCTGTAAAAATCTGCCTATCTGATGATCAATATGAGTGATGCTACCATAATAAGCTGCTCTTGCCCTTTGTAGTGCGCTATCCGTAAGTTTACCGCCGTATCCATTATAAACCAGAGCATCCCTCATACCGTCGTCTTCTTCTTCAACCCAGTCGCCTATAGGTGGAGCCGGCATTTCCCTATTGATATACATATCATAATAATACTGAGGTGGATCTAAAGGTGAATGAGGCCTTACAAAGGACATCATAAGAAAGAAGGGCTTGGTAGGATCCCGCCGCCTTAGAAAATCTATAGATTGGTCTACTAACCAGTTGGTAGGATGAAGATGCTCAGGATAAGGCCATGATCTGGCTACCCAGGAATTACAGTCCAAACCGGCATCAATAATGTCTGCATTGTAATACCCAAGTTTTTCCCTTAGCCAGGGCAGATAATCATCGGTGTTAAACCAGCTTTCTGTAGCACTAGACTTTTTACTCCGATAAGTGTGGAGATATCCATCATGAAGAATTACATTGTGAAATCCACACAGGAATCTGGCAGGATGCACATGCATCTTTCCAATAGCCTGGGTATGGTAGCCTGCTTTGGCCAATTCACCAGCTAAATAATGGTCATAATTCCATTCAACCCTGTCTTCATACCCCACGCGTCCATGACTTTTTTGAGAAAGACCGGTCATAATTGCTGCCCTGGAAGCAATACAGGACGGTACTGCCGAATAAGCATTGGTAAATATTGCACCATTATGAGCCATGGTATCCAGATGAGGAGTTTCCACCACAGGATGTCCAAGAATACCAAGACAGTCTCCTCTCATCTGATCCGTTGTTATAAGTAAAATATTAGGTTTTTTCTTTAGTTTTTTCAATGATACCTTTCTCTCCCTTCCAAATATGTACAATATATCCTCATATTTTATTGATCACTTAGTTGGTTTATTATTTATATTCCAATTGGAATTTGATGTTTTATACTAATTAATCTAATTTTTATAGTAGCCTTCAAATATATTTGATTTGTCCTTAATTGATATATATTATATCATTATGTTTCATGATAGACCAATTTTTACTTTATACCTGACACATGTAATCTTATGTTGTAATTCTTCTAACAGTTACAGTACTGGAATTAAAATCATAATATGGACATGATAGAAACTACAAAGCATAAATAGAAAACCCCGAAATTTAACTCGGGGTTTTCCATAGTCATTTGCTTAATCTCTACTTAATCATTTTCCAATAGTTCAATCATTACCTTTAACTTTTCCCTTGCATCTATATATGCATAGCGTCCACCGGTATATTCACCTTTCTGAACAAGAGGCATACCATTTCTTTCAAGGAGCATAATTTTTTCTTTCATACCGTCTATAACAAAAGCTATATGATGAAATCCTTCACCATACTTGTCCAGATCCTCCCTCCAGGTACTAGGGTTCTTGTCCGGCTCAATTAGTTCAATAGCAAGATTATCTCCTACATTGAAAAATGCTAGCTTTGCCCTAGCATTGCAGGGCTCTCCCTTGTATTCTGCTTTAGTCTTGTCAAAAGTATCGGTTATAGTGTATCCTGGGTTTTCTACACCTAAAAATTCAGCATAGTCCTGGCAAGCCTTTTCAATATCATTTACCAAAATGCCAATCTGTGTAACAACTCTGGTTCCTAAAATAGGTTTACTCATTTTTCTCATCCTCCATAATTCATATTAAAAATATTTTAAATAGGTTTTCTTTACCTTAATTTTATATTGTTTTCATGGACTACACCTTTGATATAGTTAAAAGCTTCAATATATTCTTCATGGGTTTCCAAGTGCTCTATAAGAACCGGCATTTCTGGGTCTAGATTTTCCACTTCCCTTAAAAATACAGAATAGTCTAATGTACCTTTACCAGGTGCTACCTCCTTGATCATGGTAGTGAACTGATTACTCATAATCACATCCTTGGCATGACAACTTTTTATATAGGGTCCAAGCTTTTTAAAACACTCTTTGATAAAACTATCATTAAATAGATATCTCTTAGGATTATTAATCATATTTACCACGTCTAAATGTACAGCAAATTCTTTCCGGTCTATATCCTTGATCAGCTGTAAGTAGTTGTCAGGGGAGTCTGGATACATCCAGGGCATGGGCTCTAGAGTGTAAAAGGTGTTCTTTGGCTTTACATCATCTATAATTTCACGTACAGTATCCACTATAAGGGCATATGTATCCTCACTATAGTTGTCTCTATAAAATCCGTCCCATATCTCTCCCCTTGCCCCGGCTATATTGACACAGCATCTTGCACCAATTCTATCGGCCAGGTTTAACTGATTTTTGCAATAGTCTAATACCTTTTTGCGAGTATCATCATCTAAAGTTAAGGGATTGCTCCATGCACCCACCTCTGCTATCATAACATCGGCTCTTTTTGCTTCTTTTACATACTCATCTATCAACTCATCAGGGTCATTATAATTCATTGGTGCCATGACAGCGCTATATCCTAGCTCCTTTACCAGCTCTATCCACTCCTGCGGGGTGTTGTAGCCCCTTACAATAGCTCCACCCAGTCTCATTAAAGCAACCCTCCTTTTCCTCATATATATTTTTTGTTTTCAATAAATAATTACTTTCAAGCCATGGTTAATCTATGTTCTATACACATAAGTGGAGTATAAAATGGCCTAAATCGTTGAATCGTTCCATCACTATGTATATAATGGCTATTAATAAGTGAACTCCTTGGCTGATTTGGCTTTAGAAAACCTGGCCTATGGGATGGAGAAAAGCTGTAGGCTTTTCAAATGGAAAATTATTGCTTTATTATGACTGTTATTCCTTATAGGGATAAACGAACCTATAAACCCCTGACCCTATCTCGGCTTCACTTCCACCACAGCAGGCTGTAAAGCTTATACCATCTCCATCTATAGCCTCTGGATCAGCACCCGGAAGGATCACATGAGCTGTTGTATTATGAGGCACTTCTATATCCACAACCATCTTGTCACCCTCTATAGCCCACTTAATGGCTGCCTTGCCATACACACTCTTATACTCAGCCTGAGCATATGTTAAACCACCGCCAGGCTGAGGCCTCATAAGTATACGCTTAAAGCCAGGCTTATCTGGGTCCGTATCCAGACCAGCAACTACACCATACAACCAGTCGGCTATGGCACCATAGGCGTAATGGTTGAAAGAGTTCATATCCGGACTCCACATGGAACCATCAGGCTTGATACCGTCCCAGTGCTCCCATATGGTGGTAGCGCCCATCTTCACCTGATACAGCCAGGATGGATAGTCCTCTTTTAGGAGTAAATCATAAGCCTCCTTAAGCCTTCCATTTTGGCTAAGTACATGGCAGAAATATGGTGTGCCCAAAAAGCCTGTTGTAAG